>NZ_JBSGVQ010000009.1:0-193824 GCF_053608525.1 Nocardia sp. NPDC055029
GAGTCTTCGGAGCGCTGGCGCGCTCGAGGTCGCGGCCCCTCCTGTCCCGCCGGTCAGGCACCGGTGCTTGCTCCTTCGTCGCGTACGCAACGGCGCCTGACCGGCGGGACGGCCGCGACGGCCGCTGCGCGGCCTGCCCCTCCTCGAGGTCGGGGCGTGCGTGGCTGAGGGGGCGGTCGGGGTCGATTGGGGGTGTGCCAGATGAATTAGGCTGCGGCGGGCGCGGTTTCGGCCAGGGGGAGTTTGTCCTTGGTGGCCACCACGAAGCGGTACACGATCGCGCCTGCGGTGAGGATCACGGCCACCGACAGCGGACCTGCCCACAGCTGCCACCAGCTACCGCCCGCGGGCGTGTACACCTCGGGGCGGGGCCAGGCCAGGTTGATCACCATCGCGATGCCCCAGACCACCGCGAGCGCGTTGATCGGAATGCCCCAGCGACCGAGGCTGAACAGCGTCGGGTCGTCCAGTGCGGGCATGCCTTTGATCCTGCGCACCAGCAGCGGCACGGTGACCAGCAGATACGCCAGATACAGGCTGACGATGCAGACACTGGCCAGGGTCGCGAAGATGGCCGGGTTGCCCAGGTTGAGCACCAGCAGCCCGATGCCGAGCGCGCCGATCACTACCGCTGGCCACACCGGTGTGCCGAAGCGCGGATGCACGGTCGCGAGGGTCGTCGCGAACGGCAGCTTGCCGTCACGCGCCATCGAGAACAGCAGGCGCGAGCCCGCGGTCTGGATCGCCAGCGTGCACACGATCACCGCGACCGCGACACAGCCGAGCAGGACCGATCCGGCGGGGCTGTTCAGCTTCGAGGTGATGACGTAAGCCAGTCCACCGGAGACCAATTCGCCGTCGGACAGGCTCGGCGCGGCCATCAGCGCGCCGAGCAGCATGAGTCCGCCGCCGAGCGCCGAGACCGACAGGGCGAGCAGGATGGTGCGCGGCGCGACCCGGCGCGGATTCTTGGTCTCCTCGGACAGCTCACCGGCGGAGTCGAAGCCGACCATCACGTACGCGGCCATCAGGCCGGAGACCAGGAACGCCGCCCAGTACGGGCCGGGCGCGGCCTGGTCGGTCTGCGTGACGACACCGGGCCCGCGCTCGGCGCTGGTGAAGAACAGCGCGATGATCGCCAGCACGCCGACGATCTCGATGGTGACGCCGATCGAGTTGATCCTGGCCATCAGGTCGATGCCGATGACATTGATCGTGGTGGTCACCACCAGCAGCACGCTGCCGAGCAGGACCGCGTTCATCGCGCCGTCGCGGGAGGTCAGCGCGGTGTCGGTGCCGATGATCTGGAAGCCGCTCCAGATCGTCGGCAGCACGACCTGCAGGGCGATGGCGGCCGCGGCGGCCGTGACGACCTGCGCGATCACCATCATCCAGCCGGCGAACCAGCCGATCAGCCCGCCGGCCAGGCGGCGCGACCACTGATAGATGCAGCCCGAGATCGGGTACCGGGCGGCCAGCTCGGCGAAATTCAGCGCCACCAGGAACTGGCCGGCGAAGACCAGCGGCCAGGTCCAGAAGAACGCGGCGCCGCCGAACGAATAGCCGAAGCCGAAGAACTGGAAGATCGTGGTGAGGATGGAGACGAACGAGAAGCCTGCCGCGAACGACGCGTAGCGTCCCAGCTTGCGATGCAGGACCGGCTGATAGCCGAACGCCGCCAGGTCGGCACTGTCGCGGCCGGAGTCGAGCGGTTCGGCGGGGGAATCGAGAGTCGTGGCCATGTCGGTGTCCTTCGGCGGTGCGGCCAAATATCTATCAGGCGATAGTTTTGCGCTCGCGATCGCTCGAACGGTGTCCGGCGTGTATCGGGTGTGGGGCCTGCGGTAACTTCTGCGTTGCCCAAGTTTCTATCAAATGACAGAAATTCGACCGCGCGGCATCTTCGCTGGTGAGCTGCCCGCTTCGGCCCTGGTCGGGGCCCGATGACAGAATCGGGAGGTGGCAAACCTCGGTCCCGGGCGTCCCCGGCTGGAACAGCGGCGCAGGCAGGGAACCACGCCGCGCGCGGAGATCCTCGACGCGGCGGCGGAGCTGTTCACCACCAAGGGCTATGCCAACACCTCCACCAGGGCGGTGGCCGACGCGGTCGGCATCAGACAGGCCTCGCTGTATCACCACTTCGCGGCCAAGGACGACATCCTCGACGCCCTGCTGGCCGAAACCGTCGCAGGCCCGGCCGAATTGGCACAGCGGATGCTCGGCGAGCCGGAGCCCGCCGCGACGAAGCTCTACGCACTCGCCCTGTTCGACGTGCGCCAGTTGCGCAGCGCGCGATGGAATCTCGGCGCGCTGTATCTGCTGCCCGAACTGCGCACCGAACGGTTCCTCGTGTTCCGGCGCCACCGGGACGAGTTGCGCGGGCACTACGAACGACTCACCGCCGAATCCTGCGCTGCCGCAGGGCAGTCCGATGAGGTACGCATTCTGCCGTTCCGGCTGGTCGAGACGGTGATCGCCATCCGGTCCGACGAGGGGACCGCGGCCGTCGAGACCGAGCGCGTCATCCCGGACGCGATCATGCGCATAGTCGGGCACCGTGGCGAGGTCGGCGCGGCGGCCGACGCGCTCCTCGCGCGCCTGGGCGAGATCGACATCGATCCCGCCTGAGCGGTACCGGCGCGGTGCCGGTGCGTGGCACCGCGCCGACGGTCCTCAGCTCTTGATGAACGCCAGGATGTCCTGGATGAGCTCCTGCTGGTAGGAGCCGAAGATGCCGTGCGGAGCGCCGGGGTACACCTTCAGCGTCCCGTTCTGCACGAGCTCGATCGACTTCAGCGCGGCACCCGCGATCGGCACGATCTGGTCGTCGTCACCGTGCGCGATGAAGATCGGCACCTCGAGCGCCTTCAGGTCCTCGGTGAAATCGGTCGCCGAGAACGCGGCGACGCACTCGTAGGCGGCCTGGATACCCGCGAGCATGCCCTGGCGCCAGAAGTCGTCCTGCGCGCCCTTCGAGACGGCGACGCCCTCGCGGTTGAAGCCGAAGAACGAGGGGGCGAGTTCCTGGTAGAAGTTCGAGCGGTCGGCGAGCACGCCGGCGCGGATGCCGTCGAACACCTCGATCGGCAGGCCGTCGGGGTTGGTTTCGGTCGCGAGCATGATCGGCGGCACCGCGCCGATGGTGACGACCTTGGCGACCCGGTCCCTGCCGTGCTGCGCGGCGTAGCGCACGACCTCGCCACCGCCGGTCGAGTGCCCGATGACGATGACATCGCGCAGGTCCAGCGATTCGACGAGCTCGGCGAGGTCACGCGCGTAGGTGTCCATGTCGTTGCCCTGCCACGGCTGCGACGAGCGGCCGTGACCGCGGCGGTCGTGCGCGATGACGCGGTAGCCGGCGTCGGCGAAGGTCTTGCGCTCCAGCGCCCACGCATCGGAACTGAGCGGCCAGCCGTGGCTGAAGACGACGGGTTGACCGGTGCCCCAGTCGGAGAAGTAGATCTCGGCGCCGTCGGAGGTGGTGAAGTAGGGCATTGCGCTCCCGTCGGAGGTGCGGATGGATAGGTTGCCCATAGTTGTCGGAAGGACGTCGGCTGTCGCCTACCGGAACGGCCGCGGATCCCGCCATTTCGGACAAGCATTAGATTTATCGGCATGTCTCTACCCCCGGATCGTGTCCGCCACAACGCATCTAGTGGGACACGACGTATCGGGTTTCTCCTGTTCGACGGGGTGAAAGCGCTCGATTACATCGGTCCCGCAGAGGTTTTCATCGAGGCGAATCAATTCGCCGATGCCTACGAGGTCTTGCTGTTCTCACCCAGCGGCGCACCCGTGCACAGCTCGGTCGGCCAGGGAGTTGCCGTGACGGCTGCGGCGGCGGACGCGCCCGCGCTGGACACGCTCGTCATACCGGGGAGCGAAGTCCGTCCCGCCGACTTCGTCCGACCTGATCTGGTCGAGGCCACGCGCGCCCTCGCCGCGCGGAGCCGCCGGGTCGTCTCGATCTGCAGCGGCGCCTTCGTGCTCGCCGAACTGGGAATGCTGGACGGTCGCAGCGCGACCACGCACTGGAAGTTCGCCGCCGAACTCGCGCGCCGGTACCCGCGCGTCGACGTGCAGGCGGATCGAATCTTCGTGCAGGAGGCCGACATCGCGACCTCGGCCGGCGTCGCCGCCGGTATCGACCTCGCGCTCGCGCTGGTGGCCGACGATCTCGGCAGTTCCATCGCGCGTCAGGTCGCGCAGGGCCTGCTGGTCTACCTGCAGCGTTCCGGTGGGCAGACCCAGTTCTCGACACCGCTGCGCGCGGCCGCGTTGCCGCCGGGACCGGTGCGCGCGGTGACCGATCTCATCGCGCGGGATCCGGCCAAGCGGCACAGCGTGCGGGACCTCGCGCGGCACGTCAATGTGAGCCCGCGCCATCTCACCCGGCTCTTCGCCGAGGAGGTCGGGCTCAGCCCGGCCGAGTACGCGGCGAGCGCACGGTTCGATCTGGCCCGCACCCGGCTCGAGGCGGGCAGCTCGGTGAGCAGGGCCGCCGCTGATGCCGGGTTCGCCAGCGCCGAGGCATTGCGGCGGGCTTTCATCGCGCGGCTCGGTGTGTCGCCCTCGGACTACCGGCGGAGATTCACAGCGCGGCCGAGCGCGTAGCTCTCTTCGAGTCCTAGGGCGCAGCGGCCTCGGCGAAGCGGGTGGCGAGGGTGCGGAGGTGGGTGATGAGTTCAGGGGGTTCGTTGACTCGGAAGGGGAAGTCGAAGGAGGCGATATAGACGGCCAGTTCGGTGAGGTCGTCGGCGCCGGTACGCAGGAGGCAGGTTTCGGGGTCGAGGGGTTCGATGACGCCGACGGTGGGGGCGATGCGGTCGGCGGCGGCAGCGGCGGGGACCGCGAGGGTGATGGTGGCCTGGTACCGATAGGGGGAGGTGGTGACGCCTCGGGTGAGGTAGCCGCCCAGGTCGAGGTCGGGGGCTTCGCGGGGAGTGAAGCGGGGGCCGGTGGGGATGCGCGGGGTGAGGCGGTCGGCGCGGTAGGTGCGCCAGTCGGCGCGGTCGGTGTCCCAGGCGATGAGGTACCAGTGGCGGCCGGTGTGGGCCAGGCGGTGGGGTTCGACGGTGCGCAGTGTCGCTGTGCCGTCGTGGGTTCGGTAGTCGAATCGGAGACGATGGTTGTCGCGGATGGCGCCCGCGACGGCGGTGAGGACATCGGGATCGACGGGAGTGGTGGCGGCGGGGACCGTGACGGTGACCGAGTGCAGCAGGCTGACCCGGTGGCGCAAGCGTGACGGGAGGACCTGCTCGAGTTTGGAGAGGGCCCGCAGGGAGCTGTCCTCGATACCGGCGACGGTGCCGCCCGCCGCGGTTCGCAGACCGATGGCGACGGCCACCGCTTCGTCGTCGTCGAGCAGGAGCGGCGGCAGCTTCGCGCCCGCGCCGAGCCGGTAGCCGCCGACGCCGGGCGTCGCGTCGACCGGATAGCCGAGTGCGCGCAGCTTCTCGATATCGCGGCGCACCGTGCGCGCGTCGACTTCCAAGCGCTCGGCGAGTTCGGTGCCGGTCCAGTCGCGGGGAGTCTGCAACAGCGACAGCAGGCGGAGCAGGCGGGCTGATGTCTCCAACATGAAGGAAATTCTGCCCGACAGCTAGGGCGGAATCTGTCCTAGGTGGCTCCTATCGTTGTCTTCATGAGCGACGAAATCCAGCGATTCCGAATCGACATTCCGCAACAGCAGCTCGACGACCTGCGCAACCGGCTCGACACCGCGCGCTGGCCCGCCGCGCTGCCCGGCGACGACTGGGACACCGGTGTGCCGACCCACTACCTGCGTGAGCTCGTCGACCACTGGCGCACCGGTTACGACTGGCGCGCCGAGGAAGCGAAACTCAATGCGCACGAACAGTTCACGACCGTGATCGACGGACAGCGCATCCACTTCCTGCACGTGCGCTCGGCCGAACCCGATGCGGTGCCGCTGCTGCTGACACACGGCTGGCCCGGTTCGGTCGCGGAATTCCTCGACCTGATCGGCCCGCTGACCGACCCCCGCGCACACGGCGGCGACCCGGCCGGCGCTTTCCATGTGGTGATCCCGGCACTGCCCGGCTTCGGGTTCTCCGGACCGGTCACCGAGGGTGGGTGGACCGTGCGCAGGATCGCGCAGGCGTGGGCCGAGCTGATGACCCGGCTCGGATACCAGCGCTTCGGGGTGCAGGGCGGCGATTTCGGCGCGGCGGTGAGCCCGGAAGTGGGGCGGGTGGCGCCGGATCGGGTGATCGGCGTGCACGTCAACGGTGGCGCGGGCTCGTTCCCGCAGCTGCCGCTGTCCGAGGAGGTCAGCGCGAGCCTGACCGAGCTCGAGCGCGACCGCATCCGGCGGATCGAGGCGTTCATGAACGAGGAGTTCGGCTACATCGCCGTGCAGTCCACCCGTCCGCAGACCCTCGCCTATGGGCTGGTCGACTCGCCGATCGGGCAGCTGGCGTGGATCCTGGACAAGTTCAGGGAGTGGACGCACCCGCGCGAGACGCTGCCCGACAAGATCATCGATCGTGATCGGCTGCTGACCAACGCGATGATCTACTGGCTCACCGGGACCGCGGGGTCCGCGGGCTATGTCGGCTACGCGCAGCCAGGGGAATGGGGTGCGGTGCCGGAGAATTCGGGCGTGCCGACCGGTGTGCTCGTGCTCGCCCACGATGTGGCGATCCGCCGCTTCGACGAGGCGGAGAACACCATCGTCCGCTGGAACGACGTCGATCGGGGCGGGCACTTCGCGGCGCTGGAGGAACCGGAACTGCTCACCACCGACGTGCGTGAGTTCTTCCGCACGCTGCGCTGATCATTCGGTGAGTTCGTTTGCCGAGCGCCAGGATCGGCATTCGGCGGTGAGCGCCGGGTCAGCGCGACGTCGGTGGGGCGATCTGCCAGTGCCGGTTCAGCGCGCCCGCGATCTCGGGGAGCACGGTGATCGGAATCCGCTTGGCGCGCAGCATCTCCCGGATCTCGGTCACCTGTTCGCGTTTACGCATGTCGTAGGCGCCCGCGACCGGGCCGACGACCGGCGGGATGGACAGCAGGATCAGTTCGTCGGTGGTCTCGCCGGTCAGGTCGAGCGCCAGTGCCCAGCGGGACCGCTCGTCGAGGGTGAACCGGCCGGCGACGACGCGATCCCACGGCACCGTCGCCGAACGGAACGGGGTCCTGGCGTGGATCGCGTGCTCGGTGAGCTCGACGACATCACGCACGAACAGCGCGACGCCCGCCGCGACCCCGGCGATCGCACCGACGAGGATCCCGGTGACGACCCGGTTCACCCCGAACATCGCCAGGAACAACCCGACGACGCCCATGGTGGCCAGCACCCCGATCAGGCAGTAGAACAGGCTCCGACCAGCGGGCACGACACCGGCACGCACGACCGCCATGCGAACCTCCCTCTCCACGACTCGCGCCCACCCTAGCGGTGGTCACCGCGCCGCGATCACGAGCCGAGCGAAACCGCCGCTTCGGAGGTCTCCACGAGGAAGGTGAAGGACTCCTGGAAGTACAGCCGCACGGTCTCGGCGTCGTGGCTGAGGTAGCCGATCGACAGGTCCTGGCCGAGGGCCAGCTCGAAGTCGCCGCCGCGGGTGGTGAGCGCGAAACCGCCGCTGATCGCGGGCGCCCAGATGATCTCGCCGTCGAGCAGCCGCTCGATGTGGGTGCGGATCGGGTGGCCGTGATCGGAGGTCTCGCTGACCTGCGTGTACAGCTCGGCGCTGAGCACCACCGAGTACGGGCCCTGCACGCCCGCCAGGCGCAGCCCGGTGAGCGCGTGCGAGATCGCGTCGGGAATGTCGACGACATTGCCCGGCAGCTCGACCGGTTCGTTGGACGCGGCGGCGCGGATGCCGGTGATGCCCGCGGCGGCGTAGCTCTCGAAGATCGCGCGGTCCTCGGCGAAGGCGATCTTCTGGGCCGCGGCCTTGAGGTTGTCGAAGTCGGCGTCGCCCGCGCCGCGCTCGACGTCGTCGAGTTCCTGGCGGGACAGGGTGAACGGCACGCGGAGTTCGATCAGTGGCTGCACCACCCGCTGATGCGCCTGGACACCGTCGTCCGGGGAGGAGATCTTGGTCAGCCTGCCGCGGTTGAGCGCTGAATAGGTGAGCCCGTGCGGGCCCGACACGTCGACGACCCGGCGGCCCGCGATATTGCGCTTGAACGTGCGGGTGGCTTCCTCTTCGATCTGCTCCCAGGCCTCGCCGCTGATCGGCGCGAGTTCGCGATGCAGGTTGTTCATTCAGATACTCCTTTTCATCGAGCCGATGGCGAGTGAGCCGTCCGAGCTGGCGTTCGCCTGCTCCACCGGGACGAATTCGGGCAGGGAATCGGACTCTTCTTCGGTGGCGACGGTTTCGGGTGCCTCGGGCAGGTCGTCGAGGAAATCGACGGTGGGGGTGAAGAACAGGGTGCCGGTGACCGCGAACGAGAAGTCGAGGATGCGGTCGTAGGCGGCCTCGCCGGTGCCGAGGAACATCCGTTCGAGCATGCGCTCGGTGACGCTCGGGGTCGCGGCGTAGGCGATGTAGTACGTGCCGAACTCGCCGGTGCCGATGGTGCCGAACGGCATGTTGGCGCGCATGATCTGGCGCTCGGTGCCGTCGGGGTCGACCAGGGTGTTGACCGCCACGTGCGAGTCGGCCGGTTTCACGTCGTCGGGCAGTTCGTAGTCGGCGAGCTTGGTTCGCCCGATCACCCGCTCCTGCTCCTCGATCGACAGCGCGTTCCACTGGTCGAGCGGGTGGGTGTACTTCTGCACGATCACGTAGCTGCCGCCGGTGAATTCGGGGTCCTCGTCACCGATCAGTGCCGCCGAGGCCGCGGCTTTGCCCTCGGGATTCTCGGTGCCGTCGACGAAACCGAGCAGGTCGCGCTGTTCGAAGTAGCGGAAGCCGACGGTCTCGTCGACGATCGTGGCCGCGCCGCGCAGGCGCTCGCCGATCACCATGGCCAGCTCGAAGCACGGGCCCTGGGTCTCGCCCTTGATATGGAACAGCAGGTCGCCTGGCGTGGCAGGCGCGCTGTGGATGGGGCCGTTGTAGCCGGGAAACTCATGCAGCTCAGCGGGTTTCGGGCCGGCGAAGAGCCGGTCCCAGGCCTGCGAGCCGATCGAGGTGACACAGGACAGCCCGTCACCGGGCACCCGGAAGCTGACGGAACGCCGTAATCCGGTGATGTCGGACAACAGGTCGCGAACCGCGGACTCGCCGCCTTCGTCGATGGTGGCGACGAGAAAGATCGCGGCAGGCGTGAGTGGATCGAGGATCGGCTGTGGCTCACCCATGGCGTCCACAGTACGGCTCCGAACCGACAGGTTCGATCAGTGCCCTGGTGTGTCAGCACATTCCGGGCGACCGGCGCCCGGTGGCCTATTTCGCGACGGTCAAGAGGAAGGCCACGTCATCGATGGCTTTGACGCTGTGCCGGGCGCGCGGGACAACGATGAGATCACCGGCCGAGCCCTTCCATTCGTCGGTGCCCGCGATCAGGATCAGCGTGCCGGTGAGGACCTGGATCGTGGCATCGCCCGCGTTGTCGTGCTCGGCCAGGCTCTGGCCCTCGGTCAGGGCGACGACGGTCTGGCGCAGCACATGTGTGTGGCCGCCGATGACGGTCTGCGAACTCCGGCCGCTCGTCGAGGTGGCCGCCAGCTTGAGCTGTTGACGGGCCACCGCGGTCAGCGATTTCTTGTCCATGACATCGCGCCTTTCGCAGGCTCTCGCGGGCTGGTATCCAGGAGTATGCCCGAGACCGTGCCCGCGGTCGGGCGTTTCCCGCGACCGTTAGCCAAGCGTTGTCAGTGCCGGGTGTAGTGGCGAATCCGGTACCGGAGACCGGTTTTCGACTCCTGCCACGGGGTTTCGGGCGCGTGCCACTCGGGCCCGATGGCCGGGGCGAAGGCATCGCCGTCGACGGACGTGTCGACCTCGGTGACCAGCAGCGATGTGGCCAGCGGGAGCGCGGCGCGGTAGATCTCGCCGCCGCCGGCCACCCACACGTCGACATCGCCCGCGATCGCCAGCGCGTCGGGCAGCGAGCCCGCGCGTTCGGCGCCCTCGGCTGCCCAATCAGTCTGGCGGGTGACCACGATGTTGCGGCGCCCGGCCAGCGGACGGAACGAGGCGGGCAGCGAATCCCAGGTGCGCCTGCCCATGATCACCGGGTGACCCATGGTGGTGTCCCGGAAATTGGCCATGTCCTCGGGCAGGCGCCACGGGATGGTGTTGTCGACGCCGATGACGCCGTCGGCGGTCTGCGCCCAGATCAGGTTGATACCGCGACTCACACCGCCACCGGCGCCTTGATGGCCGGGTGGTGCTGGTAGCCGGTGAGCTCGACGTCCTCGTAGCTGTAGTCGAACAGGCTCGGCGCCGCGCGCAGGTGCAGGGTCGGGAACGGGTACGGCTCCCTGCTGAGCTGTTCGCGCACCTGCTCGACGTGGTTGTCGTAGATGTGCACGTCGCCGCCGGTCCAGATGAACTCGCCGGGCTCGAGCTCGGTCTGCTGGGCCATCATCAGGGTGAGCAGGGCGTAGCTGGCGATATTGAACGGCACGCCGAGGAACAGGTCGGCGCTGCGCTGATACAGCTGGCACGACAGCTTGCCGTCGGCGACATAGAACTGGAAGAAGGCGTGGCACGGCGCCAGCGCCATCTTGTCCAGGTCGGCCACGTTCCAGGCCGAGACGATCATCCGGCGCGAGTCCGGGTCGGTGCGCAGGGTGTGCAGTACCTGGGCGATCTGGTCGATGTGGGTGCCGTCCGGGGTGGGCCACGAACGCCACTGCACGCCGTAGACCGGGCCGAGCTCGCCCTTGGCGTCGGCCCATTCGTCCCAGATGGTGACACCGTGTTCGCGCAGCCAGGACACATTGGAATCGCCGCGCAGGAACCACAGCAATTCGTAGACGATCGACTTGAGGTGGACCCGCTTGGTGGTGATCAGCGGAAAGCTCTCGGCCAGGTCGTAGCGCAGCTGATGACCGAAGATGCTGCGGGTTCCGGTGCCGGTGCGATCGGCTTTGGGCGTGCCGTGCTCCAGCACGTGCCGGAGCAGGTCCTCGTACTGCGTGTCAGGGGTGGCCACGCCTGGCGATTCTACGGTGCACGACACCTGGCAAGCTCTCCGCGTATGCGCAAGCTCTACGTGATCGGCATCGGTGCCGGAGACCCCGACCAGGTGACGATGCAGGCAGTCAAGGCCATGCGACACGCCGACGCCTTCTTCGTGATCGGCAAGGGCGCCGAGAAGCAGGAACTGGTCGACGTGCGCACCGCGATCCTGGCCGAGCACGTCGACGGACCGCACCGGATCATCGAGATCACCGACCCGCCGCGCGACCGCACCCCCGACGACTACGCGGGCGCCGTCGGGGACTGGCACGAACGCCGCGCCGAGCTGCTCGAGGCCGCGTTCGACGAGGTGGACGGGGTCGGCGCGATCCTGGTCTGGGGCGATCCCGCGCTCTACGACAGCACGTTGCGCATGGTCGAGCATGTGCTGGCCCGTGGCCGCGTCGAGTTCGACTACGAGGTGATCCCCGGCGTCACCAGCGTCGCCGCGCTGGCCGCCCGGCACCGTATGGTGTTGCACCGGATCGGTGAGCCCGTCCACGTCACCACCGGCCGCCGGTTGCGCGAGGAAGGCCTCGGCGCCGGCTCGACGGTGGTGATGCTCGACGGCGACTGCTCGTTCACCGAGATCCCCGGCGACGACGTGCACATCTGGTGGGGCGCCTACCTGGGCATGCCCGACGAAACCCTGATCGAGGGCCCGCTGCGCGAGGTGGAACAGCGGATCGTGACCCGCCGCGCGGAACTGCGCGCCGCCAAGGGCTGGATCATGGACGTCTACCTCCTGCGGGGCAGGTGAGCGATAAACTGGCCGGGTGCCCGAGCTACCCGAGGTAGAGGCGCTGGCGCAGTTCCTGCGGGATCATGCGGTCGGCGCGGTGGTTGGGCGGGTCGACGTGGCCGCGCTGAGCGCGGTCAAGACGTTCGACCCGCCGGTCACGGCGCTGTCCGGGCGTGATGTCACCGGCGCTGGGCGGTGGGGGAAGTTCCTCGGGATGGATTGCGGCGGGCTGTGGTTGATCACGCACCTGTCGCGCGGCGGCTGGCTGCGGTGGGTGGACGAGCCGAATCCGTTGCCGCCCAAGCCCGGTGGGAAGTCGCCGCTGGCTTTGCGGGTGCACTTCTTCACGCCGGAGGGCGCGACGCCCTCGATCGATCTCACCGAGGCGGGGACCAAGAAGCGGCTCGCGGTCTACGTCGTCGACGATCCGAAGGCCGTGCCCGGTATCGCGCGGCTCGGGCCGGACGCGCTGGCGGTGACCGAGGACGAGTTCGCCGCGCTGCTCAACGGCACGTCGCAGCGGATCAAGACCGCGCTCGTCGATCAGACGCTGCTCGCCGGTATCGGCAACGCCTACTCCGACGAGATCCTGCACACCGCCAAGATCTCCCCGTTCGCCAATACGAAAACACTGCAGGCGGACAAGGTTTCGCAGTTGTACACCGCCATGCGCGAGGTGCTGCTCGATGCCGTCGACCGGTCGGCCGGGCAGGACGCGGCCCGGCTCAAGGGTGAGAAGCGTTCGGGCATGCGGGTACACGCGCGGACCGGGCAGCCGTGCCCGGTCTGTGGTGACACCGTGCGCGAGGTGTCCTACGCGGAGCGGTCCTTCCAGTACTGCGCCACCTGCCAGACCGGCGGCAAGGTGCTCGCCGACCGGCGGATGTCGCGCCTGCTCAAGTAGCTCACCGCTTCTCGCGCCACGCCTCCAGCAGGCGCAGCCAGAACTCGCTGACCGAGGGAAACGCGGGGACCGCGTGCCACAGCGTCTCCAGCGGAACCCGGCCGACCACCGCGATGGTGGCCGCGTGCAGCTGGTCGCCCATGTCGGGGCCGACGAAGGTCGCGCCGAGCAGCCGGTCGGTAGCGGTGTCGACGACGAGTTTCGCGCGGCCGTGAAAGTCGTCGCGGGACAGGGCCGAGCCCGCCACGGCGATGTCCATCTCGACGGTGTCGACGGCGTGGCCCGCGGCGCGCGCCTCCTTCTCGGTGAGGCCGACGGACGCGAGTTCCGGTGCGGTGTAGACGACCTGGGGTATCTGCTGATGGTCGGCGCTCGCGGTGTAGCGCGGGCGGTCGAGGGGCTTGCCCTCGGCGCGGGCGGCGATCACGTCACCGCACACCCTGGCCTGGTACTTGCCCATATGGGTCAGGGCCGCACGGTGATTCACGTCGCCGATCGCATAGAGCCAGTCGCCGGGCACGTCGCGGACGGTCAGCTGGTCGTCGACCTCGATATAACCCGCGGGCAGGCCGACGGTGTCCAGGCCGAGCGCTTCGGTGGCGGGTGTGCGGCCGGTGGCGACGATCAGTTCGTCGACCTCGAGCTCCCCGTCGTCGAGGACGATGGTCACCGGACCGCCGTGGATGCGGCCGACGCCGGTGTCCTCGGGGTCGTGCCGGGAGACCAGGTGCGG
Organism: Nocardia sp. NPDC055029; assembly: GCF_053608525.1. Classification (NCBI taxonomy): domain Bacteria; kingdom Bacillati; phylum Actinomycetota; class Actinomycetes; order Mycobacteriales; family Nocardiaceae; genus Nocardia; species Nocardia sp. NPDC055029. The sequence goes on from NZ_JBSGVQ010000009.1 coordinate 13,491, forward strand.
TTCGGTGTGCAGCCGGACCGTGACGGCGCCGGTATCGCGCAGGCCCCGCAGCACCAGGTCGGAGGCGAAGGGCTCGGCGCGGGGGAGCAGGCGGTCGCCGCGGACCAGCATGGTGACCTCGGCGCCGAGTTCGGCCAGCCAGGTCGCGGCCTCGCAGGCGACGACACCGCCGCCGATGATCGCCACCCGGCGGGGGACAACGGTCAGGTTGGTGGCGTCGCGGGAGATCCATGGCAGGGCCTCTCGGAGGCCGGGAATACCAGGTATCGCGGCGGTGGTGCCGGTGGCCAGCACGACCGCGTGCCGGGCGCGCACTACGCGGATGCCCTCGTCGGTGATGATTTCGACGAGCCGGTCGCCGAGCAGCCTGCCCGCCCCGCGGATCGGGTCGACGCGGGCGGATTTCGCCCAGTCGACCTGGGAGGTGTCGTCGTGGTGGTGCACGAAGGCGTCGCGGCGTGCGAGCACGTCGGCGACCTGCGGACCGCTCGCGGTCAGCCCGGGCATCGCCTGGCCGAGACCGAGGACGGCGCCGGTACGCAGCAGCGCCTTGCTGGGGATACACGCCCAGTAGCTGCATTCGCCGCCGAACAGTTCCCGCTCGACGAGCGCGGCCGTGCGGTCGCTGCCCGCGATGGCGTAGGCGGCGGCGTTCTCACCCGCCGGGCCCGCGCCGATGACGATGACGTCGTATTCGGCGTCGGTCACTGCAGATAGCCCTCGACCTCGCGCGGGGAACGCAGCGCGGTGTCGTCGGGCGACTCGGCGGAGCCGTAGCGGGCGCGGCGCTGCCGCAGCAGATCCCAGGCCTGGTCGAGCATCACTTCCAGCTGGGCCAGCTGCTGACGTTCGGCGACGGGATCGATCTCGCCCGCGGTGGCCTTGGCTCGCAGGGAGTGCTCGTCGTCGACCAGCTGTTTGATACGCGCCAGAATGTCCTGATCGTTCATGTGCTCACCACTTCGATGGTCGGAGGGGTAGTGCCTGAACCGCGACCCGCGCGGGGTCTCGGTCCATGCTACGACCGTGCCGGTGGATCGGGCTGTGCGGCGGCGAGGCAGTCGGCGGCGATCGGCACGGCTTCGGCCAGCTCGGCGGCGCCGATGGCCGTGTAGCCGATCGCGACCCCGAACCGGTGTGCTTCGGCCAGGTGGTGGCGGGCCAGGCCGTCCAGCAGCACACCGCGGGCGCGGGCCGCGTCGACGGCGTGCTGTTCGGCAGCGGCATCGGGGAGCTCGACGACCACGTGCGAGCCCGCGTCATCGCCGACGACCGGGAGCCCACGGCGGGCGAGCGCGTCGACAACGAGCGCGCGGCGCGGCGGCACGACCCGGCGCAGGCGGCGCAGGTGCCGGGCCAGATCGCCGTGCCGGGCGAACTCGCTGAGCACCCGCTGACCGGCCGGGCTCGGGGCGGTGCCGGTGTTGGTGCGGTGGGCAAGTACCGCCTCGGCGATGTCGGGGCGGGCGACGAGCCAGCCGACGCCGAGGGTGGTGGCGATGATCTTGCTGGTGGTGCCGAGGTGGACGACCACGTCGGGCGCCATCGAAGCAAGCAGCGGCAGTGGTGCCGAGTCGTAACGCAATTCGCCGTCGTAGTCGTCCTCGACGACGAAGATGCCATTCGCCCTGGCGAATTCGATCAGCTCGACCCGGCGGGCCGCCGGCATTCTGGCGCCGAGTGGAAACTGGTGTGCCGGTGTGCAATAGACCGCGCGCACACCCGCAGGAATCAGGTCGACGCGCAATCCGTCGCCGTCGACGGGTACCGGCAGTACGCGCAGACCGGCCGCCCGGAACGCGCCGGCGGCCCGCAGATACCCAGGGTCCTCGATCGCGACGGTGTCGCCGGGGCGCAGCAGTGCCGAAACGAGCTCGCCGACCGCGGAGCTGGTGCCCGCCGTCGCCAGCACCACCGAGGCGGCGCCCGCGGCCAGCCCGCGATGCCGCAGCAAGTGCTCGGCGACGGCGGCCCGGAAGTCCGGCTCGCCCGCCCGGTCCTTGCGGGTATCGGCCGGGTGGTCGCCCGCCGCCCGCCAGGCGCGTCGCCAGGCGGCCGGGTCTACGGCGTCCGCGCACGGCGCACCGGGGCGGAGATCGAGCAGACCGGCGTCGGGGTCGGCGTAGTCGCCGGGATCGGTGCTGGGTGGCGCGGCGGCGGGAGCCGTGCTCAGGTAGGTCCCGGAACCGCGCCGCCCGGTGAGCCAGCCCTCCGCGTGCAGCTGGTCGTAGGCGGTCGACACCACCGCCCGGCTCACCCCGAGCCGCTGCGCCAGCGCGCGCGAGGACGGCAGCCGGTCGCTCACGCGCAGTACCCCGCCGGTCGCCGCGGCCCGCAGGGCATCGGCTACCTGCACCGACAGTGGTTCGGCCGCGGTCCGGTCGAGCGGAATCGGAAGGTCGTCGAGCATCGCCCACCTCGAATTGGCCTGTCGATCTTCTGTCGAATTGGACCTACTCTCGGTCCAATTCTTCGGCGAAGCTCATCTTATGACCACGCACGACGCCACCCGGACCCCTTTGTCGCCGACCCAGCGCACCACACTGACCCGTTCCAGGGAACGCGGCAGGACAGATCGGGCCGAGCTCGACGCGGTGCTCGACGCGGGCCTCGTCTGCCACCTCGGTGTCCTGCTCGGGGGGTCGCCCGTGGTGCTGCCGACCGTCTACGGCCGCGTGGGCGACACGCTCTATCTGCACGGCTCCACCGGCGCGGGCAATATGCGCGCCGCGATCGGCACCGACATCTCCGTCGCGGTGACCCATGTCGACGGGCTGGTGTACGCGCGCTCGGCCATGCACTTCTCGATGAACTTCCGGTCCGCGGTGATCCGGGGCCGGGCGGTGCTGGTCACCGACGAGGCCGAACGCGACAACGCCCTGCGGGTGATCGTGGAGCACGCGGCGCCGGGGGCATGGGACCGGGTGCGCCCGCCCAGCCGCAAGGAGATGGCGGCGACGATGGTGCTCGCGCTGGATCTCACCGAGGCCTCGGTCAAGGTGCGCGCCGGCGGGCCGAACGACGATCCCGACGACATCGCGACCGGCGGTGTGTGGGCGGGTGTGCTTCCGCTGCACCAGGTCTGGGGTGAGCCGATCACCTCCGCCGATCTGGAACCCGGCGTCGATGTGCCCGCCGATGTCGCGACGCGGGTGACGCCGAGTCCGGTGACCGTCGGCTGAGTACGCCGTGGATCAGTCGGTCCAGCCGACGGCGAGCATCCGGGCGCGGTGAAGATCTCTGTGTACCGTAGGTCATCGTGGCCGCGTGCGGCCTGCGGCTCGGGCGTTGACGTGCATCTATGGACATGAATCTATGGAGGTCGCGATGACGAGGGTTAGCGAATTGTCGTTGCTCACCGGGTGGCTCCCGGTGGTGCTTCCGTTGCTCGGCGTGCTGGGTTGGGTGTGGTTGCTGTTCCCCCGTGCACAGCGCTATCGAAGGGCGGCGATGCCGGTCGCGCTGCTGGCCGCCGCCGTCCTGACCGTCGCGCTGTACCTGTTCGTGGAAGAGATATGGCAGCTGTACCCCGACCCGATCGGGTTGTCGGTGTACATACTGATCGCGATCGGCGTGGCCGCGGTCCTGCTGATCGTCCCGCGGATCCTGGTGCGCCGGACGGTGTTGACCGGGGCGGTGACGGCGCTCGCGGCCGTCGCCGTACTGGTGGCGGTCGGCACCGGGATCAATCTGAGGTACCCGTCCTATCCGACGGTGGGTGCCGCGCTCGGGATCGACCACGTCAAGCGGCTCCAGGCAGATCAGCTGACCCTGCGCGAGCAGGTGATCAGCGGGCGGCCGCTGGAATCGGTGTGGTCGGCACCCAGCGGACTGCCCAAGGGCGGCGAGGTGATGACCGCGGCCGTGCCGCCGACCGCCTCCGGTTTCGCTACCCGTGAGGCCCAGATCTACCTGCCCCCTGCCTATTTCGCGGACCCGCGGCCGTTGCTGCCGGTCTTGGTGTTGCTCGCGGGCGAACAGGGGACACCGCAGGACTGGTTCGCCGACGGCAGGCTGACCGAGACCCTGGATGAATTCGCCCGTGCGCACCGCGGTCTCGCGCCCGTCGTCGTGGTCGCCGACGGCACCGGCGGTCAGCCGGCGAACCCGCTGTGCCTGGATTCGCGGGTGGGCGACGTCGCCACCTACCTGGCCGTCGACGTGCCCGCCTGGACGAGGGCGAACCTGCAGATCGACCCCGATCCGCGGGCCTGGGCGGTGGGTGGGCTGTCCTACGGTGGCACCTGCGCGCTGCAACTGGCGACCAACTATCCGCAGGTGTATCCCACCTTCCTCGACATGTCGGGCCCGGACGAGCCGACCCTCGGCGACCGGCAGCGCACGGTCGATGCCGCCTTCGGTGGCGATACCGCCGCGCCGCCGCAGGCCAGCGCGCTCGATCTGCTCGGCCAGACCTACCCGGATTCCGCGGGCGCGTTCGTGGTCGGGGCCGACGACGAGCAGTACCGGCCGCAGGTCGAGCGGATGTTCCACGCGGCCAAGGCCACCGGCATGGATGTCCGGCTGCAGATCGTGCCCGGTGGGCACGACTTCGCGGTGTGGTCCATCGGGCTCCGCGTTCAACTTCCCTGGCTGGCGACACGACTCGGCATCGCGCCGTGACGGGCGAGCAGCGCGGCGAAGGCGAGTAGCCACGCGCTCCACAGCAGGTAGCCGAGGAAATTGGTGAGCCCGGCGGGCTCGACGCCCAGCGGAACCAGGACGCCGGTGGCGATGGCGGCGGCGCTGACGTAGCCGAGGACGGCGAACCAGCGCGGGGTGCGCAGGGCGGCGACGACCAGCGCCGTCCACAGCGCGGTGAGGCTGTAGCCTGCGGTCTCGCCGATCAGGGTGCCCAGGACGGTGTTGACGGTCTCGAAGGTGTGGATCGCGGGGGAGTCGGGGCCTTCGGTGGCGACGCGGTCGGCCAGGCCGGGGACGAGGACGGGCCAGCGCAGCAGGCCGATCGTCTGCACGATCGCGGCGGCGACGCCTGCCCGCACCGCCCACGGCATCGGTGCGAGCCTGCCGACGAGGACGGCCAGGGGCGCGAAGGCACAGGCGGCGGCGGCGAGCAGGGCGAAGAGCAGGACGACGGTTGTCTGCTCGGCGCGGAATTTCGCCAGCGCTTCGGTGGCGGGCAGTTGCAGGACGTCGGGGTAGTCGAACGACACACCCAAGCCGGTGAACGCGAGGTTCATCAGGATCGGGGCGGAGATCAGCAGCGTGATGGCGGGCCATGGCTTGGTGCGCATGAGAGATCCGTTCTGGCTGTACGGGGTACAGGTAGCTGTACGGGGTACAGTCCACCGCATGCCGGACGGGAAGTCAACAGGTCAGCGGGGTGCGCCGCGCCCGACGCGGCGATCGTTCACCGAGGAGCAGGTCGTCGACACCGCCCTCGACCTGCTCGACGACGGCGGGCCGAGCGCCCTGTCGATCCGGGCCGTCGCCGCGCGGCTCGGGGTCAACCCGAACGCGGTGTACACCTATGTCGCCAGCCGCGCCGACCTGGAGGGCGCGGTGATCGAGCGGGTGCTCGCGGCGGTCCCGCTCGGCCCGCTGTCCGATCCCGGCGTCGAGTGGGCCGCCGCGGTCATCCAATTCGCCCTCGGGCTGCGCGACCAGCTGCTCGCGCATCCCGCGGTCGCCACGCTGATGATGTCGGGTCCGATGAACGGACCGGCGGCACGCGATGTCGGCGAGGCGATGTTCGGCGCTCTGGCGCGCGGCGGTCTGCCCGCGCAGACGCGGGCGCACGGGGTGTACGCGGTGATCGTGCAGGTCCTCGGCGCGGTCGCCCTCGAGGTCGCCGAAACCGACGGAAAGCCGCCGCTGCCACCGGAATCCGAGCGCATCGCCCAGCGACGGGCCGCCCTGGACGATGTCGACGCGACACGCTGGCCGCGCACCGCGGCACACCTGGACGAGATCGCCGCGTGGAACTCGGTGGATCAGTTCGTGTGGGGGCTGCGGGTATTGCTCACCGGGATGACGGCGACCTGATCACCAGGGAATGGCGCGTAGCCCTGCGGCGGTACAGGCGCGATCGGTTGCGGCGTCGAGTGTTTCGCGATCGCAGGACAGGCTGACCAGGGCCAGCGTGTAGGTGTCGGCGAGCCGGGACAGGTAGCCGGAGAGCCGGGTGCGGGGGTACTCGGTGAGGCCGGGGTGGATTGCGCGGGCCGCGACCCGGTCGCAGTGGTGTGTGCCGACATTACGCAGGGACGCCGGCAGCGTTCCGATGTTGGAGCACAGGATGTCTCGTTCACCCGCGCCTTTGCTGAGTGCGTACGCCCAGCGGTCGGGGAGTACCTGGAGGATCTCCTCGGGCAGGCCGGCGGGGCTCGACATGCGGCGCAGGTATGCGGCGCGGGCTTTGTCGCGGATGGTCGCGGGGGTGTCGGAGCGGTCCATCGCGATCTCGGTCATGGCGAGGTCGTTGTCGACGCGCGGTTCGTCGCGGGTGTCGACGGGCAGGCTCGCGGCGATCTCCTGGCGCTGGAATCCGTTCTCCCACAGGATGTTCGCGACCAGGTGAATGAACAGGCTGTTCGGGGTCCCGCCGGATGTGGCAGCGGTGGTGTCCCACTCGGTGGCATCGAAGGTGCGCAGGATGCTGTGTACGGCCCGGTTCGGCGACGGATCGGGAGTGCTGGTGGCGGGTGGCCGGGGAACACCCCGCCGCAGGGCGCGTGCGGTGCCGCCGATGATGGTCGACCACTGCGTCCTGGCATCGGACCAGTCCGAAGTCGATGAACTCCAGCGCTTTTCGGGTCTGGCCGTGAGTGAAGTCTGTGCGGAGGACTGGGTGGGCACGCCTGGACGCGGAACCGGTGAGGCCACGGTGGCGGCGGTCGGCGCAGGTGGCAGTGCGGATGCGGTGCTGGCGGTCGACGCAGGTTGTGACGGTGTGGCGGCCGAGTCTGTGGCCAGGACCGGCGGATGGTGGGTGCCCTCGGCGAGTTCATCGAGGGCTGCGGCGACGGCGTGGATGAGGCCGCGGGCATCAGCCAAGGCGTGTGAACAGGTCAGGGCAACAACGGTTCCGCCGCCGTCCAGCGGCGCGGAGGACAGGCGCCAGCCGGGGCCGAACTCGGGGTCGAGATCGGTGCCGAGGGTGTCGGCCCAGGGCAGGATCGCGTTCTCGGGGAGCGGGGAGTCGACGTGGTCGAGTGGGTGGGCTCGGGTGTTCGGCCGCCAGGCGCGGCGCGCGCCGGGGACCCGGGCCCGGACCACCCGTCGGCCGAGGTCGCCGACGCGTAGGCGGTCGTGAATCGCCTGCAGTAGTGCGGGTTCCATCGCGTCATCGGTGCGCCACAGCCCTTGGAGGGCGATGGGTGTGCCCATCCCGCGGTGGGTGCGCAGGAAGATCTCGTCGACGACGGTGAGCCGTTCCGTCACCGGTTCTCGGCGCGCCCGTGCCTGCCCGCGCCCGCGGCGAAGCGGGCGGCGCCGTCGAGCGCGCCGTCGGTGAGGGCTTTCAGTCCGTGCTGGAATTCGATCCGCATCGCCTCGTCCTCGGGGTGGCCGTGCTGGTCGTAGAGCGAGGCGCGATCAGAGCGCAGGCAGGTCTGGGGAAGGACGGCCAGTTGTGCGGCCAGTTCCTCGGCGACTCGGCGGGCGTCGCCGGGCTGGACGACGCGGGTGACCAGGCCCATCTGCAGCGCTTCGGGCGCGCTCACGGCTCGCCCGGTGAGGATCATGTCCAAGGCTCTGCCCTCGCCGATGATGCGTGGCAGGCGCACGGTGCCGCCGTCGATGAGCGGCACGCCCCAGCGGCGGCAGAAGACGCCGAAGATGGCGTCCTGCTCGGCGATGCGCAGATCGCACCACAGTGCCAATTCGAGTCCGCCCGCCACGGCGTAGCCGGAGATCGCGGCGATCACCGGCTTGGACAGGCGCATGCGGGTCGGGCCCATCGGGCCGTCGCCGTCCTCGGTGGCCTGGTTGCTGTTCTCGGTGCCCAGCGATTTGAGGTCGGCGCCGGCGCAGAAGGTGCCGTGTTCGCCCCATAGCACCGCCACCGAGGCGTTCGGGTCGGCGTCGAACGCGCGGAAGGCGTCGGCCAGGGCACGGGCGGTCGGGCCGTCTACGGCATTGCGGGCTTCGGGTCGGTCAAGGATCACGGTGGTGACCGGGCCCGCGTGTTCGACGCGTACAGACATACTTCGACCATACGGCCAGATGCCTCTTGTGTGAAGGGGTGAATCAGTGGTTCACTTCTTCGTATGGTGTACCGCAGAACCCCGGCCGTGCAGGCCCGGCTCGACGCGCAACGGGCGCTGATCGTGCAGAGCTCGACCAGGGTGCTCTCGCGCGACGGGTTCGCCGGATTGTCGATGGCCGCGGTCGCCGCGGAGGCGGGCGTCGCCACCGGCACCGTCTACAAGCAGTTCGAGAACAAGGCCGAGCTCGTCGCCGCGGTGTTCGAGACCGTGGTCGCCCGCGAGGTCGACGCGGTGCGCTCCGCCGTGGCCGAGGGCGATGTCATGCAGCGGGTCAGCGCGGCGGTGGAGACCTTCGCCGGGCGCGCGCTCAAGAACCCGAAGCTCGCGTACGTCCTGCTGGCCGAGCCGGTCGACGCGGCCGTCGACGCGCAACGGCTGGAATTCCGGCGTGCCTTCGCCGCGTCGTTCGAGTCCGCGATCGCGCACGGCATCGCCGAGGGCCGGCTGCCCGCGCAGGACCCGCCCGTCAGTGCCGCCGCGCTCGTCGGCGCGATCGGTGAGGTGCTCGTCGGCCCGCTGGCCGCGGCACCGCACGCCGAGACCGTCATCCCCGAATTGGTTGCTTTCGCCGTGCGCGCCCTCGGTGCGCGCCCGGAATCGTTGTAGTCGAAGGAGTTCCGGCCATGCCGACCCATGAAGTGTTCAACCAGGTACCCCCGCTCGTTCCCTTCGACGCCGCGCGCAATCCCGCGCTGATCGAGGGCCTGCACCGCGAAGGCGCCGGCTGGGCCGAGGCCGAGGTGCGTGAACTCGGCAGGCTCGCAGGCGATGTCGCCGCGCAGGAGTGGGGCAGGCTCGCCAACGAGTACCCGCCGGTGCTGCACACCCACGACCGCTGGGGCCATCGCGTCGACGAGGTGGAATTCCACCCGCACTGGCACGACCTGATGAATGTCGCTGTCTCCCATGGCCTGCACGGTTCGCCCTGGCTCGACGAGCGCCCCGGCGCGCACACCGCCCGCGCCGCCAAGTTCTACACCTGGGGCATCGCCGACGCCGGGCACATGTGCCCGATCTCGATGACCTACGCGGTGGTGCCCGCGCTGCGCCACAACCCGGAGCTCGCCGCGAAATACGAGCCACTGCTCGGTTCGCGCACCTACGATTTCGGCCTCCGTGAGCCGTCGACCAAGGCCGGGCTCATCGCGGGCATGTCGATGACCGAGAAGCAGGGCGGCTCGGACGTGCGAGCCAACACCACCACCGCCGCGCCACAGCCCGACGGTTCGTACCGGATCGTCGGGCACAAGTGGTTCACCTCGGCGCCCATGTCGGACATGTTCCTGACACTGGCCCAGGCGCCCGGCGGGCTGTCGTGTTTCCTGCTGCCGCGCGTGCTGCCCGACGGCACCCGCAACCCGATCCGCATCCAGCGGCTCAAGGACAAGCTCGGCAACAAGTCCAACGCGTCCTCGGAGATCGAGTACGAGAACGCCACCGGCTGGCTCGTCGGCGCCGAGGGCGCAGGCGTGAAGACGATCATCGAGATGGTCAACATGACCCGCCTCGACTGTGTGATCGGCTCGGCCACCGGCATGCGCCTCGGCGCCGTCACCGCGGTGCATCACGCCAGGCACCGGGAAGCGTTCGGCGCCAAGCTGATCGATCAGCCGGCCATGCGTAATGTGCTGGCCGACCTGGTCATCGAGTCCGATGCCGCCACGACCGTGATGATGCGCCTGGCCGGTGCCACCGACCGGGCCGGCGGCGACCCGGCCGAGGCGGCGCTGCGCCGGATCGCGCTGGCCATCACCAAGTACTGGGTGTGCAAGCGCGCGCCCTCGCATGCGGCCGAGGCGCTGGAATGCCTGGGCGGCAACGGGTATGCCGAGGAATCCGGCATGCCGCGGCTGTACCGGGAGGCGCCGCTGATGTCGATCTGGGAGGGCTCCGGCAATGTCGCCGCACTGGACGCGTTGCGCGCCATGGGCCGTCAGCCCGAGACCGTCGAGGCCTACTTCGCCGAGGTCGGCCTCGCCCGCGGCGCCGACCCGCGCCTGGACGACGCGATCGACCGGGTCGGCAAGGAACTCGGCGACCTGTCCGATATCGAGTACCGGGCACGCCGGGTCGTCGAGCTGATGGCGCTGGTCCTGCAGGGCGCGCAGCTGGTGCGTCACGGTCATCCCGCCGTCGCCGACGCCTTCTGCGCGACCCGCCTCGGCGGCGACTGGGGCATCGCCTTCGGCACCCTGCCCGCCGGTGTGGATACCGGCGCCATCATCGAGCGGGCATTCGTCGACGTGCAGTGATCCCGGCGAGGACACCACGGTCGGTGCACCGTGTTGTCCGCGTGACCCGCACCGCCACCAGGGGTCGCGCGGCTCCAGGCACGGAGCGACGCGAAGGGCCACGAATTCAGCGTCGGCCTCAACGACACCCAGGTCTGGTAAGGCGTCGCTAGGGTGATCCGGTGACCTCGGCGAGCGACATCCTGTCGGTGCGCGACCTGGCTCGGCGGATTCCGCAGGGCCGGGCGCTCGGACAGCGCTTCCTGCTCGGGCTCGCCGGCCCGCCCGGCGCGGGGAAATCGACGCTGGCCCAGCGCCTCTGCGCCGAACTCACCCGCTCCGGCCGACCGGCCGTGGTCGCGCCGATGGACGGATACCACCTGCGCAACGAGGTACTGCGCGCGCGAGGAGCACTCGCTCGCAAGGGCGAGCCGGACACCTTCGACGCGGCCGGGTTCGTCGCCGACTTGCGGGCGTTGCGGGAGACCCCGATCGGCGAACCGGTGCCGTGGCCGCTGTTCGACCGGGCTATCGACGAGCCGACCGAACGCGGCGTGATCGTGTGTGACGAGGACATCGTCATCGTCGAGGGCAACTATCTGCTGCTCACCGATGCCGAGGCGCCCGGCTGGGCCGAGGTCCGTGGACTGCTCGATGCGTGCTGGTACGTGGACGCGCCACGCAGGGTCCTCAGCGAGCGATTGCTGCACCGGCACATCGCTGGTGGACGCTCGGCGGCCGAGGCGAGTGTGAAAGTCACCGACAGCGATCTGCGCAATGCCGACCTGATCGTCGCGAGCAGGCACCGCGCCGATCAGGTGCTGACGGCGGCGGACGCCGGCTATCGGATCGGCTGACCACGGCGCGCGTACCGCGGAAATCGGCGTCGGCGGGCAATCATGGAGCGATGACGCGAGATCGGCGAGTGTCGATGCCAGGGCATGCGTTGCGCAACGGCGGCGCGGCGCTGTTCGCGCTGCTGCTCTACTACAGCGTGCCGTTGGACGGGGTGTTCGAGCTCGACGACTGGCCGGGGCACGTGTTGGGGATCGTCACCTTCGTCGCGGGTGTGGCCGGACTGATCTGGCTGGTCTGGCGGCGGATCGAGCACTACCTGAACGCGCCACCGTCGGCGGGCGGCCGCGTCGACGGGGTGCTGCTCGTCGTCTGCATCGTCTGCGTGGTCTTCTCGCTGTTCTACTACCGGCTGCAGCAACATCAACCGGACCAGTTCGCCGGCCTGGTGACCCGCACCGACGCGCTGTACTACACGATGTCCACCCTCGGCACCATCGGCTTCGGCGACGTCCACGCCGTCGGTCAGGTGGCCCGGATCGCGACGATGGTGCAGATCGCGTTCGACCTGGTGGTGATCGGCACCCTGGCGGCCATCGTGACGAGCAGCGTCAACCGCAGGCTCGCCGTCTTCCGTCCGGAGCCTCCGTCGGGCGAGGTCACCGACGATGCGCCCGATACCACTCGATGAGCTCGTCGGTCGACGAATCGCCTTGCGTCACCGGCTGCTCCGGCTCGCTGAGCAGCGGCATCAGCGCCAGCGCCTGCTGTTTGCCCAGCTCCACACCCCACTGGTCGAAACTGTCGATGCCCCAGACGATGCCCTCGACGAACACCTGGTGCTCGTAGAGCGCGATCAGCTGACCCACCGTCGACGGGGTGAGTTCCGGGGCCAGGATGGTGGTGCTCGGCCGGTTGCCCGGCATCACCTTGTGCGGCACCAGCTTCGGCTCGGTGCCCTCGGCGGCGATCTCCTCCGCGGTCTTGCCGAACGCCAGCACCTTGCTCTGCGCGAACAGGTTGCTCATCAGGATGTCGTGCATGCTGCCGGTGCCGTCGCGGGTTGGCAGGTCGTCGGTCGAGCGGGCGAAGCCGAGGAAATCGGCGGGGATCAGCCGGGTGCCCTGGTGCAGCAGCTGGTAGAAGGCGTGCTGGCCGTTGGTTCCCGGTTCGCCCCAGAAGATCTCGCCGGTCGAGGTGGTCACCGGGGTGCCGTCGGCGCGCACCGACTTGCCGTTGGACTCCATCGTCAGCTGCTGGAGGTAGGCGGGAAAGCGGGCCAGATCGTTCGAGTACGGCAGCACCGCACGCGATTCCGCGCCGAAGAAGTTCGTGTACCAGACGCCGAGCATGGCCAGCAGGACCGGCCCGTTCTGCTCCAGCGGCGCTGTCGCGAAATGCTTGTCCACGGCGTGCATTCCGCTGAGGAACTCGGCGAACTGCTCCTTGCCGATCGTCACCATCACCGAAAGGCCGATCGCGGAGTCCACCGAGTAGCGGCCGCCGACCCAATCCCAGAACCCGAACATGTGCGCGGGATCGATGCCGAAGGCGGCCACCCGTTCCACGTCCGTCGACACCGCGACGAAATGCTTGGCTACGGCGTCCTCACCGAGCGCGCCGACCAGCCAGCGGCGCGCGGCGGTCGCGTTGGTCAGGGTCTCCAAGGTGGAGAAGGTCTTGGAGGCGACGATGAACAGCGTGGTCGCCGGGTCGAGACCGGCCAGCGTGGCGACCAGATCGCACGGGTCGACATTCGAGACGAACCTGGCCTCGATCCCGGGGTCGGTGTAGTGGCGCAGGGCGCGATACACCATGTCGGGCCCCAGATCCGAGCCGCCGATACCGATATTGACCACCGCGGTGATGCGCTCACCGGTCGCGCCACGCCAGGCGCCGGAACGCACCGAATCGGCGAATTCGCCCATCCGGCGCAGCACGTCGTGCACCTCGGCATCGGCGTCGGTGCCGTCGATACAGAGCTGATCACCGACCGGCAGGCGCAGGGCGATGTGCCCGACCGCGCGGTCCTCGGAGGTGTTGATGTGGGCGCCGGAGTACATCGCGTCACGGCGCTCCGGCACACCGGCGGTGCGCGCGAGATCGACCAGCAGATCCAGGGTTTCGCGGGTCACGCGATGCTTGCTGTAGTCGATGTGCAGGTCTGCCACCCGCAAGGTCAGTTCACGGCCGCGTGCCGGGTCGTCGGCGAACAACTTCCGTAGGTGCAGGGGTGCGACACTGCGGTGATTGTCCGACAGTGCCTGCCAGGCCGCCGACGCGGTGATGTCGCTGCTCACGACAGCCGACATTACAGCGTTCGATTACTACCGGCCGGTCGGATCGATGCCATCGACACCCCGCGCGGCCTACGCTGACGACATGGTGTCCGAACGTGGCGTACTTGAATTCGTACCGAAGGGTTTGTGGATCGGCTCAGGGCCGGTCGAGGCGACGGGCGGTGCCACCTTCGCGGTGCGCAACCCGGCCGACGACTCGGTGCTCGCGCAGGTCGCCGATGCCACCCCGGCCGACGCGATGCGCGCCCTCGACGCGGCCGTCGCGGCGGGCGAGGCGTGGGCGGCGACCCCGTCTCGTGAGCGGGGCGAGATCCTGCGCGCTGTATTCGAGCAGCTGACCGCGCGGGCCGAGGAGTTCGCGTTGCTCATGACGCTCGAGATGGGCAAGGCCCTGACCGAGAGCCGCAACGAGGTCCGCTACGGCGCCGAGTTCTTCCGCTGGTTCAGCGAGGAGGCGGTGCGGGTGCACGGTCGCTACCTGCACGCGCCCTCTGGCACCGGCCGGATCATGGTGGCAAAGCAACCGGTCGGTCCGTGTCTGGCGATCACGCCGTGGAACTTCCCGCTCGCCATGGGTACCCGCAAGATCGGGCCCGCCCTCGCGGCAGGCTGCACGATGATCGTGAAGCCCGCCTCGGCGACCCCGCTGACCATGCTGGCGCTGGCCAGGCTGTGCAGCGAGGCCGGTCTGCCCGACGGGGTGCTGTCGGTGGTCACGACGTCGCATTCCGGTGCCGTCACCGGCCCGCTGATCGACGATCCGCGGCTGCGCAAGCTCACCTTCACCGGCTCCACCGAGGTCGGTAAGAAGCTCGTCGGTGCCGCGGCGAACCGCCTGCTGCGCACCTCCATGGAACTCGGCGGTAACGCGCCGTTCGTCGTGTTCGACGACGCCGATATCGACAGCGCGGTCGCCGGTGCGATGCAGGCGAAACTGCGCAACGGCGGCGAGGCGTGCACGGCGGCCAATCGCTTCCACGTCCAGCGCGGTGTGGTCGCCGAGTTCACCGAGAAGCTGGTCGCCGCGATGACCGACACGGTGGTGATGGGACCGGGCACCGATCCGGCCAGCACCCTCGGCCCGCTGGTGAGCGAGGACCAGCGCGAGATCGTCAGCGAGCTGGTCGACGATGCGGTTTCGAAGGGCGCGCGGCTGCTGCTCGGCGGCAAGGCGCCCGGCGGGCCGGGGTGGTTCTACCCGGCGACCGTCCTCGGTGATGTCCCGCCGGCGGCCCGCATCCTGCGCGAGGAGGTCTTCGGTCCGGTCGCCCCGATTGTCGCGTTCGACACCGAGGACGAGGGCATCGCCGCCGCCAACGACACCGAATACGGACTGGTCAGCTACGTCTACACGCGCGATCTCGACCGGGCGCTGCGCGTGTCCGAGACGCTGGAGTCGGGCATGGTCGGCGTCAACCGCGGCGTCATCTCCGACCCGGCGGCCCCGTTCGGCGGCGTCAAGGAATCGGGCTTCGGGCGCGAGGGCGGCACCGAGGGCATCGAGGAATACCTGAACACCAAGTACATCGCCCTGACCTGAGACACGAAACCGCCCCGGGGATGGTGTTGCACCCGGGGCGGCTTTGTGGAAGCGGCGAACTGGTTGCGCGCCGCGTGGTTCAAGGGTGGCCTAGCGCCCGAGGCGACCTCGGCCGAGGCGGAGCAAAAGCATAGCGAGGGTGTGACCCTCCTGGCCGAGTTCACTGAATCGCTCGAGCACCTTCATCTCGCGGCTGTGGACCAGGCGCGGACCGCCGGAGGCCATCCGGGTACGGCCGATGATCCGGGAGATCTCGCTCCGGCGTTTGATCGCGGCGAGGATCGTGGCGTCGAGCTGGTCGATCTCGAGACGGAGCTTCTCGATTTCCGCCTCGGATTGCGGCAGAGCCGAATCGGACCCAGTGGTCGTAGCAGGGGTGCTCATCATTCATCTCCTCGTGTCAGAACTGGGATCGGTTGGGCCCGACGGCCTGTTACCCGATCTGTTCCTTCACCCTGAAACTTTCCCGATGGGCGGTACGAAATCCCCCCGGGAGGCGCAAAGAGCAGCGCTCACCGTCACGTTATCGGATCGAGTGCCGATCCGGGCATGCGGACAAGCACTGACCATGAGCCCAGTGTGCCACGGGCCCCTAGCTATGCAAAACAGTTGTGTTTGTGAATCACCTGTGAAGCCGGCAGTTCGCCGCCTGTCGGTGGCCGCCGGTAGCGTGGACAGACGATGGATATCACGGTCGCTCCCCACGCCTCAGCCGCCGATCCCAGCGAACCAGCTTCCGCCCCGGCGGAGCTATCGCGCCGGGACGGTGGTGGCTCCGGTGCGTCCGGCGGCGGGCTGGCCGAAGCGGCGGCCCGGCACAGCGCCGAGCAGGAGCAGCGCCGCAAGGAGCGCGAGCACAAGCGTGCCGAGGGGACCGAGCGCCTGCTCGACGGACTCAATCCGCAGCAGCGCGCGGCCGTCGTGCACGCAGGGTCACCGCTGCTGATCGTCGCGGGTGCCGGCTCGGGCAAGACGGCGGTGCTCACCCGCCGCATCGCCTATCTGCTCGCCGCGCGTGGCGTGCACACCGGGCAGATCCTGGCCATCACCTTCACCAACAAGGCCGCCGCCGAGATGCGCGAGCGGGTGGCCGGGCTGGTCGGCCCGCGGGCGGCCAGCATGTGGGTCTCGACGTTCCATTCCAGCTGCGTGCGCATCCTGCGGATGCAGGCCGCGCTGCTGCCCGGCCTGAACTCCAATTTCTCCATCTACGACGCCGATGATTCGCGCCGCCTGCTCACGATGATCAGCCGCGATTTCGACATCGATACCAAAAAGTATTCGGCGCGTTTGCTGTCGACCGCTATTTCCAATCTGAAGAACGAACTGATCGGGCCCGAGCAGGCCGCCGCCGACGCCGAGGCCGACGAGACCGAACTGCCCGCGCTGGTCGCCCGGGTCTACGCCGAGTACCAGAAGCGGCTGCGGGCGGCCAATGCCATGGACTTCGACGACCTGATCGGCGAGACGGTCGCGCTGCTGCAGAACCATCCGCAGGTGGCCGAGTACTACCGGCGCCGGTTCCGGCACGTGCTCGTCGACGAGTACCAGGACACCAACCACGCCCAGTACGTGTTGGTGCGTGAACTCGTCGGCCACCACAGCTCCGAAGCGGGCGAGGAAGCCGGCGTCGAGCCGAGCGAACTGTGCGTGGTCGGCGACGCCGACCAGTCGATCTACGCGTTCCGTGGCGCGACGATCCGCAATATCGAGGAATTCGAACGCGACTTCCCCGACGCGGAAACGATTCTGCTGGAACAGAACTACCGGTCCACCCAGCACATTCTCTCCGCCGCCAACGCGGTGATCTCACGCAACGAGGGCAGGCGCGAGAAGAAGCTGTGGACCGATTCCGGCGAGGGTGAATTGATCACCGGTTACGTCGCCGACAACGAGCACGACGAGGCCGCCTTCGTCGCCAAGGAGATCGACAAACTGGTCGACGCGGGCGATGCCAACTACGGCGATGTCGCGGTGTTCTATCGCACCAACAACAATTCGCGTGCGCTGGAAGAGATTTTCATCCGGATGGGTCTGCCGTACAAGGTGGTCGGCGGCGTCCGCTTCTATGAGCGCAAAGAAGTCCGCGATGTGGTGGCCTATCTGCGGGTGCTGGAGAATCCCGACGACGCGGTGAGCTTGCGACGCATTCTCAACACCCCGCGCCGAGGTATCGGTGATCGCGCCGAGGCCTGTGTCGCGGTGCACGCCGAACAGCGCGATATCGGTTTCGCCGCCGCGCTGCGCGATGCCGCCGACGGCAAGGTCGCGCTGCTGAACACCAGGGCGCAGCGGGCCATCGCCGGTTTCCTCGATCTGCTCGACGAGATCCGTGCGGCGGGTAAGCGTGCCGACAGCGAGTATCCCGATGTCGGCAATGTCGTCGACGCGGTGCTCGACCGCACCGGGTACCGGGGCGAGCTGGAAGCCTCCGACGATCCGCAGGACGGCGCCCGGCTGGACAACCTCAACGAGCTGGTCAGCGTGGCACGCGAATTCAGCTCCGAGGCGTTCAACAACGCCGAGGCCGCGCGCGAGGAAGGGCTGCTGCCGGAGGCGGGCGACGGTGAACCCGAACCCGGTTCGCTGGCCGCGTTCCTCGAGCGGGTGTCGCTGGTCGCCGACACCGACCAGATCCCGGACGAGGGGTCGGGCGTTGTCACCATGATGACGCTGCACACCGCGAAGGGCCTGGAGTTCCCGGTGGTCTTCGTGACCGGCTGGGAAGACGGGCAGTTCCCGCACATGCGCGCGCTGGGCGATCCGACCGAGCTGGCCGAGGAGCGCAGGCTCGCCTACGTCGGTATCACCCGCGCGCGGCAACGCCTCTACCTCTCGCGGGCCGTGGTGCGGTCGGGCTGGGGTCAGCCGGTGTCGAACCCGGAGTCACGCTTCCTGCAGGAGATTCCGCAGCATCTGCTGGATTGGCGTCGGCTGGAGCCGGTGGTGTCGCCGGTGCAGCGCGGGCGCAGGCGTGAGGACAGCGGGTTCGATCGTGACTGGACCCGGGGCGACGGCTGGGATCAGCGTCCCGGCGTGCGCGGCGGGACCGGGCAGCGCAGGCCCGCGCCGGGTGGCGCGGTCAAGCGGAACAACACCGATCTGGTTCTCGCCGTGGGCGATCGGGTCAGCGACGACAAGTACGGCCTCGGCCGGGTCGTGGCCGCCGACGGTGTCGGCCCACTGGCGACCGTCACCATCGACTTCGGCACCGCGGGCAAGATCCGGCTGATTCCCCAGTTCAGCCGGACTATCGTCAAGCTCTAGTGCGGCAATAGGTCGTTCAAGGCTTCGTCCAGCGTGGGGTAGCGGAAGGTGAAGCCTGCCTTGTGCAGGACCTCGGAGGTGGCGTGGCGGCCGGTGAGGCCGAGGGCGGGGTCGGTGCGGAGGGCGACCGCGCCGACCTTCAGCATTGCCGTGGGGGTCGGGGGTGATGGTGGGCGGTGCAGGATGCGGCGCAGGGTGGCCATGAGTTCGGTGTTGCGGACCGGGAATTCGGTGGCGGCGACGAGGATGCCGTCGGGCAGAGTGAGGTCCGGGTCGAGGCCGAGGGTGGCGCGGACGATGGACAGCCAGTCCTCGATGTGGATCCAGCTGAACCACTGGTCGCCGGGGCCGACGCGGCCGCCGAGGCCGGCCTTGGTGAGTTGGGCGAGGCGTTTGAGCGCGGGGGCGTCGGGGTCGAGGACGATGGAGGTGCGCAGGATCGTCCAGTGGTCGGCGCGGGCAGGGTCGAAGGCTTCTTCCCATGGCTGGGCGACGCCGGTCATCTGGGGGAGGCCGACGGGCAGGGGAGTTGTTTCGGTGCAGCGGGTTTCGCCCGCGTCCGACCAGATCGCGGTGGTGCTGGCCTGCACCCAGTAGTCGACGGGGGTATCGCGCAGCCCGGCGGCGGCGACGAGGGCGCTGGTGGAATCGACTCGGCTGCTGCGCAGTTCGGCGATATTGCGCTCGGTGGGCCTGCAGTCGACCAGCTTTCCGGCCAGATTGATCACCGCGAGCTTGCCGGGTTCACGCAGTTCGGCGGCCCAGGCGCCGACCGAGCGGCCGTCCCATTCGGTCTGCCGGAACGGCAGTGCGGGATTGCGACGGCGGGTGAGCAGGGTGACACGCTGTCCCCGGCAGGTCAGGTCGGCGGCGATCTGGGTGCCCAGCGCGCCGGTGCCGCCTGCGATGACCACGGTGAGCGCGTCCTCGGCGGGGACGAGCCCAGCCAGTCGAGCCAGCCGCGAGAAGTTCACGCGCGCATCGGTTTCGATGAAGGGGCGAACGACCGCGCGAGCCGCCGCGGCGGACGGTCCGGTGAACCGCAGTTCCTGGCTGATCTCGGTGCCGCCGTCCCGCGGCGTCAGCCGCCAGGTGAGGTGCATGGTCCCTGCAGGTTCGGGCTGCTCGATGCTCAGCTCCCGGTTCGGCACCACCGCGGTGACGGTGAACGGCTCGCCGAATCGCCCATGGATCCGCGCCGCGAACTTCCCACTGGGCAGATAGTCACCCGTGGCCCCGACGGCAACCGGCCCGTGCATCCGCACCGACCGCACCCCCGGATTCCACTCCGGCCACTGCTCCAGATCCCCCAGCACGCTCCACACCAATTCCGGTGCCAACGCAAGGAACTGCGTGTACTTCGTCGTACCACCCATACCGAAACGCTAGCCCGCCACCGACCACACCGAAACGTGCTACTCCTCACGCACCGACTGACATACGCGAGAACATGGGTAACTCACCGACAACAGCAAACCCACGCATCTCCAACCCGCCAGCCGCCAACGCAGCCCAACCAGCACCTAAGTCTGGCCAAAATACGCGGGGAGGCGGGGGAGCCTAATCGCGTTGGTAGCCCAAGCTGATGCCGCGAGTCGCGAGCCACGGGATCGGGTCGATCTTGTCGGTGCCGTTGAGCCATACCTCGAAGTGGCAGTGCGGACCAGTCGAGAACCCGCGGTTGCC
Organism: Nocardia sp. NPDC055029; assembly: GCF_053608525.1. Taxonomy (NCBI): domain Bacteria; kingdom Bacillati; phylum Actinomycetota; class Actinomycetes; order Mycobacteriales; family Nocardiaceae; genus Nocardia; species Nocardia sp. NPDC055029. The sequence continues at coordinate 33,541 of NZ_JBSGVQ010000009.1, forward strand.
CATGGTGGCGATCTGATCGCCCGCCATGACCCGCTCGCCCTGCGAGACGGTCGCGGTGTCGATGTGGCCGTAGATGGTGACCGTGCCGTCGTCGTGCAGGACACGCACCCACATGCCGAAGCCCGATGCCGGGCCCGCCTCGATGACGGTGCCGTCGGCGACCGAGTAGATCGGGGTGCCGATCGGGCCCGCGACGTCGATGCCGAGGTGCTGCACACCCCAGCGGGCGCCGAAACCTGAGGTGTAGTTGCCGGAGGTGAACTTGGCGAACAGCGGTCGCAGCTTGGCGGATTCCTGCGCGGCCAGGTCTTCGGCGAACTTCTGGCCCTTGGCCAGGATGTCGTCGAAATGGCTCCTGTCGGCGACGGTGCTGGCGTCGAGCACCTGCGGTGCGGCGCCGGTGCCCTCGTCGGCGAGGTCGGCCGTGCTCATCGACTGGGCGGCGATCTCGTGGATCTGGCCCGCTGCCTCGTAATCCACGCCGTGGGCGGGCTGACCGGGGTCGGCCATCGCGGCCTGACCCGCGGCGACGACCGCGCCGGCGGCTACGGCGATGACCGCGGCGCGGCCCTTCAGCGCGGCGGGCGGTGCCGGCACGCGGTGCGCGCCACCACGGCGCTCGACGCGACGCGGTTCGGGCTCGGCGTGCGTTTCCTCGGTGGGGGTGGGCTCCCAGGTGTTGTCGTAGGCGCCGGTGTCATAGGACTCGTCGGCGGTCCATTCGTCCTCGGCCGGCGTCCACGCGGAATTGTCGGACCAGCTGTCCTGGTCGTGCCAGGCGTCCTGCTGCGGCCACGCGGTCTCCGGCTGCGCGGCGGGGGCGCGGCGGGCCTGCGGGTGCGAGGTGTATTCGTCGGCATACCGGTAACGGTGGCCGGAGTTGGTGCGATCTTCGACTGTGAAGGTGGAGCGGTGGTTCATCGGCCGTGCCGAATCGCCGACGGCTGTTCCAAGCGAGTGCTGACGTGCCTCAAGCTTGTCGTCCTCCTCAGTCCTGACTTGCCAGTCGTGACCTGGTTGTCGTGACCTGGTTGTGACTTCGACCGCATTGACGGTAACGAAGCGATTGCAGAGTGGCAAGCGCTGCTTGAAAACCTACACGCCTGTGTGAGATTCGTCACCGTAACGCGATCGAATTTCTCACCGTTTTCGGGTCTCCTGGGTGAGGTACATCGACGACATAACGTAGTAGATCGTGGGGCGCCGCGGCTTTAGGTGTTCCGACCTGCCACGGTGTCGGAAAAAGCCGAAAAACTACTCGCCAGTAGCCTTGGCCAGCGGTTTTTCCGACCTCCCGTAACACGTCGTGACCTGCGCCACTTAGGATGAATGTGGCCGATTGGCCCTCCATGTGACTGGTTAGAGTCCGACCCGACCCGCTACCGACGTCGGGCCGCCAACAAAGACGTTGTCATAGCAACGCAGACGAGACGGTGAGTACATGGATCTCTTCGAATATCAGGCGAAGGAGCTCTTCGTTAAGCACGGAGTGCCTTCGTCCGAGGGTCGTGTTTGCGACACGGCCGAAGAAGCTCGCGCGATTGCCGAGGAAATCGGCAAGCCGGTGATGGTCAAGGCGCAGGTCAAGGTGGGCGGCCGCGGTAAGGCGGGTGGCGTCAAGTACGCCGCCACCCCGGAGGACGCGTTCACGCACGCGCAGAACATTCTCGGCCTGGACATCAAGGGCCACATCGTCAAGAAGCTCCTTGTCGCCGAGGCCAAGGACATCGCGGAGGAGTACTACATCTCCTTCCTGCTCGATCGTTCGAACCGCACCTACCTGGCCATGTGTTCGGTCGAGGGTGGCATGGAGATCGAAGAGGTCGCGGAGAAGACCCCCGAGCGCCTGGCCAAGGTTCCCGTCGACGCCGTCAAGGGTGTCGACCTGGCCTTCGCCCGCTCGATCGCCGAGCAGGGCCACCTGCCCGCCGACGTGCTCGACGCCGCGGCCGTGACCATCCAGAAGCTGTGGGAGGTCTTCGTCAAGGAAGACACCACGCTCGTCGAGGTCAACCCGCTGGTGCGCACCCCGCAGGACGAGATCCTCGCCCTCGACGGCAAGGTCACCCTGGACGAGAACGCCGAGTACCGGCAGCCCGGCCACCTCGAGTTCGCCGACGTCGACGCGACCGACCCGCTCGAGCTCAAGGCCAAGGAGAACGACCTCAACTACGTCAAGCTCGACGGTGAGGTCGGCATCATCGGCAACGGCGCAGGCCTGGTCATGTCGACGCTGGACGTCGTGGCGTACGCCGGTGAGAACCACGGCGGCGTGAAGCCGGCCAACTTCCTCGACATCGGCGGTGGCGCTTCGGCTTCCGTGATGGCCGCGGGTCTGGACGTCATCCTGGGCGACGCGCAGGTCAAGAGCGTGTTCGTCAACGTGTTCGGTGGCATCACCGCGTGCGACGCGGTCGCCAACGGCATCGTGAAGGCGCTGGAGATCCTCGGTGACGCGGCCACCAAGCCGCTGGTCGTCCGTCTCGACGGCAACAACGTCGACGAGGGTCGCAAGATCCTCGCCGAGGCCAACCACCCGCTGGTGACGCTGGCCCAGACCATGGACGAAGGCGCCGACAAGGCTGCCGAACTGGCCGCAGCCAAGTAAGGAACACGAACATGTCCATCTTCCTGAACAAGGACAACAAGGTCATCGTCCAGGGCATCACCGGCGGCGAGGGCACCAAGCACACCGCGCTGATGCTGAAGGCGGGCACCAACGTCGTCGGCGGCGTGAACGCGCGCAAGGCCGGCACCACCGTCACCCACACCGACGCCGCGGGCAACACCATCGAGCTGCCGGTGTTCGCTTCCGTCGCCGAGGCGATGGAGAAGACCGGCGCCGACACCTCCATCGCGTTCGTGCCGCCCGCCTTCTCCAAGGACGCCATCGTCGAGGCCATCGACGCGGAGATCCCGCTGCTGGTGGTCATCACCGAGGGCATCCCGGTGCAGGACTCCGCCTACGCGTGGGCCTACAACGTCGAAAAGGGCGAGAAGACCCGCATCATCGGCCCGAACTGCCCCGGCATCATCACCCCGGGTGAGGCGCTGGTCGGCATCACCCCGAACAACATCACCGGCAAGGGCCCGATCGGCCTGGTGTCGAAGTCGGGCACCCTGACCTACCAGATGATGTACGAGCTGCGCGATTTCGGTTTCTCGACCGCGATCGGCATCGGCGGCGACCCGGTCATCGGCACCACCCACATCGACGCCATCGAGGCGTTCGAGAAGGACCCCGAGACCAAGATCATCGTCATGATCGGCGAGATCGGTGGCGACGCCGAGGAGCGGGCCGCGGCCTACATCAAGGCCAACGTGACCAAGCCGGTCGTCGGTTACGTCGCCGGCTTCACCGCCCCCGAGGGCAAGACCATGGGCCACGCGGGCGCCATCGTCTCCAGCGGCGGCGGTACCGCGCAGGCCAAGCAGGAAGCGCTCGAGGCCGCCGGTGTGAAGGTCGGCAAGACGCCGTCCGCGACCGCCGCGCTGGCGCGCGAGATCCTGGAGAAGGCGTCCATCGCGTCTGCTTGATCTATCGCACACCTATGAAGGCCGCCTCCAGGTTTGACGGAGGCGGCCTTCGTCGATTCTGCACAGGGCGTGGTTATCCACAGCCCGATCGGTAGGTGGTGACCGGGGACGTGGCGTGCAGTAGCGTCAAGTACTGGATCAGCACCAGTCAGTTCGACGCGACCGATGCGCACGACTCGACAAGGAGACGACGACATGTCATACCCGACCGGGGGCTCCGGGTACAACGCACCCGCGACACCCGCCGCGCCCAGCCAGGGCCCGAGCACCGGAGCCGCCGCGGCTGCACCATCGACCGCGGCCGATGCCGGTGCCAAAGGGCTGCCGTTCATTCTGACCGCGGCGACCGCCGGACTCGGCGTGCTGACCTTCCTGCTCGGCTTCCTGCCTTTCGTCGGAGCCAAGCCGGTGACGCTCGGCGGCACCACGGTGACCAGCGACGAGACCGACAGCTTCTTCGCGTATTTCGGTGGCTCGGCCTCGCTCACCATCGTCCTGGTTGCCGGTCTGCTCGCCGCGGTGTCGTTGCTGCCCAAGCAGAATCTGCTCGGCGCCGCCGCGGCGACCGCGGTCGCCGGGCTCTTCGGCGTGCTCGCGCTGACCTTCTCGGTGCCCGAGGGCGCCGAGCTCGAATTCGGCGCCTTCATCGTGATCGTGTTCGCGCTGCTGACCGCGGCCGCCGCGATCGTCGGCCTGCTGTTCGGGCTCGGCATCATCAAGGCGCCGGCGCCCAAACCCGCCCAGCCCCAGCAGCAGCCGGGTCAGTACGGCCAGTACGGCCAGCAGGGTTACGGGCAGCAGGGCTACGGCCAGACCGGCCAGCAGCCCTACGGCCAGACCGGATACGGCCAGAGCCAGACCGGCGGTCAGTACCCCACCCAGCAGCCGTCGCCGTACGGCCAGCAGAGCCAGCCGTCGGTGCCGCAGCCGTCCTACGGTCAGCCGGGCCAGCAGCAGCCGGGCTACGGTCAGCCGCAGCAGTCGCCGTACGGCCAGCAGTACGGTGCGCCGCAGCAGCAGTCGCCCTACGGTGCCCCGCCGCAGGCGCAGCCGCGTCCCGACGAGAGCGCGACCCAGAACTTCGGCGGCCAGCAGCCGGGCCAGCCCTTCGGTGCGCCGACCTACGGTGGCGCGCAGGCCGGTTCGCCCGCGCAGCCGCAGCCGGGCCCCGGTCAGCCGCAGCCGTTCGGTGGGGAGCAGAACGCCGATCCGTCGGCCGACGCGACCACCGCGTTCCGCCCGAACGACGACAACAAGTAGGAAACCGCCGGCATGATCGGGTCAGCGCTGGGACACGCTGCGAAGCGTGACCACGCAGGGCCCCCCGATCATGCCGAATGAAGCACGGCCGCCGCGCGTGGCACAGGTTCGATCGCGAGCCCACAGGTGTGCCTGTGGGCTCGCGGCGCGCCTGACCCGCGCTTGCCGGGAAAGCTGCCACGCTGAATTGTCATGAGCTCCCGTAACGCCCTCGTGCGCCGGACCTCCGGGTCACGCGGTGCCGGGGAGGCCACCGCACCGCCGTCCGGGCACGGTCACGAACCGCCCTGGTGGTCGCTGTCGCCCGAGCGGGCGCGGACCCTGCTGCTGGTGGCGGCCAGGCCGACGATCTGCGCGCTGGCGGCGACGATCCTGCTCGTCCTGGTGGTCATGCTGACCACCGGCACCGACCTGACCAGCGCGCCCGGCGCGGTCGCCGCGACCTGGCTTGCCGCCCATCAGATTCCGCTCACCGTCGGCCGGACCACGCTCGGCCTGCTGCCGCTGGTCCCGACCGCGATTCTGGTCTTGGTGGCGGCCCGCGAATGCGCGCGGGCGGTGCCCAATCGGCCGACCCCGATCGAGCTGGGCTGGCTCACCGGCGCGGTTCTGGCCGGTCCGCTGCTGATGACCGCCGTCTGCCTGGCCGTCACCGGTGACGCCGCCGGTGTCACCCCGCTCGAACCGCCGGGCCCGGTCACCGCGTTCGGCTGGGTGATCGTGCTGTATCTCGGTGCGGCCGCTGGCGGAATCGCCGGTAGGGCCTGGTCTTCGCTGTGCGCGCTCGTTCCGGTCGAGATCCCCGAATGGGCCGTGCTCGGTGCTCGCGCCGCCCGTCGGACCGTGGTGCGGATGCTCGGCTGTGCCGCCCTGGCCACCGCCGTGTCGTTCTTCACGCACCTCTCGCGCCTCGACGGTGCCTACAACCAGGCGCACAACTTCACCGACGTCCTCGGTATGACGCTGCTGTCGCTGCTCTACCTGCCCAATGTGGTGATCGCCGCGGCGGGTCTGCTCACCGGCGCCGCCGTGCAGTTCGGCACGGGCTCGGTCGGGCTGTTCGGGGTCACCGCGGGCCAGGTGCCCGCCGTGCCCGCGCTGATCCCGCTGCCGGAGGGGCCGTCCGCGGCCTGGTGGCCGGTGCTGCTGCTGGTGCCGATCGCGGTGGGCGTGCTCGCCGGCATCGAGCTCGGCCGCACCAGCGACGACCGGCCCGGCGCACCGTGGGCGACGCTCACCTCCGCCGCGCTGTCCACGCTGACGTTCCTCGCGCTCGCGATCCTCGGCGGCGGACAACTCGGCGCCGTCGGCTGGGTCGGAGTCGACCTGCTGATGCTGGTCGTGCTGATGGTCACCTGGTTCGGCTTCGGCGGCTTCGTCGGCATGGTCTTCGCCCGCCGCTTTCTCGCCCCCACCGCACCGGTCGACGACTACGACGACCACATCGACGACTACGACGACTACGACGACTACGACGATTACGACGACGAGGACGACTACGACGACGACGACGAGGACGAGGACGAGGACGAAACCGAGGACTACGACGACGATCCCGCCGTCGAACTCGACGCCGAACTGGTCACCGACATCGACGACGACGTCGAGGTGAGCATCGCCGCCCCCGGTTCCGCGGCACCGCCCGCCGACGACATCGTCGACGCCGAGGTGGTCGAGCCGGACCTGCCGGAAGGTGACGAGACCACCGGTCGTTAAGCTCGACCCGGCGGTATCGCCGATCGCCGCCACCCGACCCACACGCAGGAGTAGAGCGCTGACGTCCTCGTTTGCCCAGTGGAAGCCCGCAGGGACACCGGCCACCGTCGTCGTCCTCGCCTCGGGCACCGGCTCGCTGCTGAACGCGCTGCTTGCCGCCGCGCGCGAGCCCGGGTACCCCGCCAAGATCGTCGCGGTCGGCGTCGACCGGGTGTGCCAGGCGACCGAGTACGCCGAGGCCGCCGGTATCGAGCACTTCCGCGTCGCGGTGAAAGACTTCCCCGACCGCTCCGCCTGGGACCTCGCGCTGACCGAGGCCGTCGATGCCTTCCAGCCCGATCTGGTCGTCTCCGCGGGCTTCATGAAGATCGTCGGCCCCGCGTTCCTGGAGCGTTTCGGCGGCCGGTTCATCAACACCCACCCCGCGCTGCTGCCGTCGTTCCCCGGCGCGCACGGTGTGCGTGACGCGCTCGCCTACGGCGCCAAGGTCACCGGTTGCACGGTGCACCTGGTCGACGGCGGGGTCGATACCGGCCCGATCCTCGCGCAGGAGGCGGTCGAGGTGCTGCCCGGCGACGACGAGGCCGCCCTGCACGAGCGCATCAAGGTTGTCGAGCGACGGTTGCTGGCGGAGGTCATCGCCGCTGTCGCGACGCGAGGCATTGTCTCCGACGGACGAAAGGCAGAAATTCCAGATGAGCGAGCACGCCGGTGAGTGAACGTAAGGCGATCCGCAGGGCGCTGGTGAGCGTCTACGACAAGACCGGGCTCGTCGAGCTGGCCACCGGACTGCACGCCGCCGGCGTGGAGCTGGTGTCGACCGGTTCGACCGCGGGCAAGATCGCCGAGGCGGGCATTCCGGTCACCAAGGTCGAGGACCTGACCGGTTTCCCGGAGACCCTCGACGGTCGCGTCAAGACGCTGCACCCCCGCGTGCACGCGGGCATCCTGGCCGACACCCGGCGCGCCGAGCACGTCGAGCAGCTCGTCGAGCTCGGCGTCGAGGCGTTCCAGCTGGTCGTGGTGAACCTGTACCCGTTCACCCAGACCGTGGCCAGCGGCGCGAGCATCGACGAGTGCGTCGAGCAGATCGACATCGGCGGTCCGTCGATGGTGCGTGCCGCCGCCAAGAACCACCCGTCGGTCGGTGTGGTCGTCGACGTCACCGACTACGACGACGTGCTCGCCGCGGTGAAGTCCGGCGGATTCACCCTCGCCGAGCGGACCGGGCTGGCCGCCAAGGCCTTCCAGCACACCGCGAGCTACGACGTCGCCGTCGCGAGCTGGATGGGCTCGGTCGCCGTGCCCGCCGTGCAGCCCGAGACCGAGCAGTTCCCCGGCTGGGTCGCCGGTTCGTGGGAGCGGTCCGCGGTGCTGCGCTACGGCGAGAACCCGCACCAGGCCGCCGCGCTGTACACCAGCAACGACGGCACCGTCGGCATCGCGCAGGCCGAGCAGTTGCACGGCAAGGAGATGTCGTACAACAACTACACCGACGGTGACGCCGCCTGGCGCGCCGCCTACGACTTCGACGAGCCCGCCGTCGCGGTGATCAAGCACGCCAACCCGTGTGGCATCGCCGTCGGCGCCGACATCGCCGAGGCGCACCGCAAGGCCCACGCCACCGACCCGGTCAGCGCCTACGGCGGCGTGATCGCGGCCAACCGCGAGGTCAGCGTCGAGATGGCCGAGCAGGTCGCCGAGATCTTCACCGAGGTGATCGTCGCCCCCGGCTACGCGCCGGGCGCGGTGGATGTGCTGCAGCGCAAGAAGAATGTGCGCGTGCTGGTCGCCGAGCCGCCGCGGCGCAAGGGTGTGGAACTGCGTCCGATCAGCGGCGGTGCGCTGCTGCAGGACCGCGACATCCTCGACGCCGCGGGCGACGACCCGGCCAACTGGACTCTCGCCGCGGGCGATCCGGCCGACGCCACCACCCTGGCCGACCTCGAATTCGCTTGGCGCGCTTGCCGTGCCGTGAAGTCGAACGCGATCCTGCTGGCCGACGACGGCGCCGCCGTCGGCGTCGGCATGGGTCAGGTCAACCGCGTCGACTCCTGCAAGCTCGCCGTCGAGCGCGCGGGGGAGCGGGCCAAGGGTTCCGTCGCCGCCTCCGACGCGTTCTTCCCGTTCTCCGACGGTCCCCAGATCCTGGTGGCCGCCGGCGTGCGCGCGATCGTGCACCCGGGTGGCTCGATCCGCGACAAGGACACCGTCGAGCTGTGCCGCGAAGCCGGGGTAACCCTGTACCTGACCGGAGCGCGCCACTTCGCGCACTGAGTCACGTCGACCTGAACGGGTGCCGCGCCGAATCCTCGGTGCGGCACCCGTTTTCGTTATCCCGCGTCGACGACCTGACGGTTCCCCAGTGGCGATGTCAGGGTGATCTCCATGGTGCCGAAGACGGCGTTCATGGTGCACATCTTGCCGACGGCATCGGCGCGGGTGCCCGCGCGCAGTGCGACCGAGACGGCCGTGGCGGACTCGGTGACGGTGGCGTCGACGCCGAAGCACTCCGGGTTACCGGTCTGGAAGTTGACGCCGATCATGTTGTCGCCCAGGCGAGTCCAGGACGTGAAGGTCAGTGGGTGCGCGTCGACGATGGTGGGATCGGGCGTGAAGCGGTGGCCGAGGCTCGCGTTGCCGTCTTCCGGGCGCGCGCTGGCGGTCGTCGAATCGGGTTGGGGCGCAGCGTCATCGGAGCTCGAGCAGGCCGTGAGTGGGCTGAGCAGCACGGCCATGGCGGCCGCGGCGGCGGTGAAACGCGACGTCGTTCGCATGTCGAGAGCCTAGTCGGCGTCGTGCACGCGCACGTGCGGCCGTGTGCGGCATTCTAAACGCGACAGTCCCCACAGTGAACTTTCCGCGAACCCTGCGCGTAACTCGCCCATTTCGGCTCGGCGGGGACTACATTCGCTTGCGATGCGCCGCCGTGGCATACGGCGAGCATCGTTGAAGTTGGATGCTCTGCAACTGGATCTTCGAAAGGACGAACGTGGGCGACACGCTGCGCGTAGGCGAAGAACTGGGACTGGGACAGTCCCTGACCGGCGGTGCGTACACCCTGGCCTTGCAGCCAGATGGCAACCTTGTGGTGACCGAGCCCGACGGCAACGTCGTGTGGGCCGCCCAGACTCACGGACAGGACGTGCAGCGCGCGGTCCTGCAGGACGACGGCAACTTCGTCCTCTACAAGGGTGACGGTTCGGCCGCCTGGTCGACCGAGACCAACGGCAACAACGTCGAGAAGCTGGTCATCCAGCCCGACCGCAACGTCGTGCTCTACGGCACCGACGGTTCGGTCGCGTGGGCCACGGCCACCAACACCGACAACCCGCTGCCTGCCCCCGAGCCGGAGCCGGTCGCCGCCGCCCCGGTCGCCGAAGAGGTCCCGCCGCCGCCGGCCGCGCAGACCTACACGGTCGAGCCGGGCGACACCCTGTGGGCCATCTCCGAGCGTTTCTACGGCGACGGCAACCGCTACCACGAGATCGCGTCGGCCAGCGGTATCGACAACCCGGATCTGATCAACGCGGGCCAGGTTCTCACCATCCCGTGATGACGTAAGTCGCAGCGTTCACCGCCTGCACAACGAAAGTGGCCCCGAGGCAACAGCTTCGGGGCCACTTTTTGGGCGACAGCTACTTGGTGGTGGTGAAGGGCAGCAGCGCCATCTCGCGCGCGTTCTTCACCGCGACGGCGACCTGACGCTGCTGCTGCGGGGTCAGGCCGGTGACGCGACGGCTGCGGATCTTGCCGCGATCGGAAATGAAGGTGCGCAGCAGGTTGACGTCTTTGTAGTCGACGACTTCGATGCCCGCGGCGATCAACGGATTCTTCTTCGGCTTACGGCCCTGCTCGGCGCGTGCCTTCTTGGACGGTGCTCGCTTCACTGCCATGCGATGTTCCTTCTCACGAGATCAGTGGGTGTCTACCAGCTCGATTTGTGGACCCCAGGGAGCTCGCCCCGGTGGGCCATCTCGCGCACACGAACACGGGAGAGGCCGAACTTCCGGAGATGGCCGCGTGGCCGGCCATCGGCTGCATCCCGATTGCGCAATCGTACCGGACTGGCGTCGCGGGGCTGGTTGCGCAGTTCGGCCTGCGCGGCGGCCCGCTCGGCCTCGCCGGTGCCCGGCTTGCGGATGAGCTCCTTGAGCTCTGCGCGCCGGGCGGCGTAGCGCTCGACGATCGCGCGGCGCTGCTCGTTTCGGGCGATCTTGGACTTCTTCGCCATCAGCGCTCCTCGCGGAAGTCGACGTGCTTGCGCACGACGGGGTCGTATTTGCGCAGGACCAGCCGGTCGGGGTCGTTGCGGCGGTTCTTGCGGGTGACATAGGTGAAGCCGGTCCCCGCGGTGGACTTGAGTTTGACGATGGGCCGGATATCGGTCGACTTCGAGGCCATGAGTGCTCCTAGATCTTGTCGCCCCGGGAGCGGATCCGGGCCACCACGGCCTCGATCCCGTCCCGGTCGATGGTCTTGATGCCCTTGGCGGAGACCGTCAGCGTGATGCGGCGGCCCTCGCTGGGCAGGTAGTAGGTCTTGCGCTGGATGTTGGGGTTCCAGCGCCGGTTGGTGCGCCGGTGCGAGTGTGAGACGGCTTTTCCGAAGCCGGGCTTGCGACCGGTGACCTGGCAGTGGGCCGACATGCGACCTCCCTCCATGGGTATGACAACCATTTTCGACAACAGGTATTCCGCACTGTACCGTTGCGCTAAGGTAAATGAAAATCGTTATCGAAAGGGGATCCGGGTGCTGGACCAGACCGACCGGAGAACGCCCGTCGTGCTGCTCGCTGGCTTCTCCGGACCTGCCATGACCGGCGTCGAGCACATCGCGGCGACACTGAGCGAGGACGCGGGCACCGTGGTCGTGCACCACGACCTCGCCGAACTGCGCGAAGGCGTCGTACGCCGCACGGTGCGCACCGCGGGCACCGTCACGACCACCGTGCTCGAGCTCGCGCACGGTTGTGTGTCGTGCACGCTGCGGGCCGATCTGCTGCCGATGCTGTGCACGCTCGCCGCCCGCGACCATGTGCGCCGCATCGTGCTCGCGCTCGACCCGGCCATCGAGGCCGAGGCGCTGTGCCACGCGATCGACATGGTCGAGGTGACCGGGGTGGCCGATCGGGTGGACGGGCCTGCGGGCCGGAACGTGCGGATCGAGGCCACGCTGACCTGCCTGGACGGCCAGCAGTGGCTCGCCGACGCCACCGGCGACGAGGCGCTGGCCGATCGCGGGCTCGCCGCGGCCGACGACGAGCGGACCGTCGCCCAGGTCGCTGTCGGCCAGGTCGACTTCGCCGACGCGCTCGTGGTGCTGACCACGGGTGTCGACGCGCTCGACCGCGAGCGGCTGCACGCCGTGCTGGACAGGATGGCACCCGCGGCGCCGGTGGCCTGGCTGGACGAACTCCCCGCCTTCGACGCGATGGAGATCGGCGCCCTGCTGGCCGGGATTCCCGCCGACGCGCGCCGCGGCCGGATCTTCGACGCCCACGCGCCGCTGCTGCGCGGTCAGCCGCCGCTGACCACCGACTGCGGTGTCTCGCTCATCGAATTCGCCGCGCGCAGGCCGTTCCATCCGGCCCGGCTGCACGAGGCGCTCGACGTGCTGTTCGACGGTGTGGTCACCGCGCGCGGCCGGATCTGGCTGGCCACCCAGCCGGATCAGGTGGTCTGGCTGGAGTCGGCAGGCGGTGGCCTGCGGGTCGGCGGCGCCGGTCGCTGGCTGGCGGCGATGGGCGCTGAGGAGCGGGCGGCCGCTGACCCGGACCGCAGGGCGATGGCCGCGCTGCGCTGGGACGAGCGGTTCGGTGACCGCGACGTGTCGCTGGTGATCCTGGCACACGATGCCGACCCCGCCGAGATCCGCCACGCCCTGCACTGGGCGCTGGTCGAGGACGACGAGCTGCTGCTGGTCGACCGTGCGCCGGAGCGAGTCGCGTTGTGGGAGGACCCCTTCGGCGACTGGCACGAAGACCCCTGCGCCGATTCCGCCGAGGCGTCGGCCGCGGCGAGCGAGCGCATCAACCCGAGAGGAGAAACAGCATGAAAGCGGGCATCCACCCCGACTACCACCCCGTGGTGTTCGAGGATTCGAGCACCGGCAAGCGGTTCCTGACCCGGTCGACCTCGACCAGCGACCGCGGCGTCGAATGGACCGACGGCAAGACGTATCCGCTGCTGATGGTCGACGTCACCTCGGATTCGCATCCGTTCTGGACCGGCACCCATCGCAACCTCGATACCCAGGGCCGGGTGGAGAAGTTCGAGCGCAAATACGGAAAGCGTTCGCGCGCAGGAAAGGAGGGCTGACCCGTGGCTGTCCCGAAGCGCAGGATGTCGCGTTCCAACACCCGCAGCAGGCGTTCGCAGTGGAAGGCTGCTGTTCCACAGTTGGTCCCGGTCACGGTGGGTGGCGTCGAGTACCAGGTGCCACGTCGTATCGTTGGTGCCGTGCGGAAGGGTTTGATCGATCCCTCGCGGATCTGAGTCCGTCCGCACATCGGAGTTCGAGAGCGGTTCGGAGGGGACAACCCGGATCGGGATCGGGCAACGACAACGGCCTGCCGGTTTCGCCGGCAGGCCGTTGTGTTTTCGGCAGGTTCAGCCTTCGCGCTCGGACAGCTCGACCAGCGCCGCGGCCAGCTGGAAGAACTTGTTGCTACCCAGGTCGGCGATGGTCTTGATCTTCAGCGCGTCGAGCAGCTGCTTGTCGTGCGCGTCGGTGAGGCCGGCCAGCGCCGACGGCGGCGCGGCGAGGATTTCCTTCAGCGTCTTGTTCTCGAATTCCTTGTCGAGAACTTTGTCGAGCACCACGTTGACGGCCATACGAACTCCTTCGAACGAACCTTGGATGTGCTGGGCGAGACGAATGCGCCCTGGCCGACGATAACCCGCTGGCAGGCGGTGTGGGGGTGGAACGCGCCGTCGACGGCCTGTTCTTCGCCCCCTGCTGTCCAGGGGTCTTACTTGGCGGCGGTCATGCCTGCTCAGAGGCTCGTGCTGGGGTCGATGGCAATCGCCCGGTTAACGGTGTGGCGCATGCCACTTGGCGCGGATGCGCACGGAGGCTTGCTGGTCGATTGCCGGAATGGCCATTACCAACTTTTGGTTTGTTTTGTGGCACAAGAAAATTCCCGGACGACTGATGCGGAGTCCTTGGCGGGTATGTACTCTCGTGCGGGAGGGCGGGTTCTCCGGTTAAGGAGAACCCGCTCATCGCCACTTCAGGGGCGGTTTTCGGGGCCGACTCGCCCCGGTCGCCCGCATTCGGCGAACGGGGCGGTCGCCCACAATAATTCAGACAAACCGGGCGTTAGCTGGTTGCGGTCACCGCGTACCGACCGGCTGCCGCCGCGGTTCGGGGGCCCGCGCCGCGTCGCGCCGATCCGGCGCGACCAGGACCGCGGTGATCGGCACCGTCAAACCCAGCGCGCCGACCACGAACATCGGGTACACCAGATCGAACAGCTGCAGGCCGGTCGGCGTCCGGCTGCCCGGATCGATCGTGAACTCGAGCGAGGCGACCGCCGTGTAGTACACCGCCGCGACGCCGAGCGCGAACAGCAAGGACGCCCCGACCCGCAACGCCACCAGGCGGACCACCTGGGAGGCCCACAGCGTGGCCACGCACAGCGCCATCGACAGCAGCACGGCGATCCCGATGAGGCCGAGCGACTCGTCGACCTGGCCCTGCACTTCGAGCGCGTCCAAAGTCAGGTAGGTCGACAGACCGACGCTCAACCCCATCGTCAGCCCGCCGACGATCAGCCTGGGCAGCTGCGGCGTCCGCCCGCCGATCAGCAACCCGGCCAGCACGCCGACGACCGCGATGGCCAGCGACGCCGCGCCGAGCGCGACGTTGTACCGCATGATGCTGTCCTGGACCCGGATTCCGAGCAGTGCCAGCGAATTCGCCAGCCACAGCCCGACCCCGCCGAGCGAGACCGCGGCCATCGTCAGCCAGACGAGCCGGAACCTGGCCGAGTACTTCGCATGCCGCACACAGGCGAACGCCACCAGCGCGCCGAGCCCCGACATGTCCAGCGCGAGCCAGGCGATGCCCGTGCCACGCCCGAACGTCTCGGCCCCGGTCGCGGCGAGCAGGTCAACCACGCCGGCCGGCCCCCTCGAACTGCTGCGGCTCCAGCTGGGCGATGGCGTATTCGGTCACCGCGGCCAACGCCTGCCGCACCTCGACGGCATTGCGCGCGTCGATATCGACGATCGGGATGCCCTCGCGCACCGAGAGCGCCTCGCGCAGTTCGGCGATCGGGAAGCGCGGGGCGTTCGGGAAGCGGTTCACCGCGATCAGGAACGGCAGGCCGCGCGCCTCGAAGAAGTCGACCGCGGCGAAACTGTCCTCCAGCCTGCGGGTATCGATCAGCACCACCGCGCCGATGGCGCCGCGGATGAGGTCGTCCCACATGAACCAGAACCGCTTCTGGCCCGGGGTGCCGAACAGGTACAGCACCAGGTTGCCCGGCAGCACGATGCGGCCGAAGTCCATGGCGACGGTGGTGGTTTCCTTCTCCGGCGTCTCGGCGAGATCGTCGATCCCGTCGGAGAAGTGGGTCACCATCGCTTCGGTGCGCAGCGGAACGATCTCCGATACCGCACCGACGAAAGTTGTCTTGCCTGCGCCGAATCCACCGGCCACGACGATCTTGGTCGACGCGACCCGCTCGGGGTTCGGGGGGCGCATGCCCTCAGAGGCCACGGAGTCCACGCAAAGTCCTCTCCATCAGTGATCGGCGTTCGTCGTAGCTCGCCTGCTCGGTCAGCGTCGAATGCACTCGAAGAATCCCGCCGACAACGAGATCGCCGATCATCACCCGGACCATACCCAGTGGGCGGCCAAGGTATGCAGCTATTTCTGCGACGGACAGTCTATGTGTGCCGAGACGCACTATTTCGGTGCGCAAATCCCCTGCGGGCCATTCCAGGTGCGCGGTATACGAGACCGTTTCCACGACTGCCTCTAGCGGCAGCGAGATCGCGGGCTCGGTGCGGCCGGAGGTCAGGGCGTAGGGCCTGACCCGGGTCGTCGGCCGGTTTTCTGATCCGTACGGGCTCGACATCTCACCTCAGCCGGCGGAGCGGGCGGTGGCGGTGACCGCCGAGCCCACTCGGTCGACGAGCAACGCCATCTCGTAGCCGATACGGCCGATGTCGTGGCTCTTGTTGGCCAGAACCGCCAGGTGCGAGCCGTTTCCGACGCTCATCACCAGCAGGTACCCGCGCTGCATCTCCACGATCGACTGCATCACCTTGCCGCCGTCGAACAGATGCGCCGCACCCATCGACAGGCTCGCCAGGCCCGCGGTCACCGCGGCCAGCTGCTCGGCCCGGTCCGACGGCAGGTGCGGACTGGTCGCCTGCAGCAGACCGTCGGCCGAGACCAGCACCGCGTGCGAGACGCCGGGCACGTCGCGGGTGAAGCGGGCGACCAACCAGTTCAGATTCTCGTCCGTGGGATGCGCGTTGCTCATTCGAGGCCTCCGTCGTTGTACTGGATCTCGGCGCGGCCGCTGCGAACGCCGCTGAGGTGTCTGGTCAAGTTGTTGCGGATCTCCTCGGGATCGCGGGCACCCGCCTCCTCGGCGGGGGTGAGCCCGCCGGGGACGAGCTGGGCGCCCGGTTTGCGAATCGGCAGCCCGCCGACGGTGCGTGAGGAAGTCGGCGGATTACCCGCGCTGGCCGCTGCCGACCAGCCCGCGTCGCCGGGGGAACTCCATGATGCTCCGTTGCCGCCGGATTCGGCAGTGGCGGAAGCGGGTTCGACGAGCCATTCCGAGACCATCCGCTGGTAGATGGGGGTCGGCGCCTCGCCGGGTACCGGTGCCAGCCGGGTGGACGACGTCGGCATCGGGTCGGCATCGGCGACCGGCTCCGGTTCGGGCTCGGGTGTGGGGAGCCGCGGCGTCTGCCTGGCCGCGGCGAGCTCGCTCAGCGCGGAGGAGGGAACGCGTTGCGGCAGGCCCGCGGACCTGTTCGCCGTGCCGTCCGATGCGTTGGTGGTGACCGATGCGACCGGCAGGTCGTCGGTGTCGTGCTCGTGTTCGGCCCACAACCCGGTCGGTTCCTCGGGTTCGGGCGCCACGGCAGGCACCGGGTCGGCAGCCGGCGGATTCGCCGGACGGCGTTGCGGCAGACCGGCACTGGTCAACGGCGCCATGGACGGCTCGGAGTCGAGGCCAGGCGCGACCGGTCCCGTCGGCACCAGCGGGTTCGGCCCGGTCGGCAGGGGGACGCCGATCGGCCCTGTGCCGTTCGGCGGCATGATCGGGTTCGGGCCGGTGATGTCGGCCGGGGTCAGCGCGTGCGGGCCGATGGCCGAGGACACCAGCGCGTGCGAACCGGTCGTCACGATCGGGTTGGGACCGGTCGCCGGACCCGACGACGCGGGCGGCGGGGAGACCAGCGCGCTGGGCAGATGCACGCTCGCGGTGATGCCAGGCTGCGGCGCCTGGGTGGCGGTGCGCCGCAGGCTGACGGTGATGGTGTGCCGCTTGGCGAGCCTGCCGACCACGAAAAGACCCATACGGCGGGCGGTCTCGATGGTGACCTCACCACCGGAGGCGAGCCGGTCGTTGGTCGTCTGCAGATCCTCGGCCGACATGCCGAGACCGCGGTCGGTGATCTCGATCAGGTAGCCGCCGTCGACCGCGCGCCCGACGATGACCGCCACCGAGGTGCTCGGCGGCGAGTAGCGCAGCGCGTTGTCGATCAGCTCGGCGAGCAGATGCTCGATGTCGACCGCGGATTCACCGGCGACGACGCCGTCGGGCACATTGCCGATCTCGACCCGCTGGTAGTCCTCCACCTGGGAGACCGCGCTCCAGAGCATGTCCGACAGCGGCACCGGCGGCAGATGACCGCGGCGCAGCGCGGTGCCGGCGAGCACGAGCAGGTTGTCGCCGTTGCGGCGCATGCGGGTGGCGAGGTGGTCGAGCCGGAACAGCGTTTGCAGGCGCGAGGGGTTGTCCTCGTCGTGCTCGAGCTCCTCGATGAGCGCGAGCTGCTGCTCGACCAGCGACTGGCTGCGCCGCGACAGCGTCTCGAACATGTTGCCGATCTGCAGGCGCAGGCGGGCCTGGTCGGCGGCCAGATTCAGCGCCTGCTCGTGGATCTCGTCGACGGCGCGGGCGAGCTGGCCGACCTCGTCGGTGGAATGCACGCCCACCGGGGCGATCTCGGGCGTCGCGCCGCCGCTGCGGACCACGGCCAGCTCGTCGGGCAGCTTCACGTGCGCGACCTCGAGCGCGTCGCGGCGCAGCCTGCGCACCGGGACGACCAGCGTGCGGGCGACCGCCAGCGCCAGCGCCAGGCCCGCCAGCAGCATGCCGAGCACCAGGGTGGTCTCGCGCAGCGCCGCGGTCTGCGCGGTCGCGGTGTTGGTGTCGAGCGTGTGGTCGATGTTGTCGAGCAGGGTGGCGATGCTCGACGCGTAGGTGTCGGCGCTGACCTGCAGGGTGTTGAGTACCGCGGCGTTGGTGGTCGGATCGCCGTTGTTCTGGCTGAAGACGCTGATCCTGGTCTGCACCGCGTCGAGCAGCGCGGCCATGCTGCCCGCGTTGTCCGGCATGATCATGCCGTAGGTCTTGATCATGGTGGACTCGGAGCCGAGCTCGACGAGCATCTTCGCCCGCGCGCTCTGGCTGCGGCCCGCGTCGGGGGAGACGACCAGCGTGCGCTCGCGGGTGAGCACCCTTCTGGCCTGGTGCAGCGCGGTGACCTGGAGGAAGTAGCGCTGGACGATGAAGTCCTCGACCTGCGGGGTCTTGGCGAGCGCGTTGCCGATCCGTTCACCGATCTCGTCGGTCTGCTCGCCGACCATCGCCGGGGAGCCGCCGCGCACGGTGTTGCGCAGGGTGGAGCCGGTGGCGGTGGCCGCGGTGAGTTCGGCCGCGACGGCGGGGTCGATCCTGGCCGAGCGCAGTGCGTTCTGGACCTCGGCGAGCGCCTGGTCGTAGGTGGTCAGCGCGGCGTCGGTCTGCGGGTCGGCGATCGCACCCCAGTTGGCGGTCGCCGCGATCGCGAGTTGTTCGGTCGCGGTGGCGAATTTGACGACGGGACGGATGACGGTGGCTTGCTCGGTGGCCGCGCCGAGCTGCGTCATCGTTTGCAGCTCGTTGTTGATCCGCAGCACGGCGAACGTGGTCGCCAGCATCACCGGCAGCACCAGCACCACACCGACCTTGCGCGTTACCGACCAGTTCGACAGGCTGAATTGCCAGGAGCGCGATGCAGGTTCCATCCGCGTGCGTTGCCTCTGCTTCCACGTGTGACCCCGGCCCGCGCGGGGAGGTCGCGGAGCGATGCGAGCGCAGAACCAACTGGAGGTCTTCTTTTATCGCAGGAAAGATACCGTGCCGGGTGGTCAACGGCAATCCGGGCCACTCGGTCTGTAATTCGCCGAATATGCGCTGACACAAAGACGATTCACGTGGATTTGTCAAGGGCGACAGGCCGCCGCGCCGCGCTGCTTCGGGTCGTCGTCAGCCACGCCGGGCGTGCCCCTCTCAGTGCGTTCTCAGTCGATCACGGCAAACTGAGCACATGCGCATTCTGGTAGTCGACGACGATCGCGCCGTGCGGGAATCTCTGCGCCGGTCGCTGAGCTTCAACGGCTACACGGTTGACCTGGCGGTGGACGGCATGGACGCGTTGGAGAAAGTCACCGCGGCCAGGCCCGATGCCCTGGTTCTCGATGTGATGATGCCCAGACTGGACGGTCTGGAAGTGTGCCGCAGACTGCGCAGCACCGGCGACGATCTCCCGATTCTCGTTTTGACCGCGCGCGATTCGGTCTCCGAACGCGTCGCCGGCCTCGATGCGGGCGCCGACGATTATTTGCCGAAGCCTTTCGCGTTGGAGGAATTGCTGGCGCGTTTACGCGCGTTGCTGCGCCGCCGGGCGCCCGACCCGGGCGAAGCATCGGAAGCGATGGTGTTCGCTGACTTGTCGCTGGATCCGGTGACACGTGAGGTCTCGCGTGCCGAACGCGCCATCAGCCTCACCAGAACCGAGTTCTCGTTGCTCGAGATGTTGATGGCCAATCCGCGCCGAGTGCTCACCCGCGGGCGCATCCTCGAAGAGGTCTGGGGCTACGACTTTCCCACCTCGGGAAATGCGCTGGAGGTCTACATCGGCTATTTGCGGCGCAAGACCGAGGCCGACGGCGAGGACCGGCTGATCCACACCGTGCGCGGCGTCGGGTACGTGCTGCGCGAGACTCCTCCGTAGGCGGCGCGATGGCACACAAGGAACCCGTGGTCGCGGTCTTGCGGCGGCCGCCCGACGGCGGCGAGATGCGGCCGCCGATGCCGCTGACGCGCTCGGTGTCGCTGCGCTGGCGGGTGACGCTGCTGGCGGCGTCGGTGGTGCTCATCGCCGTCGCGGTCACCTCGATCGCGGCCTACGCGATGGTGGCGCGCGCGCTCTACGCCGACGTCGACGCCCAGCTCGAGGCGCGCGCGGCGACGATGATCAACAACAACTTCGAGACGCTCGGCTTCCAGACGATCGTGCTGGCCGGGTTGTTCTCCAACGATGTCGGCGTCGCGCTGATCTACGCCGACCACAAGCCCTACATGCCGCCGCAGCAGACGATTCCGCCGGTGGGCGCCCAGGAGCTCGCCGTCGCCGACGGCAAGTACAGCTCCTCGCTGCGTACCGTCGGTGACCAGCGGGTACTCGCGGCGCGCACAAACAGCGGCGCGACGCTGATCATCTCGCAGAAGCTCTACCGCACCAGGGAGGTGCTCGACCGGCTGGCGTGGCTGCTGTTCGTCGTCGGTGCCTGCGGCGTCGTACTCGCCGCCGCGGCGGGCACCGCGGTCGGCCGCACCGGCCTGCGCCCGATCGCCCGGCTGACCGCGGCCACCGAGCGCGTCGCCCGCACCGACGACCTCACCCCGATCCCGGTCACCGGTGACGACGAACTGGCCAGGCTCACCGACAGTTTCAACACGATGCTGCGGGCGCTGGCCGAATCGCGCGACCGCCAGCGCAGGCTCGTCGCCGACGCGGGCCACGAACTGCGCACCCCACTGACCTCGCTGCGCACCAACATGGAACTGCTCATCGCCTCCGGCAGGCCGGGCGCGCCCCAGCTGCCCGACGAGGACATGGCCGAGCTGCGCGCCGACGTCGTCGCCCAGATCGAGGAGCTGTCGACGCTGGTCGGCGACCTCGTCGACCTGGCCCGCGAGGACGCGCCCGAAACCGTCTACGAGCGGGTCGATCTCGGCGAGGTCGCCGAGCGGGCGCTGGAGCGGGCCCGCCGCAGGCGCACCGGCATCACCTTCACCGCCGAGTTGCGACCCTGGTTCGTCTACGGCCACGAGGCCGGGCTGGAACGCGCGGTGCTCAACGTGCTCGACAACGCGGCCAAATGGAGCCCCGGCGACGCCGAGGTGCGCATCACCATGCGCCCGGCCGGGCCCGGTCTGCTGGAACTGGCGGTGGCCGATGCCGGTCCAGGTATTCCGACGGGGGAGCGTGAGCTGGTCTTCGAGCGCTTCTACCGCACGACCGCCTCGCGCTCGATGCCCGGCTCCGGACTGGGGCTGGCGATCGTCAAGCAGGTGGTCACCAAGCACGGTGGCACGATCGCGGTCGACAACTCCGACCGCGGCGGCGCCCTGGTCCGGATCGTGTTGCCCGGTGAGGCGCCGGTGGTTCCGGACGATTCCGAGGCCGGACCGGCGTAACTGCCGCGGAGTCTCGGCGAACTGACGGGGCGATCTCAGCCGCCTCTCAGTAGCCGTCACGAAGCTGGTCAGCAAGCGTGAGGAGACAGACAACCATGACCGACGATCCCCAGCAGCGACCTGCTGACCGGCCCGCCGATCCCGGATCCGGCAGCGCGGACCACCCCGCCGCGCCCCAGCACGGGCAGCAAGCCCCTCTCCCCGGCCAGTCGCAAGGCCCGGCGCAGTCGTCCGGCGCCGAGCAGTCCTACGGCGCGGGTCACCTCCCCAGCCCGCAGCCGTACGGTGGCGCGCAGCCACCCTACGGCTCGGCACACTCCCACAGCGCTGAGCAGTCTTCCGGCCCGTCGCAGCACTATGGCGAGCAGCCGTCCGGCACGGCGCAGCATTACGGCGCGCCGGAGTCGCACGGCACCGCTCCGCTGCCTGGCGTGTCGGTTTACGGCGCGCCGCACGGTCACCAGGCGCCGGGGCAGCCGCCTTTCGGGGCACAGCCCGGCCCGTTCACCGCGGCGCCGGCGCAGGCACCGCAGCGCAAGCCGCTGCGGCTCGGCCTGGTCGCCGGTGCGACCGCGCTGGCACTGGTCAGCGGTGGCGTCGGCGGTGTGGTCGGTGTCCTCGCCACCGGCTCGGACTCCGCGACGGTGACCAACGCGCTCGATGTCCCCAAGCCCGCGGTGAACAACGCCGTCAACGCGCCCGCGGGCTCGACGCAGGCGGTAGCCCAGCGGGTGCTGCCCAGTGTCGTGATGATCAAAGTGGCGGGTACGCGCGCCTCCGGCGAGGGTTCGGGGGTCGTATTGTCCTCCGACGGGCTGATCCTCACCAACAATCACGTCGCCGCGGGCGCGGGCGCCTCGGCGAAGATGGAGGTGGTCTTCAGCGACGGCAGCACCGCCCCTGCCACCATGATCGGCGCCGATCCGGTCTCGGATCTGGCCGTCATCAAGGCCTCCGGCAAGAGCGGGCTCACGCCGATCGAACTCGGCACCTCAGACGGTCTCGCGGTGGGCCAGCCGGTGATCGCGATCGGTTCGCCGCTCGGCTTGGCGGGCACCGTCACCACCGGCATCGTGTCCGCGCTCAACCGCCCGGTCTCCACCAGCGGCGAGGGCACGCCCAGCCAGGTCAACCCGGTGATCGACGCGATCCAGACCGACGCGGCGATCAACCCGGGCAACTCCGGCGGCGCCCTGGTCGACGCCCAGGGCAAGCTGATCGGCATCAACACCGCCATCGCCAGCCTCGGCGGCGAAGCGGCGGGCGCGCAGAGCGGGTCGATCGGCCTCGGCTTCGCCATCCCGGTGGATCAGGCCCGCCGGGTCGCCGACGAGCTGATCAAGACCGGGCACGCCACCTACGCCCAGATCGGCATCAAGCTGCGGCCGCTGGACACCGCGGCCCGGGTTCTCGAGGTCACCCCGGACGGCCCCGCCGCCAAGGCGGGCATCCCGGCGGGCGCGATCGTCACCCGGCTCGACGACCGGCCGATCGATTCCGGCGACGCGCTGATCGCGGCGGTCCGCTCGCATCAGCCGGGCGACACAGTGAAGCTCACCTATACCGACGAGCAGGGCGGCAACGCCAAGACCGCCGAGGTCACGCTCACCGCCGCCGCGGCGGAGGGCGGCCGATGATGCGTTCGAGCGCGGCACTGTCGTGTGTAGGCGCTACGGTGATGAGCATGGACATCGATGCTCCCGTGGCAGGGCGTGCACTGGTTGTTGTCGTCGACGATCGGACGGCACATGGCGGCGTGGATTCGCTCGGCCCGCTCGTCACCGAACTGCTCAGCGAAGCGGGCTTTCTCGTCGACGCCTCGGTGACGGTGCAGGCCGAGGAGGTCGAGATTCGCAACGCGCTCAACACCGCGGTGATCGGCGGGGTCGACCTGGTGATCTCGGTCGGCGGCACGGGGATGTCCCCGCGCGATGTCACCCCCGAGGCCACCGCGCAGGTGCTCGACCGCGAACTGCCCGGCATCACCGAGGCGCTGCGCGCGTCCGGCCGGGTGGCCGGGTCGCTGGACGCGGGGCTCTCGCGCGGCGTCGCGGGCATCTCCGGCAGCACCCTCGTGGTGAACCTGCCGGGTAGCCGGGCGGCGATCCGCGACGGCATGGCGACCCTCGGCCCGCTCGCGAGCCGGGCGATCGGCGAGCTCTCCGGATTGGACGAGTGAGGGTAGTGACTTCTCAGGACAGCACGTCGCCGCGGGATCCCGAGGCGGCCAGGCGCAAGGCCGCCGAGGCCGCGCGGCTGGCGCGGATCTTCGGCGACGTGCTGCCCGAAACCACCGGCGACGAGCGCGGCGATGGCGGCGGGCGCTCGGATAACGACGAATGGTTACGTTCGCAGGTACCGCCGCATCACGGGTGACCGTACCGTTATCTACGTAGCTGCTACGTAATAAGCCCTCACCGAAATGCCTTTTTCGGTGTGATTGCGAACGGGTGACAATTCCTCAGGACCACGCGAAAGCGTGGTCCTTTGTCGTATAAGCGTTCGAAACCGGTCAGTAGCCCACCTGCGGTCCACCCCCGTTGACACGGCTGGTCTCTGATGCATAAATGCACGTCAAAGCATGTGGCGATGTGCGCACGTGTGGCTGGGGTCACAATGAAATTTACGAACTCTTTCGTTGCCGGAACGACGGCGCAGCGTTTAATGTTCGCCATCGAGCCATCAACTATTGGTCCCCGCAGTACCCCAACTTCTATGCGTTGAACCACCCGGTGGAACCCTGGCTCGGGTTCGCCACACCGGCCCCGGCCGTATCGTCGAAATAACAGTTGGTTACGTGACGGCAACAAAGGGGCGACACACTGAGCTGGGCCTGTGAGGTCCACCCGTTCGGTCTCGAAAGTCGAGGCCGGCTGCTAGACACCTGATGAGGGGAAGTATGAGCGAGAACCGCACCACCGGTGTGCGCCGCGGAGCCCGTGCCGCGGGCGTCGGCGCTGCCGCGGCCGCCGTGGCCTTCGGCCTGCTGTCGACCGGTGCCGCCAATGCCGACACCTTCGTGCCGTTGCCGGACGGCCAGAAGGTCAGCCCTGCCGGCGTGACCATCACCCGCACGGGTGAGCACGCCCTGATCTCGCCGTCGCTGGCCGCCAACGGCGCGGGCCGCGTCGTGTGGGTCTCGGGCTCCGCGATCGCCGAGGTCGCCGACACCCCCGAGGGCGAGGTCGGCCCCTGGAACGGCCCGACCGGCCGTCCCGGCTCCAACAACTCCTCCACCCACGGCACCTCCCAGCTGAACACCGGCTACATCGTCGGTTGCCAGGTGAGCATCGCCGACGACGCGATCGGCGCCGGTGTGTCCGGTGGCGTGAGCACCGGCGGCGTGAGCGCGGGCGGTTCGATCGGCGTGAACCTGGGCCCTGGCGAGGTCAAGTTCGTGCAGATCAGCTCGAAGGACATCCAGAAGGCCGGCACATACGCCATCGATTACCAGGACGCCGAGATCGAGATCCAGGGCTGCGCCGGTTACGCGCAGGCCCGGGCGTACACCGTGGTCGAGATCATCGGCGACCACTACTCGAAGACCACCCTCTACGGCATGCCGTTCAGCATCGGCTGACGTCTTTCGAACTGTACGAATCTTCTTCTCGCTGCGGCGAACTCAATCCTCGAGGGATGAATCCAATGATCAACCGTAAGTTCATGGCGCGGATGGCGGGCGTCAGCGCTGCGGCCACCGTGGCCGTCGGCCTGTTCTCCACGGGCGCGGCCAACGCCGACACCTTCGTTCCGCTGCCGGGCGGACACATCACCAAGGTCCTGTCCGACGGCACGGTCGTCGACATCAGCCTGGTGGGCGAGTCGGCCAACATCAACCCGTCGCTGGGCTCCACCCCGGTCCACCGCAACGCGTGGGTCTCCGGTAGCGCGCAGGTCACCGTCTCCGACGGCGGCAGCGGCAAGATCTACCCGGGCTACACCGTGGGTTGCCAGGTGAACATCGCCGGCGGCGGTGTCTCCGGCGAGGGCACGGTCGAAAGCGACTGGGAGGGTAACGCTTCCGGTGGCATCGGCACCGGCGGCGAGCTCTCGCTCGGCCCCGGCCAGGCGAAGTCGTTCTACGTGCTCGACATCGAGAAGGCCGACGACTTCGGCAACGAGTCGCACGGCAAGTCGAACAAGTTCAAGAACGGCAGCGGCTCGGTGACCTGGTCGGACACGACCATCGGCCTGACCGGCTGCGCCGGCTACGCGCAGGCTCGCGCCTTCGTGAGCGTCGAGGTCGAGACCGACAACGTCATCAGCTGGGTGACCCTGTGGGGTCAGCCGTTCAGCCTCGGCTGATCTGTTCGAATCCCGAACACACACGGGCCGGTCGCTTCCGCGACCGGCCCGTTGTGTTGTGCCTGCCATGTCATCGCACTGGACTTTGCCGGTCCTGGTCGAGATCACCGGGGATGGTCGGCGAGTCGGCCACTATCAACCCGTCGATGGGATCGACGCCGGCACACCGCAAGGCGAACTCACTCTCGGCCCCGGCCAGACGCGGTCCTTCTACGCTGTGGGGCCAGCCGTTCAGCCTCGGCTGAGGCACTGAAACAGCCTCCAGCCCAACGAGATCGGGGTGAGTCCTCCGAGGCCTGCCCCGATCTCGCTGCGTGTGGGGCTCAGTGCTTGTGCTCCCCGTCGCTTCCGGCCGGTTCCGTGAGCATGCCGTGCTTGCCGTTCGGCGTGCTGCCCTGCTGGGCCAGCAGATCCCGGATCTCGATGAGCACCTCGTTGTCGGAGAGCTTCTCGTCCTCCTCGGAGAACCGCTTCTTCGCCCTGGTCGCGGGCAGGACGAGGACGAAATAGAGAATCGCGGCGATCAACAGGAAGTTGATGAACGCGGTGATGATCGGCCCGATCTCGATGAAGGTGGCCGGTTTGTCGGCGACGAGCTGGATGCCGAGCCCCATCTCGTTGTTTCCGCCGAAGACCGCGAGCAGCGGGTTGACGATCCCGGTGGTGAACGCGGTGACGATGGCGACGAACGCGGTACCCATGACGACGGCGACCGCCAGGTCGATCACATTGCCTCGGAGCAGGAAGTCCTTGAAGCCTTTGAGCATGCCGATATCTCCTTCGTTTCGGAGCCGGCCGGAGGCGCTGTGCTCCTTGTTCGAATGATGTGAAACGGTCGTGCTGTTTGGGTGATGCTAACCAGAGCTCTGGCAATTATCTCGCGAACTGCGCCGGGGTGGCAGTGACGGCCCGTGCCAGGGGCGTCAATGGAAGACGACGGTGAGCGCGGTGCGCAGCGAGGCACCGGCCACCGCGGTGGCGTATTCGGCGCCCAGCGCGACCAGGACCACCCGTTCCGCGCCCGATCGTCGCTCGCCCGTCGCGGTGACGAGCACCACGGCGGCGTCGGTGGCGAGGGTGCGGGCGGGTTTCGCCGCGCCGGGACCGCCCGCGTCCTCGACGCCGACGACGTCCACCCGATCGCCCGCGCGCAACACATCGGCGACCGCGGGATCGGCCAGCCGGATGGGCACGATCCGCGCGTCGGCGCTGCCCGCCGCGGCGGCGGCCAGGCGCGGGCCGACCACGCGCAGATCGGTGAAGGTCTCCCCGGCGCGCATCGCGCCGGTGAGCGTCGCGCCGAGCAGGGGAGCGGTCTCGGTGGCGGAACCCGAAGGCAGCGAACGGGATTCGTGATGGTCGACGCGCAGATCGTCGGCGGTGAGCAACCTGCCCGGCGCCAGATCACGGGCGGCGACCACGACGGCGTGCCGGGAAGCACCGGGATCGCCGCGGACGAACATCACCAGCGCGAGCAGTGCCAGCACCGCGGCGGCGATGCGGCGCGCCAGCAGGGCATCGGCCCACGCGGGGCGGTTACCGAGGGCGAAACGCCAGGAACTGCCACGTCCCAGATCGGCAAGACTGCGAGTCATGCTCCGAGCCTAGGAGCGTGGCAGCGGGGAACAGCCCCCGAAAGTCCAGGTTGTGGACAACTACGGGGCTGTGGATAACTCCGGGAAGATCAGCTGGCGGCGGCGGGCGCCGAGCTCGATGCGGGGGTGCTGGTGCCGGTGCTGCCGTTGGAATCCGAGGACGACTTGGCGGGCTCGCTCGCGGTGGACGCGCCACCACGGCTGTCGGTGCGGTAGAAACCGCTGCCCTTGAACACGATGCCGACCGAGTTGAACAGCTTCCGCAGCTTCCCCGTGCACTGCGGGCATTCCGTCAGCGTGTCGTCGGAGAAGGACTGAACGATGTCGAAGCGGTTGTCACACTGGGTGCACGCGTATGAATAAGTTGGCACAGGATCCTCCGCAAGTCTCGTCGATCTAGCACTCTACCGCCGACACTGCCAACGTCGCGAATCGCCGTTTCATTCCGGCGAAACGGGCAGCTCATGGCCCAGTTCACGCAGTCCGCCGCCGGGCGTCACTGCCCAGCCCATCCGCCGGTCGTGTGGTTCTTCCGGCAGCCGGTCGACCAGTTCATTATCCCGCACGACGGCGATGAGCCTGGTCCCGTCTCCGACGGCGCCCAATGTCCGGTCGTAGTAGCCGGCACCGCGCCCGAGCCGTACTCCGCGCAGATCCACCGCGAGCGCGGGAACAAGGACCGTCGTCGCGGTGGCGACGGTGTCCGGCGGCAGTGTCGCGGTCGTCGGTTCGAGCAGCCCGAAGCGGGCCTTGCGCAGGGAATCGGGGCCCTCGTAGCGCGCCCAGCTCAGCGGTCCCGGCTCCCCGGTCACCGGCAGCAACACCGTGGCGTTGCGCACACGCAGCGCGTCGAGCATGCGCAGATCGCCGGGTTCGCCCCGGATCGGGACGTAGGCGCAGACGACCTCGTCGGCCCCGGCCAGCGGCCCGATCACCGTCGCGAGCTCGGCCGCTTCGCGTGCGTGCTCGGCCGCCCCGACCAGCGCGCGCTCGGCGAGGATCTGGCTGCGCCACGCATATTTGGTGCGCTCACCGGGCATCTCCACAGCGACCACCCTAAGCTCTTGCCGACGCCGGATCGTCGCGACGGCAGATCGGACGGCACGCTGAATGGATAGGGTATGCGCATGACAGACAAGACTTCCGGTTTCCGCACTGCGGTGGTACCCGCGGCCGGACTCGGGACGCGGTTTCTGCCTGCCACCAAGACTGTGCCCAAGGAGTTGCTGCCGGTCGTCGACACCCCCGGCATCGAACTGGTCGCCGCCGAGGCCGCCGATTCCGGCGCTGACCGGCTGGTCATCGTCACCTCGCCGGGCAAGGACGGCGTGGTCGCCCACTTCGTCGAGGATCTGGTGCTGGAGAGCACCCTGGCCGAGCGCGGCAAGTTCGCGCTGCTGGAGAAGGTCCGCAAGGCCCCCGGTCTGCTCGATGTGACCTCGGTCGTCCAGGAGGAGCCGCTCGGCCTCGGGCACGCGGTCGCCCAGGCCGAATCGGTGCTCGACGACGACGAGGACGCCATCGCGGTGCTGCTGCCCGACGATCTGGTCCTGCCGTGCGGCGTGCTGGAGACGATGAGCCGGGTGCGCCGCGAGCGCGGCGGCTCGGTGCTGTGCGCCATCGATGTGCCGAAGTCGCAGGTCAGCGCGTATGGCGTGTTCGACGTGGAGGATCTGACCGAGGGCGCCGAGGCCGACGTCCTGCGGGTCAGGGGCATGGTCGAAAAGCCGGACCTGGCCGACGCGCCGTCGACCCTGGCCGCCGCGGGCC
Organism: Nocardia sp. NPDC055029; assembly: GCF_053608525.1. NCBI lineage: Bacteria > Bacillati > Actinomycetota > Actinomycetes > Mycobacteriales > Nocardiaceae > Nocardia > Nocardia sp. NPDC055029. The sequence continues at coordinate 62,449 of NZ_JBSGVQ010000009.1, forward strand.
GCTACCTGCTCGACCGCGTGATCTTCGACGCACTGCGCCGGATCGAGCCGGGCGCGGGCGGGGAACTGCAGATCACCGATGCCATCGCCCTGTTGATCGCGGAAGGACACCCGGTCCATGTGGTCGTCCACCGTGGGTCGCGCCACGATTTGGGTAACCCGGGCGGCTATCTTCGAGCTGCCGTCGATTTCGCCCTCGAGCGGGAGGAATATGGTCCGCAACTGCGCGAGTGGCTGAAGTTCCGGCTGAGCCCGGAGTGGGACCCCCAGTCTCCGAACGCGTAAGCGCGGCAAGCGGTAGCACACAGGCAGGCAGTCGCCGATAGACACAGGAGCTCGATGCGCTCGGTTGAGGATCAGCTGATCAAGGTCACCGCGGCCGCGGTCGCACCCAGGCCGGTCCGGGTCGCGATATCCGAGGCCCAGGGTTTGCTGTGCGCGGAAGACGTCGTCACCGAACGTCCGCTGCCCGGCTTCGATCAGGCCGCCATCGACGGTTACGCGGTGCGCAGCGTCGACGTCACCGCCGCCGGTACCGATGTGCGCGACGAGGAGGGCGAGCTGATCGACCTCACCCTGCCGGTGGTCGGTGAGGTGGTGGCCGGTTCGCGTCAGCCGATCCGGTTGCAGCCGCGCCAGACCGTGCGGGTCGACACCGGCGCGCCGCTGCCGACGCTCGCCGACGCGGTGCTTCCGCTGGAATTCACCGACGGCGGCCGCGCCAGGATCAAGGTTTTCGAGCCGGTCCGCTCGGGCGATTACGTCCGCCGGATCGGTGACGACGTACAGCCCGGTGACGTGGCGGTCCGCGCGGGCACCATCATCGGCGCGGCCCAGGTCGGCCTGCTGGCCGCGGTCGGCCAGGACAAGGTGCTTGTCCATCCGCGGCCGCGGCTGTCAGTGATCTCCATCGGCGGTGAGCTGATCGATATCGATCGCACGCCAGGCCCAGGTCAGGTCTATGACGTGAACTCCTACGCGCTGGCCGCGGCCGCGCGTGACGCCGGTGCCGATGTGAACCGGGTCGGCATCGTCAGCGCCGATCCGCGCAGGCTGCGTGACGTGGTCGAGGGACAGCTGGTGCGCTCGGAGGTCGTCGTGATCGCCGGTGCGGTCGGCGGCTGGGCCTCGGAGCAGGTGCGCGAGGCACTGGACGGGCTCGGTGAGCTCGAGGTGGACCGGGTGGCCATGCATCCGGGCTCGGTGCAGGGTTTCGGCAGGCTCGGCCGCGACGAGGTGCCGACGTTCCTGCTGCCGTCGAATCCGGTGAGCGCGCTGGTGGTCTTCGAGGTGATGGTGCGTCCGCTGATCCGGATCGCGCTGGGCCGCAGGCAGCCGATGCGCCGAATCGTCAACGCCCGCACCATCACTCCGGTCTCCTCGATGCCGGGCCGCAAGGGCTACCTGCGCGCGCAGCTGCTGCGTGACGAGGCGACCGGCGACTACCTGGTGCAGCCCCTCGGCAACGGCAACGGCGGATCCTCGCATCTGCTGGTGACGTTGGCCGAGGCGAACAGCTTGATCGTCGTCGAACCCGACGACACCGATTTCCGGACCGGTGACGAGGTGCGGGTCGCGTTCCTGGCGCAGCGCGGCTGAAACGTGGAGACGATGAACGTATTCCGGGCAGGTCAGCATCCCGGATGGCCTGCGCGGCTCGGTCCCGTGATCGTGGCGGGCGGGCAGGTGACCCTGCGGCCGGTGCGTTTTCGCGATGCCGCCGCGTGGAGCCGCATCCGGCTGCGTGACCGCGACCATCTGGAGCGCTGGGAACCGACCGGGCGCGGCAGCTGGGAGGCGCGCAATCACGCGTCGAACTGGCCGTCGCTGTGGACGAGCCTGAAGGCCGAGGCGCGGCGTGGCGCGATGATCCCGCTGGTGATCGAGGTCGACGGGCAGTTCAGCGGGCAGCTGACCATCGGCAATATCGTGCGCGGCGCGCTGCGCTCGGCCTGGATCGGCTACTGGGTGGCCAAGGACCTCGGCGGTCAGGGCGTGGCGACGGCCGCGCTGGCGCTGGGGCTCGATCACTGCTTCGGCCCGGTCGGCCTGCACCGCGTCGAGGCGACGGTGCGGCCGGAGAACCTGCCCAGCCAGGCCGTCCTGCGCAATGTCGGCTTCCGCGAGGAGGGCATGCTGCGCCGCTACCTCGATGTGGACGGCGAATGGCGCGATCACCTGCTGGTGGGCTTGACGGTCGAGGAAGTCATGGGCACGGTGGTGGACCGCCTGGTCAGGGAGGGTCGAGCGGCGCTGCCGTGAAATTTCTGTTACTCATGTGGCAGGTGTGCACGGCGCGCCTGCCGCGCGGGCAGGCGTGCCCGAATTAACCTACGGACGTCGGTAGTGCGTCCAACGATGGACAACGCGCAGGCGGGGACGGGAGGTGATGACCGCGATGCCGAATTCGATCCTGTGGATCGGACTCGTCGTGCTGTGGGTCTTCGTCCTGTTCCCGATCCTGGCGGACCGGCATCCCCGGATCCGCCGCACCACCGATGCCGCACTCGCCACGCGCGTGCTGCACCGTGGCGGGGCCGAACGGCGGATCCGCATCGGGGCGGCAGGCGGTCATGAGAGTGACCCCGACTACCGCCCCCGTGTGCTGAGCAAGCGCCCCCACCGTACTGATTCGGAGGATCGGATGACGACATCGGCCGATGAGCCCGTCACCGAAGCTGACGACGAGAAGCTCACCCCTACACCGGAACTCGAAGCCGCGTCCGAGGACGAGGTCGACCTCGCCGACGACACGGCCGACGACGACCCCGAAGAGCGTTCCGAGACAGCCGATTCCGCGGATGCCGAACTCGATGACGCTGCGGCGGAGCCGGACCCGGACATCGCGCAGGACGACGACGAGGCCGACTCGCCGGTCGCCGCGCGCATCCCGCCCGCGCCGCCAGCCCGCCTCGAGGACGTCACCGCGGACGTCACCGAGGACGCCGACGACTTCGACGAGGACTTCGTGCCGAACAGGCGCGGCCGCGGTGGCTACGACCCCGAGGCCGACGCCATCGCCCGCGCCGCCCGCTACAGCTTCCGGCAGCGCGCTGTCCTCGGTCTCATCATCGCCACCATCCTGTTCGCCGCGTTCGGCCTGCTGCTGAACGCGATGTTCTGGTGGGCGTGCGGCCTGTCCACGGCCGTGCTGGTCGGCTATCTGGCCTACCTACGCAAGCAGGTCCACGTGGAGGAGGAGATCCGCCGCAGGCGCGCGGCCCGCCTCACCCGTGGCAAGCGCCGCGAGGCCACCGCCACCCCCGAGGCCGCGACGACCCGGCGCACCATGGACCGCGACACCGCCCGCGCCCTGCGCCGCCGCTCCACCCTGCTCGACACCGACGACGAGGACCCGACGTTCGAGCACCTGGAAACCTTCGATCCGGCCACCGCACGCGCGCTACGCACCCGGGTCGAAGACCTCGGCCGCGCAGTCGGCGAATAACTGGTCGAACCCGCATAACAGCAGTTCAGAGTACCGATTCGGTATCCGGGCGCAACGCCTGATACAGTGTCACAGCGCGGTTCGCCAGAGCCGCACGGGGCTATAGCGCAGTTGGTAGCGCGTCTCGTTCGCATCGAGAAGGTCAGGGGTTCGATTCCCCTTAGCTCCACCCACTGAAAATCCCCAGGCAACAGCCTGGGGATTTTTTGTCCCTGTATGCCCCCTACGCCGACAGGGGGGCCGGGAGGAGCGCGCCACCTATGCCGACGTTCGGACGAGTCGCCGAGCTGAAAGAACTGGCCGCGCTCGTGGACGGCCCCGACGACCGCGGCGGCATCCTGATCGAGGGGGAACCCGGAATCGGAAAGTCGTCGCTCGTCGAGGAGACGGTCGCCATCGCGGCCTCCGCCGGGCTGCGGGTGCTGCGGACCTCGGGCGCCGAAGCCGAACACGGCCTCGCCTATGCCGGGCTGCATCGGCTGCTGTACCCGCTGCGGCACGCGTTCGACGCGCTCCCCGCGCGCCAGTTCGACGCGCTGACGACCGCGTTGGGTATGTCGGACGTCGTCGCCGAGCCGAGCCCGCACCTGGTGGGTCTCGCCGCACTGACGCTGCTGGCCGATCTGGCGGCCGACCGGCCGCTGCTGGTGGTCGCCGAGGATGCGCACTGGCTCGATTCCGCCAGCGCGGAGGTCCTCGCCTTCGTCGCGCGCCGCATCCACTCCGAACCCGCCGCCTTGCTCGCGACCGTGCGCGATGGCACGAACTCGCCGCTGCGTGAGGCCGAGCTGGCCGTGATGCGGCTCGGGCCGCTGACCGATGACGACGCGAACGCACTGCTCGACAGCGCCGCACCGGACCTGCCCGCCCAGCTTCGCCGCCGGGTGCTGGCCGAGGCGCACGGAAACCCGCTCGCGTTGACCGAACTGCCGACGGCCGTGGCGGATCTCGCCGAGTCCACCCAGATCATTCCGCTGACAGAACGACTGGAGCGGGCATTCTCGGCGCGCGGCGCGAAGCTGCCGGAGCGCACCCGGTCGGCCTTGCTGGTCGCGGCGCTCGACGATGGCAACGCGGTCACCGAAACACTCGCTGCCGCAGGGGTTTTTCTTGGATCGGAGGCGGAGGCCGATATTCTCGCCCCCGCTGTGGCGGCCCGGTTGATCGATATCCGCTCCGGCACAGTGACGTTCCGTCATCCATTGGTCCGCTCGGCGCTCGTCGCGGCGGCGACTGCCGAACAACGCCGCCAGGCGCATCTGGCGATCGCCGACCTGCTCGTGGAATCCCCGGACCGGCAGGTGTGGCATCGGGCGGCGGGCACGGCCGGAGCCGACGAGGAGGTCGCCGCGGCGCTCGAGGACGCCGCCGAACGATCCCGGCACCACGGCGGGGCGATCGCGGCGCTGGAACGGGCCGCGTCGCTCAGCGCCACGCCCGGCCGACGCGCGGATCGCCTGCTGCGCGCGGCGGAGCTGGCCATCGCCGCCGGTCGTCGCGAGACGACCGAACGACTGGTCGACGCCGCGCGCACGCTTCCCCTCACCGCCGGGCAGGAGGCCACCGCGAACTGGCTGGCCAGTGGATTCGACGACGGAATGCGCGAAAGTCCTTCGCGCATCGGTGAGCTGGCCGTGCTCGCTGCCTCGGTCGCCGCGGACGGGTTTCCGGATGCCGCGCTGCGGATCCTGTGGGGTGCGGCCGCGCGGTGCTTCTGGTCCGAACCCGGACCCGATACCCGGCGCGCGGTGCTCACGGTCGCCGACACCTTCGGCATCCCCGACGGCGATCCGCGCAAGCTCGCGATCGATTCGATCGTGGCCCCGTTCGAACGCGGCGAACAGGTACTCGGCCACCTGCGGGCGCTGGCCGCGACCACCGGACGCGAGACCGAGGTCGATCACTTTCTCAGCAGCGCGGCCTACCAGGTCGGCGCTTTCGATCTCGCCGCGCATTTCGCCGGCGCGGCCGCGCCCGGATTCCGTGCCGCCGGGCAGCTGGGGTTGCTGACCAGGGCACTCGCGATCCAGGCCTGGAGCCTGGCCAGGGTCGGTGACCTCGCCGCCGCCGCGCCGATCGCGGCCGAGGCCGCGGCTTTCGCGCTGGAGACCGGGCAGCCCTTCATGCACGCGTCCGCTATCGGCGTGCAGGCCGAAATCGCCGCGCTGCGTGGGGACTACACGCAGGCCACAGCGCTCGTGGCGGACACCGAACGCATCGGACTGGCCGCCGCGGTGCGGCCCGTGCTGGCCACCGCGCAGCTCACCCGCGGACTCATCGCGCTCGGTGAGGGCCGCTTCGATGACGCCTTCACCGATCTGGCCCGCGTCCACGATCCGCGCGACCCGGCGCATTCACCGGCGCTGGCCGCGTATTTCCTCACCGAACTCGCCGAGGCCGCCGTCCGCGCCGGGCAGGCCGACGCCATGACGGAACTGCTGCGCGGGCTTGAACCCGCGGCGGCAGCCACCTCCGCGCCCGCATTGCACATCGGAATGCGCTACGCCCGAGCGGTTCTCGCCGGTGACAACGCCGCGGAGCTGTTCGCCGCCGCACTGGCGGCGGATCTCACCGGCTGGCCCGCCGAACGCGGTCGCTTGCATCTCGCGTATGGCGAGTGGCTGCGGCGACAGCGCCGGGTCGTGGAATCGCGCACCCATTTGCGCACGGCGCGGGAGGTTTTCGATGCACTCGGCTTCACCGCCTGGAGCGAACGGGCACGCCTGGAACTGCGCAGCGCAGGCGAATCGAGCCCGAATCGCGACCCGGATGCCAGGGAACGGCTCACCCCGCACGAGCTGAGCATCGCGCAACTGGCGGCACAGGGGCTGACCAACCGCGAGATCGGGCAGCGGCTCTACCTGTCGCACCGGACCGTCAGCACGCACCTGCACCGGATCTTCCCGAAGCTCGGGATCAGCGCACGGGGGGACCTCGCGGCGCTGCTGCCCGCCCTGGACGAAACGGCCGGTTGAGCGACACCGATTACGTCATCCGACGCTCGCGGCGGGGTTGGTGCGCTGCCTAGCGTCGATGACATGGACATCAATCGACGACGGCTTTTCGGCGGAGCGCTCGCGGCGGGCGCCGCAGGCCTGGCCGTGACTTCCCTCGGCGCCTGCGCCACCGACTCCGCCACGGCGCCCGCGACCGCCGCACCCGGCGCGGCCCTGCGAGGGGGATCGGGAGCCAACACGAGCCTCGGCCCCGTCAAGAAGATCGAGGCTGGCGTCCTCTCGGTGGCCTACGCCGAGTTCGGGCCGGTCACCGGGCCACCCGTGATCCTGCTGCACGGCTGGCCCTACGACGCCTACAGCTTCGCCGATGTCGGCCCGCTGCTGGCCGCGGCCGGATACCGGGTGCTCGTCCCGTTCCTGCGTGGCTACGGCGAGACCGCCTTCCTGTCCGCGCAGACCGTCCGCAACGGACAGCAATCGGCGATCGCGCGCGACATCGTCGACTTCATGGACGCCCTGCGCATCGACAAGGCCGTCCTCGGCGGATTCGACTGGGGTGCGCGCACGGTCGACATCGTCGCCGCGCTGTGGCCACAACGCGTCAAGGCGATGGTCGCGGTGAGCGGATACCTCATCACCCGGCTGGCCGCACAGCAGCAGCCGTTGCCGCCCGAAGCCGAACTCGAGTGGTGGTATCAATACTACTTCACCACCGAACGTGGGCGCCTCGGATACACCCGCAATCGCCACGATTTCAACAAGCTCATCTGGCGACGCGCCTCCCCGGCCTGGGATTTCGACGACGCCACGTACGGTCGCAGCGCCGCCGCCTTCGACAATCCCGATCACGTCGACATCGTCATCTCCAACTACCGGTGGCGGTTGAGCCTGGCGCCGGGCGAACCGCAATACGACGCCTACGAACAGCTTCTCGCCACCGGCCCCGCCATCTCCGTGCCCGCCATCACCATCAGCAGCGACTTCGACGGCGCGGCCAAAGACGGTCGGGGATACCGCGACAAGTTCACCGGCAAGTACGAGCATCGCGTCTTCGACGGCATCGGGCACAACGTCCCGCAGGAAGCGCCGAAGCCTTTCGCGCAGGCGATCATCGACGCCGACCGGCTGTGAATATCCGGCTCCGGGCGCTCGGCGTGCCCGGAGCCGGACGCGGTCACAGGCCGGTGCGCGCCTCGATGCGGCCGCCCGGCTCGAGCTCGACGACGGTGTCGATGCCGATCCTGCGCAGGAACGGGTAGTCGTGGCTGACCACCAGGATCGCGCCGCGATAGTCGGCCAGCGCTTCGACCAGTTGCTCGACACTGGAGATATCGAGGTTGTTGGTCGGCTCGTCCAGAATCAGCAGCTGGGCGGGCGGGTCGGCGAACAACAAGCGTGCCAGCGAGACCCGGAAGCGTTCACCGCCGGACAGCGTCGAGACGGGCCGTTGCACGCTGCTGCCGCGCAACAGCAGGCGGGCCAGCTGGTTTCGGATGGTGGCCGGTGCGGTGGTGGTGGCCACGGCGTGGACGTTGTCGAGCGCGCTGGCTTGCTCGTCGAGGTTGTCCAGACGTTGTGGCAGATACCCCACCCGGTCGGTGAGCAGCGTGCCGCGTTCCGGGTCGCGACCCGCGAGCAGGTTTTCGATCAGTGTCGACTTGCCCGCGCCGTTGGGGCCGATCAGGGCGACGCGTTCCGGGCCCTGGATGACGACGCGCCGGTCACCGTCGCGCAGTTCCGCGATGCGGCGGCTGCGCGGCACATCGGGATCGGGCAGTTCGAGATGGATGTGCTCGTCGCGGCGTACCCGTGACGAAGCGGAATCCAGGATATCCTGGGCCGCACGGACTTTGGCATCCAGGGTGGTGCGCATGCCCCCGGCCGAGCTCTGCGCCCTGCTGGCCCTGTTGCCCGCGAGAATCCGCGGAATTCCGCCGTCCCGCTGTGTCGCCCTGGCGGTGCGCTCGCGTCTGGCGAGCTTGGTCTCGGCCTCGATCCGCTGCCGCTTCTCGACCTTCAACGCCTGTTCGGCGGTTCGAGCCGCCTGCGCGGCCGCTGCCTGCTCCTGGTCGACGTGGTGCCGCCAGGCGCTGTAGGGCCCACCGAATACCTCCAGTGTCGCGGCCCGAAGTTCCGCGGTGGCGTCCATCCGTTCGAGCAGCTCGAGGTCGTGACTCACCACGAGGAGGGTGCCCGGCCACGAATCCACCAATTCGGCCAGCTTGGCACGGGTTTCGCGATCGAGGTTGTTGGTCGGCTCGTCGAGCAGGGTGATCGGCGTGCGCTGGATCCGCAGCCCGGTGATCGCGACGAGCACCGCTTCACCACCGGAGATCTCGTCGACCCGGCGGTCCAGATCGGTGGCGCTGAAACCGATGTCGTGCAACGCTTCGTCGGCGCGGGATTCGATGTCCCAGTCGTCGCCGATCGTCTCGAAGTGTTCGTCGCCGGTCCGGCCGGATTCGATCGCGCGCAAGGCCGCGAGTTTGCCCGCGATGCCGAGCAATTGCGCGACGGTGGCATCGCGGCCGAGGGTGAGCGTCTGCGGGAGATAGCCCACCGGGCCGGTGGTTTCGATGCGCCCCGACATCGGTGTCAGGTTGCCGGCGATCAGCCGCAACAGCGTCGATTTCCCGGCGCCGTTGCGGCCGACCAGACCGGTGCGCCCGGTGCTCAACGTCGCGTTGAGCCCGGACAGCGCGACGGTGCCGTCAGGCCATTCGAAGGACAGATTCTGCAGCATGATGGCCGCGGAGATGGATGTGGACATGGGTCGTCGACTCTTTCCTGCTCGTGAACGAGCGGCCGCAAGTTCGCGCCGTGGTCGAGATTGACCGTCGGCGCGTGATTCAGGAACTGTGCGGAGCCAGGCGAAGGCGAGAATGTGTGATCGGAAGCGCCGCCTTCGACCGGGCGGCTAGATTCTGTCGACTTCCTCGATGAGCACGTGGCCACCCTAGCAGCGGTGTCAGACCGTAATGGTCTGGTATTCGGTGTACTGGCCCAGACCGACGGCGCCGTATTCGCGGCCGATTCCGCTGGCCTTGAAGCCACCGAAGGGACCGTCGAATCCGACCGGCGCACCGTTGACGGCGACCGTGCCTGCCCGGATGCGGCGGGCCACGGCCACCGCCGCCGCCTCGTCCGCCGACCACACGCCACCGGAGAGGCCGTAGTCGGAATCGTTGGCGATGCGGATCGCGTCGTCGATGTCGTCGTAGGCCATGACGACCAGGACCGGGCCGAAGATCTCCTCCCGTGCGATGCGCATCGCAGGCGTCACGTCGGCGAAAACCGTCGGTGTGACATAGAAGCCGTCCCGCAAGCCGTGCGGCACCTGCGGGCCACCACAGACCAGGCGGGCGCCTTCACCGATTCCGGCCTCGATGTAGTCGCGGACCCGCTGCTGCTGATCGCCGCGGACCATCGGCCCGATGAAGGTTTCCGGGTCGCGTGGGTCACCGACCGGCAAGGACTCGACCAGCGCGCTCAGCGCCGCGACCACCTCCACGTAGCGGGAGGCCGGGGCGAGGATCCGGGTGTGGGCGATGCAGGACTCGCCGTTGTTCAGCAGCGAAGCGAACTTCAGGCCCTGCATCACCACGGTCAGATCGGCGTCGGGCAGGATCACCGCCGCCGATTTGCCGCCGAGTTCGAGACTGACCCGTTTGAGCTGGGAGCCGGCGATGGACGCGATCCGGCGACCGGCGCCGGTCGAGCCGGTGAACGCGATCTTGTCCACCAGCGGATGGGAGATCAGGTACTCGCTCGTGTCCCGTTCGGCGGGCAGCACACTGAGCACGCCGTCCGGCAGCCCGATGCGATCCATCAGCTCGGTCAGCAGTCCCATGCTCAGCGAGTTCTCCGGAGATACTTTCAGCACCACGGAATTTCCGGTGAGCAAGGCGGGCAGCAGCTTCGATGTCGCGGCGGAGAAGGGCGAGTTCCATGGGATCACCGCGGCCACCACGCCGACCGGTTCGCGCCGTACCACGCTGCGCACGAGCGCATCCGGGTCCGACGGAGTGAGCGTTCGCTCCCAGTCGAAATGCTCGGCGGCCGCGAAGTAGGCGTTCGCCTGCCGGGTCAGAGCGGCCTGGCCTGCCTGGGTGAACCAGGCGGCCGAACCGTTTTCGGCGGTGATGAGCTCGGCGATCCGGTCGGCCTGTTCCTCGCGCAGCTGATTGAACTGTCGCAACATCACGATTCGCGCGGCGGCCGGGGTGTCACGCCACTCGCGGCTGTCGAAAGCCGCGTGCGCCGCCGCGACCGCGCGGTCCACATCGGCGGGCTGGGCCTGCGCCGCCGCGCCGAGCAGCGATCGATCGTGCGGAGACAGGATCTCCAGTAGCGCCGGTTCGCTGGGTTCGGTCCACGATCCGCCGATGTAGAGCTGCTCGTAGGTGATCATCCAGCTGCTCCCGGTGCGGCCGGGTTCTGTTGGTCGCGATAGGTTTCCAGCAGTCGCAGCCATACTTCGCTGATGGTGGGGAACGCGGGAACCGCATGCCAGAGCCGGTCGATCGGAACCTCGCCGGTGATGGCGATGGTGGCCGAATGCAGCAGTTCGGCGACGCCGGGTCCGGCGAAGGTGGCACCGACGATCACCCGGCGCCGCGGGTCGATCAGCACCCTGGCCTGTCCTCGATAACCGGGATCGTGCTGGATCGCGCCCGCGACCCGGCCGATGTCGTAGTCGACCACATCCACCACCCGCCCGGTGCGGGCGGCGTCCTCGGTGGTGAGTCCGACCGCCGCGATCTCCGGGTCGGTGAACACCACCTGCGGAACCGCCACCAAGTCGGCGGTTCCGGTGTGCGGGCCCCACTTCTCGGTGTCCAACGTCCGGCCCCGCGCTCGGGTAGCGATGACCGCCCCGGCGATACGGGCCTGATATTTGCCCTGATGGGTGAGCAGCGCACGGTGATTGACGTCGCCGACCGCGTACAGCCACGCGCCGTCGACCGCGGTTACGGTGAAGGTGTCGTCGGTGTCGAGCCACTGGCCGGGCGTCAGGCCGACGGTCTCGATGCCGAGGTCCGCGGTGCGTGGTGCGCGTCCGGTCGCGAGCAGGAGCTCGTCGGCCACCAGCCGGGTGCCGTCGGCGAGGGTGAGGTGGACGCCGTCGTCGGGGCCGCCCGCCCGTTCCGCCGCCGTGATGGTGGTACCGAACCGCAGGTCGACACCGGCCTCCCGGAGCCGCTCGGCGACCAGGTCCGCGGCGAATGCCTCGACCCGGCCGAGCAGCCGGGATTCGCGAGCGATGAGGGTGACCTGCGCACCCAGCGCCTGCCAGGCGGTGGCCATTTCGACGGCGACCACACCGGCGCCGAGAATCGCGAGCCGGCCGGGAACGTCCTCGGCGGCGGTGGCTTCGCGGCTTGTCCACGGCCGCACCGTATCCAAGCCCGGTAGTGGGGGCAGTGCCGCCGACGTGCCGGTGCACACCGCCACCGCGTGCCGGGCGGCGAGCCGCACGGTGCCGCCCTCGGGCGTATGAACTGTCACCTGCCGCGGTCCCGCTATGCGGCCGTGACCACGAATGAGGTCGACCCGCACGGAGTCGAGCCAGTCGACCTGGTCCCGGTCGTTCCAGTCGGCCACCATGCGGTCACGGTGTTTCAGCACCGCGGGCACGTCAAGGCGGCCGGTCACCGCGCCGCCGACGCCGGGGAAGCGTGCGGCCTCGCGATAGAGCAGGGCGGGACGCAGCAGGGCCTTGCTGGGTTCGCAAGCCCAGTACGAGCATTCGCCGCCGACCAGCTCGGATTCGACGATCACGGTACTGAGCCCGGCGGCGCGGGTACGGTCGGCGACGTTCTCGCCGACCGGCCCGGCGCCGATGACCACGACATCGTAGGTACGAGTTTCCTTCTCGGACATGGGTTCGCCTTCGCTGGTCGGATCAGCGGCCGGGTGCACGCTGGGTGACTTCCTGCAGGAACCAGCCGTTACCGTCGGGATCGGTGAACGCGGCGAACGAACCGTAGGAGCGGCGCTGCGGATCAGCCCCGGGGACACGGCTTTCGGTTCCGGGTTGATGGAACACACCGGTGGCGTCGCGGAACGGTCCGTCGACCTCGATCCCGCGCTCGGTCAGCTCCGCGACGGTCTGCTCGATATCGGTGACGATCAGGTGCAGGCCCTGCACGGTGCCGGGCGCGGCCGCGCTGACACCGGTGCCGATGATGATCGAGCATTCCGAACCGGGCGGGGTGAGCTGCACGACGCGGTAGCCCTCGTCCACCGCGAAGTCGGCGTCGAGACGGAATCCGAGCCGATCGGTATAGAAGGCCTTCGCGCGGTCGACGTCGGCGACGGGCAGCACGATGACTTCGAGCTTCAAATTCATGATCACGGGGTCACGCCCTTGGCGGCCTGCTCGATCACGTCGGCGACCACGTCGGGGTGCGAGACGGCGACCGAGTGCGAGGCCTCGACCTCGGTGACCTGGGAATGTGCCCGCTCGGCCATGAACCGCTGCGCCGCGACGGGGATATTGAGGTCCTGGGTGGTGATCACGTCCCAGCTGGGCTTGTCGGTCCAGGCGGCGACGGTGGCCTTCTCCTCGAGCGCGGCCTGATCGATCGGACGCTGGGTGGCCGCGGCCAGGGTCGCGCGGTCCGCGGCGACATCGGCGGCGAACTGGTCGCGGAACTTGCTCTGCTGGATATACAGATCGGTGCCCGCGCTGTTGTCCGGGCGGGTGAAGGCGACCGGGTCGAGCGTGCCGGGCAGCGTGGACCCGGGGAACTTGGTGGTCAGCTCGAGCGCGGTTTCTCCCGGTGCGGGCAGGAAGGCCGCCACATACACCAGCGCCTTCACCTGATCGTTGCCCGCCGCTGCGGCGCTGATGACCGATCCGCCGTAGGAGTGCCCGACCAGGACGACCGGGCCGTCGATGTGGCTGAGCAACCCGCGCACCGAGGCGGCGTCGGCGGCCGGTCCACGCAGCGGATTCGCCGCCGCGACAACGGGATACCGGTTCTCGATGAGCTTGTCGATGACGTCGTTCCAGCTCGATCCGTCCGCGAACGCGCCGTGGACCAGCACGATGGTCGGCTTCGGCGCGTCCAAGGTGGGCCCGGCCTGGGTGGTGGTGCTCGCGGTGCAGGCGACGGCGAGGCTGCCCGCGGCCACTACGGCCGTGATCGCCGCGACCGCTCGGCTGGAGCGTCGGATGTCGACCATGTCATGGTCCTTTCGGGGAACGGTGAAGCAGTGCGGATTCCACAATGGGTCGCGCGGCCCCGGCGCCACATCTGTCACCTGACGCCGACCATGACGTAGTCACCATCGCCGGACCGGCAGTGTCCGACACGAAGACCAGGTGGGGGCTGTCCAGCGCGCACGCATCGCGGGAGCGTCCCCGATCGGCGGGGACGGGCTGGAATACGTCAGTCCCAGCGTCATCCGACAGATTCGGGGCGAGGTCCCGGACAGCGATCGTTTTTCCCATGGCTACTGTCCGTTTTCACCTGATGTCCACCCTGTCGCCCGCCGAGGTCGTGCACGTGCTCACCGACTTCGGGCCAACCCGTCCCGAGGCATGGCCGACGATCGATGCCGAGCACTTCGTCGTCCACGAGCGTGGCGAGACCTGGGCCGAGGTCACCGAAGGCACCGCCGCGGCCTGGGAGCGCGCCCGCTACGAGTGGGACCCGGCCGGCGACACCGTCACCATCACCACGCTGGACTCCAAACTCTTCGGCGCGGGCGGCGGCTGGGTCTTCCGCGCCACGCCGACGCAGGCGGGCTCCCGCGTCGATATCGAACTGACCCGGACCCCGCGGGCGTTCAAGGGCAAGGTCCTGGCGCTGCTGCTGCCCCTGGTCGGGCCGTCCTCGCTGCGCAAGTCCTTCGCCGCGCCGTTGCGGGCCACGTGATGTCGCTCCCGCCCCAGACCTCCGGTGTGCTCGCGCCGGGCGCGCACGTCTTCGACTCCGACGGTGTCCGCCAGCGGTACCACGTCTACGGCAGCGGCCCGGTCTGCCTCGCCCATCCGGGCGGGCCGGGCATCCACTGGGAGTACCTGCGCATGCCCGAGCTGGAACATCATCTGACCATGGTCTATGTCGAGGCCATCGGCACCGGCGAATCCGGTCGTTTGCCGACACATCCGCACGGCTACACCCGGGAGCGCTACAGCATCGCGCTGCAACGGATCATCGATCACCTCGCGGTGCCGACGGTGTATCTGCTCGGTCACTCGCACGGCGCGTTCGTCGCCGCCTTCCACGCGATCCACCGTCCGACCGGCCTCGCGGGCGTCATCCTCTACGAGGGTTCACCGGTGACCGGACCCGAGCACGGCGCGGAGGCCGCACGGCGGCTCCGGGAATTCGCCGCTGCCCACGCTGATCGCCCCGAATTGGCCGAGGTGCTCGCGGCTTTCGGTGCGATGCAGGCTATTTCGAACGATGTGCAGACCCTGGCCGTCGCCCGCGGCATCTTGCCCGCCTACCTCGCCGACTACTGGGGTGACGAACGGCGCTGGGCTCCGGTGCGCGATGCGCTGCGCGCCGGCTACATCTCGGGACTGGACGCGATCGGATCTCCCGATCTCGTCGACGACCGCGCCGACCTGCCCGCACTGACCGTCCCGGCGCTGGTCGTCGTCGGTCGCTTCGATGTCATCTGCGGACCGCGCTGGGGGCAGGAGCTGCACGAGCTCATCCCCGATTCGCGACTGCTGATCCTGGAGCACAGCGGCCACCTGGGGCATCTGGAGGAACCTGGGCGTTTCGCCGCCGCGATCCGCGACTTCGCCCGCTCACCACAATCCATGCCGTCACCGCGTGGCGGCAGCCGGGAAAGGCTCGTGCCATGAATCCTCGAAAGCCCGAACGCCCCACTGTCGCAGAGCTTTTCGTCTGCGGACCGATCGCGATGCTGATCTGGTCGGAGACCGCCCTGCTGCACGGTCGCGGACCGTCGGCACCGGAGTTCGTGGGAGGCAGGTCATGAACAGCACTGCGACACCTACTGTTTCGGCATCCGCGCGTTCGTCGCTGACCCGCCTGTCGCTGGGCCGCGGTGTGCTGGCGATCGCCTGGGCTCTCGCCTTCGCGGCAGCCCACGACCCCCTGGACGCCGTCGCGGTCATCCTGCTGGTCGGCTACCCGCTGATCGATGCCGTGTCGTCGCTGATCGACTTTCGCGCGGTGCCCGACGGCCCCGAGCGCCGGGTGACCGCGGTCAACGGCGTTCTGAGCGCGGTCACCGCTGTCGCTCTCGGTATCGCAGGGACGACCGGCAGTGCCGCCGCGGTCCTGGGCGTCTTCGGCATCTGGGCGGTGCTGTCGGGCGCGGCCCAGCTGGTCGTCGGGCTGCGCAGGCGTGGCGCGGTGCTCGGCAAGCAATGGCCGACGCTGATCTCCGGCGGACTGTCCTTCCTGGTCGGCGCGACCTATGTCGCCAAGGCCGCGGGCGAGTCGCCGTCCCTGGATGTCCTGGCCATCTACGCCACCGGTGGCGGCGTCTTCTTCCTCGCGCAGGCCGCGCTGCTGGCGTGGAAGGCATATCGGCCGCGCGACCGCACTGGCCTTCGCCGCCGAAACGCCCGGGGCTAATCCGGGTTCAGGTGTCGGCGTTGTTCGGCGCGGTGGCTGAGGGCGTCGACGATGCGTTGCCAGGACGGGGACGACTCGGAGATGCGCGAGGAGATCAGCGTGCGGGTCGTCTGCCTGCCCGGGTCTCGTTCGTGGGCGATTTCCCAGGCGTCCAGGTCGTCGATGAGCTGGTCGAGGCGGGGATCGTGGGGGTCCCAGGTGGCGGAGTGGTCGACGGCGAGGTAGAGGCGGGTGGTTTCGGGGTCGTCGAACTCGGCGTTCTTCTCGCGGATGCGCTGGGGGACGGCGGTCGGGTCCAGAGCCTGGAGGAGGATCCAGGAGTCGCGTTCGAGGAGTACCCGTTGTTCGCCGATTCCGAGGCCGCGCATGCGGTTCAGGATGGCGACTACTTCGGGTGGCAGGACGAGGCTTTCGCCGCTGTCCAATTCGGCTATCCGGCTCCGGTATTCGGTGAGCTGGTCGATCTTGCGCTGGAGTTCGGCGTCGATGTCGGTGATGGCCGCGGCGAATTCGGTGGGTTGGGCGTGGAGCAGCGCGTCGATGCGGGACAGGGGAACACCGGCGTCGGCGAGGGTTCTGATCCGGATGAGATCGACTGCCGCTTGGGCGCTGTAGCGGCGGTAGCCGGAGGCGTCGCGGTCGGGCTCGGGGAGCAGGCCGACGTGGTGGTAATGGCGGACGGTGCGCACGGTCACGCCCGCGGTGGCCGCGAGCCGGCCGATCGTGAGCACCGTCCTCCTCGGGTCTACGCCGAACATGATCGTGTCGAGTCTAGGTGCGTGCGGCTCGGTCGACGACATCGCGAATCGCCTGGACCACGGCGTCGGGACGGTCGAAGCAGAGCCGGTGGTGCACGGTGTCGGCGAGGATGCGGTGGTCCCCCTGCGAGAGGCCGTCAACCAGGGCCGCGTCCATTCGCCGTCGGCCGTCGTGCATCTGGCGCAGCGTCTCCGCGGGCTGGGTGGGGTCGGGGCCCAGCGCGCTGAGCGCGACAACGGGGATATCGGGAAGGCCAGGCCCGGTGTGGAGTTCGGCGGCCAGTGCGGTCAGATTGCTGCGTTCGGCGATGCCGACGCGGGTCCATTCGTCGCTCTCCTTGGCTTCGACCAGCGATCGCCGGATGTGCTCCGGGTAGGCCGCGAGCAACTCGGTGCGCATCTGACGCAGAGCCGGGCGCAGCTGTTCGAGCTGCTCCGGATCGGTGCCCATCCGCTCCGCCTCGGCCAGCCGCAGCACGGGCGGCATGAACTCGTCCCAGTCGCGGTGCAGGCCGTCGATCCAGACCAGTCCGGCCACCTCCCGCGGGTACAGCTGCGCGAACCGGTGCGCGTAGAAGCCGCCGAGCGAATGGGGCGCGAGAACATAGGGGCCGGGGATGCTCTGGGCCCGCAGCAGCTCGCGCAGTTCGGTAGCGACCGCGGCGGCGGTGCGCGGCAGGGGGAGCGAGTCGCTGTAGCCGGTGCCACCGCGGTCGTACACCACGGCCGTGGTGAACTGTGAAACCTGTTGCTGGACACCGAAGTAATCGAGACCGACCGCGCTCGCGCCCGGCAGGAACACCACGGCGGGCCCGCCGCTGCCCGAGCGGTGCGCGAAGATGCGGTGGCCGCAGACTTCCTGGAACCCGCCGACCGGCGGCACGAGCCGAGTCGGGGGAGAGCTGTTGTTCGTCATGGTACCAGCCTCCAACCCTGACGCACGGTCAAGGTCAAACCCGGGTCTGGCTCGTCTGCGGTGTGGCTCGGCGGCTTCGGCGAGCGCGGGTCAGAACACCAGGTAGCGCAGGGTGAGGAAGCGCAGGCCACCGCACCCGGCCATGACGGTGAGCATGGCGCAGGCCTGAGTGAACTCGCCGAGGCCGGGGACGAAGGTGTCCAGTCCGGCCAGGGCGCCGGTGCTGATCAGCAGTCCGGCCAGGGCGAGTCCGCTGCCCTGGCACTGCGCCGCGAACCAGCCCACCTGACCCGCCGCCCGGAAGGTGAGACGGCGGTGCAGTTCGTTCGCGATCAGGGTGCTCACCATCGAGCCCGCGATATTGGCGGCCAGTGGTCCCAGGTCGGTGCACGCAAGAAACAGCAGCACGTAGGCGATATTGCTGACGCCGCCGACCAGGGCGAAGCGCAGCAGCTGGGCACAGATGTGCTCGCCGAGCAGGAACCGCCGGACTCGGGTGCGCAGGCCGGACCAGTCCGCGCGCGGCGCCGGGACGAAGACGGAACCGAAGGCGGGGGCGGGGGCGATGCTGGTCATACCGAGAACCGTGGCCGAGCCCGCTGACGCCGACCTGACGTCTGGCTGACAAACGCCTGGCACGACGCGGCGCCGACGGTGTCAGCGGACGTGTCAGGGCGGTGTCAGCCCGATATCAGCCGAGCCGGTGACTGTAGTTCCCATGAACAGCACAGCAATTGCAGCCTCCGGGCTGCGAAAGGCTTACGGGGACAAAACGATCCTCGACGGCATCGACATCACCGTCGGCACCGGCACGATCTTCTCGCTGCTCGGGCCGAACGGGGCGGGCAAGACGACCACCGTGAACGTCCTGACCACCCTGCTGAAGGCCGACGGCGGCACCGCCCGCGTAGCGGGCCACGACCTGACGACCGAAACCAAGGCGGTCCGCAAAGCGATCGGGGTCACCGGCCAGTTCGCCGCGGTGGACGACCTGCTGACCGGCGAGGAGAACCTGCGACTGATGGCGGATCTGCACCGCCTGCGCGGCAAAGCGGGCAAGCGGGTGGTCACCGAACTGCTGGACCGATTCGACCTGGTGGAGTCGGCGCGCAAGCCGGCGGCGTCCTACTCCGGCGGTATGCGCCGGAAACTGGATCTGGCGATGACCCTGGTCACCAAGCCGGAGATCGTCTTCCTGGACGAGCCGACCACCGGCCTGGATCCGCGCAGCAGGCGAACCATGTGGGAGATCGTGCGGGAGCTGACCGCTGACGGCGTGACCATCTTCCTCACCACCCAGTACCTCGAGGAAGCCGATCAGCTGGCCGACCGGATCGCGGTCCTCGACCAGGGCCGCATTGTCGCCGAAGGCACCGCCGACGAGCTCAAGCGCCGTGTCCCCGGCAGCCACATCCAGCTGCGGTTCACCGACGCCACTGAACTGGCCGCGGCGGCGCGGATCCTGCCCGGCGCCACCCCTGACGACGAGGCGCTGGCCCTGCGGGTTCCCGGCGACGGCAGCTCGAAATCCCTGCGGGCGCTGCTGGATCGGCTCGCCGCGCACTCGCTCGAGGCCGACCAGATCTCCATCCACACCCCTGATCTCGACGATGTCTTTCTCGCCCTGACCGGGCACGCCACCACGGAGGCCGAAGCACGATGAGCACTCTTTCCGTCACCGATTCCCTGTTCGACGCATCGGTCATGTTGCGCCGCAACTTCACCCACATCACCCGTTCTCCGGTCACGATCTTCAACGCGGCGCTGATGCCCGTGGTGATGATGCTGATCTTCGTCTACGTGTTCGGCGACGCGTTCGACGTCGGCGAGAACTACATCGACTACGCGGTACCCGGCATGCTCATGCTGGCCATCAGTTACGGCCTGTCCGGCACCGCGGTCTCGGTGAGCTCCGACATGACCACCGGTGTCATCAACCGGTTCAAGGTCATGGACGTCTCCCGTGGCGCCGTGCTCACCGGCCATGTCGCGGCGAGCATGGTGACCAACGTGGTCGCCGTCGCCTCCGTCCTCGCTGTCGGCTTCGCGCTGGGATTCCGCTCCCCGGCGACCGCTGTGCAGTGGCTGGGCGCGCTCGGCGTCCTGCTGGCCACGGCCTTCGCCGCGGCCTGGCTCACCGTCGCGCTCGGCATCGCCGCGAAAACCCCTGAAGCCGCTGGTATGTCGGTGGTGCCGCTGATCATGCTGCCCTTCGTGAGCAGCGCGATCGTGCCCGCGGAGAAGATGGGTCCCGGCGTCCGTCAGTTCGCCGAGTACCAGCCCTTCACCCCGATCATCGAATCCCTGCGTGGATTCCTGGCAGGCAACCCCTCCGCCGGCTACACCGCCGCTGCGCTCGCCTGGTGCGCCGGGTTCGCCATCGTCGGGTACCTGTGGTCGCGTGCCACGTTCACGAAGCGAGCGTGAGTGCCACCAGTTCCGGCCTGCTCGCCAGCGCACCCTCCCGCATCGCCTCGGTGAATCCCACATCACCGAGGCGATGTCGTGCTGTCCGCTCGATGCGGGCGGCATCCGGCTGGGAACGGTCGGGCAGCCCGCGCGTCGCGGTGCTCGCCGCGAGCAGTCGCGCGGCCTGCTCGTACTGTTCCGCGCGCAGCGCCAGGTCCGCGATGCCGACGAGTACCTGGGCTATCAGCGGAGCGTGGCCTGCCGCCGACGCCGCCTCGAAGGCCGAAGTGTGTTGTGCGCGAGCCTTGTCGAGGTCATCGGCGAGGTAGCCGAGCAGGCCGTGCACCATCGCACTGACATTCGGCTGTTCGGCATCACTGCCGAACAGCGTGCGCGCGAGGTCGATCTGCCCGTGGGCCAGCTCGGTGTCGCCGCGCCAGCGAGCCAGTTCCGCACGTGCCAAGGCGACTTCGGCCAGCGCGGTCGGCCAGCCGGTCCGGTCCGCGCAGCGCTGCGCTTCGGTCAGGGCGGCGGCACTGGCCTCGGCATCGTCGAGCAGCCAGTACAGCTGGGCCTGCCGGGATCGCATCCCGACCACGTCCTCGATCGCGCCGACCTCGGTGACCACCCCGATCGCCTGCTCGTACAGCTCGCACGCGGCGGCGAATTCGCCGCGCATGGCGGTGCGGTTCGCCAGTTCGGTCAGCGCGAACGAGATCCCCCAGCGCTCACCGAGGGCACGGAACTCGGTGAGCGCCTGTTCCAGACACTCGTCCGCCTCGGGCCCGTCGTGGCCGAGCACAGTGCGCAGCTTGCCCAGCTGTAGGCGTGCCAGGGCACGCGACCAGGGGTCGTCGTCGGTGAGCACCGCTTCGAAGGCGGGCAGATATTCGTCCGGTCCGGCCAGCATGCGTTCCAGTGCGGCGGTGAATCGCAGCGCCGGATGGCTGCTCCGGCTGTCACGGCCGAACTGGTACGCCTTGTGGATCCATTCCCGCACCTCGTATTCGCCGTTGCGACCCGAGGTCCCGAAATGCACGGCAAGGCCGTACACCGTCGCCTTGGTCTCGTTGTCGACCTCGCCGGGGACCTCGGCAGCGGCGACGACCAACTCGGTGCCCTCGGCCTTGTGTCCGCCCAGCCACCAGTACCAGCCCGCTGCCGCCGCGAGTCCCATCGCCCCGGCCGCGTCACCGGACGCGAGCGCGCCACGCATCGCCGTCGAGATGTTGTCGTGCTCGGCCGCGAGGACGGCGAGCCACTCCAATTGCTCGGCACGGCGCAGGTGCGGTTCCGCGGTGGCGGCGAGTCCGGTGAAGTACGCCAGATGCGCATGGCGCGCCGACTCCGCGTCGCCCGCCTCGGCGAGCCGGTCGGCGGCGTACCGCTTGATCGTTTCGAGCATGCGGTAGCGCGGAATCTCGTCCTCGGTGACGAGCAGCAAGGACTTCTCGGTCAGGGTGGTGAGCAGCTCGAGCACCTCCCACTGCTCGACCTTGTCCGCGCAGACCTGTTCCGCCGCTTCCAGACTCGCGCCGCCGGAGAACACCGAGAGCCGGCACAGGACCATCTTCTCGGCGTCGCTGAGCAGTTCCCAGCTCCAGTCGACCACCGCGCGCAACGTCCGGTGCTGCGGGATCGCGGTGCGGCTGCCGCCGGTCAGCAGCCGGAACCGATCATCGAGACGGTGCGCGAGCTGATCGAGGGACATGGTGCGCAGCCTGGCCGCGGCCAGTTCGATCGCCAGCGGGATACCGTCGAGCGCCCGGCAGACCCGCGCCATGGTCGCCAGGGTGTCCGCATCGGTCGCGAGGTCCTTGCGCACCGCGCCCGCCCGGTCCCGGAGCAGCGCGACGGCGGGGGAGGTCTCGATCTCGCGGGCGTCCGCGTCGTCGGCGGGCAATGTCAGCGGCTCGACCTGCCACAGCGCCTCGCCGGTGATGCCGAGCGGTTCCCGGCTCGTCGCGAGGATCCGCAGTCGCCTGCATTCGCCGAGGATCCGGTGGGCGAAGGCCGCCGCCGCCTCGATCACGTGCTCACAGTTGTCCAGGATCAGCAGCGTCTCGCGGTCGCGGATCGCCGCGATCAGCCGGTCCATCGGGTCGGCGTTCGGGGCGTCGCCGAGCAGCGCGTCCCGGAGACCGAGCGCGGCGAAGGCTGATTGCGCCAGGTCGCCGCTGCCGTCGGCGGAGGCCAGTTCCACCAGCCAGGCGCCGTCGGGCAGGTCGCCGAGCATGGTGCGCGCGGTTTCCACGGCCAGCCGGGTCTTGCCTGATCCGCCCGGCCCGGTCAGCGTGGTAAGCCGGTGTGCCGCAATGAGTTCGCGGACCGCGGCGATGTCGGCGCGCTTGCCGACGAAGCTGGTCAGCTCGGCGCGCAGGTTGGTCGTGCGTTCCGCGGGTCGCGCCCCTACCTCGCCGCGCAACAGCGCGACATGCAGTGCGGACAGCTCCGGTGACGGGTCGACACCCAGCTCGTCGGCGAGGGCCTCGCGGGCGCGCTGGTACACGGTCAGCGCCTCCGCGCCACGGCCGGCGGCGCCCAGTGCCCGCATCAGCGCGGCAACGAGCCGTTCCCGCACCGGATGCTGGGATACGAGTTCGGTCAGCTCGGCGACGACTTCGGGGCCACGGCCCAGGCGGAGTTCGGCTTCGTAGCGATCCTCCATGGCGGCCAGGCGCAGTCCGTCGAAGCGTGTGATCACCGCGTCGAAGGCCGCGCTCTCGCCGATGTCCTGCATCAGCGCACCGCGCCACAGGTCGAGTGCTTCGCGCAACAGCCGCGCCTGGTGCGCGTCGTCGCCGCCGCGCGCCTGGTCGAGGAGCTGTTCGAACCGGATCGCGTCGACCGCGCGAGGCTGCACCGTCAGCCGGTATCCGCCCGCCTGCACCTCGATGGCCCCGTCGGGCAGTGCCCTGCGCAAGCGGGAGACCAATGCCTGCAGGGCGTTCGCCGCGTCGGCGGGCGGCTGCTCGTCCCAGATCCAATCGACGAGTTTCGATTTCGGGACCGCGCGACCGGCTTCGAGTGCCAGCGCGATCAACAGCGCCCGCAACCGAGCGCCCGGTACCTCTATCGATCCACCGTCCTCTGTTCGGATCTCCAGCGGTCCAAGCATCCCGATCTGCACCCGGCCCATTGTGCCTCGGACGTCAACGGGTCGCGACACCCGCTTCGACGGGCCGGAGTCCGTGTCAGCGGGTGCGTCAGGTCGGTGTCAGGTCGGTGTCAGCGGCGCTCGCGACAGTAGTCACATCAACAACGCAGCAGCACCGACCGAGGAGATTCCGATGTACACCTTCCAGACCCCCGCCCCGATCGCCGTCACCGTCGATGTCCTGTCCGCAGGCGTCACCGTCATCGCGTCCGACCGCAGCGACACCGTCGTCGAGGTCAAGCCGGCCGACGCGGGCAAGAAGGCCGATGTGCGCGCCGCCGAGCAGACCAAGGTCGAGTTCGGCGACGGCATCCTGACCGTGACGGCGTCGAAGAACTGGCGCACGCACACCCCGTTCGGTGGTAACCCGTCGATCGAGGTGACCATCGAGGTGCCGACCGGCTCGGAGCTGACGGGCACCGCCGGGGTTGGCCGGTTGCTCGGTGTCGGCGAACTCGGCCGGTGCGACCTGACGGTGTCGCTCGGCGACATCGCCGTCGAGCGTCCGCAGGGGTCGGTGACCGCGAAGACCGCCAAGGGCAACATCCGCATCGGCGAGGCTGCTCGCGGGGAATTCCGGCTGGAGACCTCCTCGGGCGAGCTCGAGGTGGGGATCAGCCCCGCCAGCGCGGTCCGGCTGGAGACCAGCACCACGCTCGGCGCCGTGCGGAACCTGATGGAGCCGGTCGCCTCGGCGCACGACACGGCGGACACGGTGCAGGTCTACGCGCGCAATGCCCTCGGCAACATCATCATTCGGCACACCGCCGCTGCCTGATTTCGGCTTCGACGGACACCACTATCCGATAAGGAAACCCCCGATGAGTGCAACACTTCCCGTCCCGCTCGGCCTTCCCCAGCAGCGCGATGCGGGTCCCTTCGATCCACCCGGCGAGATCACCCGGCTTCGCGAGGCTCGCCCCGTCAGCCCGCTGATCTTCCCCGACGGTCACGAAGGCTGGGTCGTCACCGGCTACGAAGCTGTCCGCCAGCTGCTGGCCGACACCCGGTTCAGCTCCCGCCAGGACCTCGGCATCGTCCACCCGGCGTATGAGTCCTCCGGCATGCCCGTCCAGACCGAGCCGTCGCCGCAGATCCCGGGCTTGTTCGTCGCCATGGACCCGCCGGATCACACCCGGCTGCGGCGCAAGCTCACCGGCGCCTTCACCGTCAAACGGATGAAGCAGCTCGAAGAGCACATCATCGAGATCACCGAGCGGCAGCTGGACGAGATGGCGCGGCTGACCCCGCCGGTCGACCTGGTCAGGGAGTTCGCGCTGCCGGTGCCCTCGCTGGTGATCTGCGAACTGCTCGGCGTCCCCTACGAGGACCGGGAGACCTTCCAGGTCAACTCGGCCCAGTTCCTGGTCAAGGATCAGGAACTGGAGCAGAAGATGGCCGCGTACGGCGCGATGACCTCGTACCTGGCCGAACTGGTCATGCGCAAACGCGCCGAACCCGGCGAGGACATCCTCTCCGACCTCGCCCGCGACGAGGACCTCGGCATCGAGGAACTGGTCGGCATCGCCTTCCTGCTCCTGCTGGCAGGCCACGAGACCACCGCCAACATGCTCGCGCTCGGCACCTTCGCGCTGCTCGAACACCCCGAGCAGCTGGCCGAACTGCGCGCCGACCCGGAGCTGGTCCCCAATGCTGTCGAGGAGCTCATGCGCTATCTGTCGGTCGCCGACATCTTCTATCGCTACGCCACCGAAGACATCGAACTGTGTGGCGAGACGATCGGCAAGGGCTCGACGGTCGTCATCTCGCTACTGGCCGCCAACCGCGACCCCCTGCGCTTCGACAACCCCGACACCCTCGACGTGCGCCGCACGGCCCGCGGTCACGTCTCCTTCGGCCACGGCGTCCACCAATGCCTCGGCCAGCAGCTGGCCCGCATAGAGATGCGCGCCGGCTTCGCCGGACTGCTCCGCCGCTTCCCCACCCTCGAACTCGCCGTCCCCGCAACCGAGGTGAAGCTCAAGACCGACATGAACATCTACGGCGTCCACGAACTGCCCGTCACCTGGACGGACCAGCGATGACAACGCCGCGGATCTCGGCGGATCGGGAGCGCTGCATCGGCGCGGGCATGTGCGCCCTGCTCGCGCCGTCGGTCTTCGACCAGGACGATGACGACGGCCGGGTGCGAGTGCTCGACCCGGCACCGCGGGGCGGTCACGCGGCGGTGCTGGAGGCCGTGGAAGCGTGTCCGTCCGGTGCACTCACGATCGGCGAGTCCTGAGACACCCGCGCTGGGGTCTCAGAGCCGCGCTACGCAGACGACGAATTTGCGCTGGTTGTAGACGAATCCGAGATTGCCCGACTCACATTGGTTGGCGTCGGCGACGCCATGCTTGACCTCCAGCACCTTCACGCCCTCGGTGGTGCCCCCGGTGGCGCAGTCGATGTGCGTCGGCTTCTTCTCGCCGAGCTCCAGGCAGCCGCCGACCACCCAGTCGATGTCCATGCACAACCCACCCTGCTCGACCGAGCCGACACGCTCGCTGTAGGTCTGATCGGTGTCGGTCGGGCAGGTGCCGCCCGCGGGCGCCTTGTCGAAGATCTTGTAGCTGGAAGGGCCACTGCCGCAGGTGGTCTTCTCGACCGTGACCTGCTCGCCGTCACCGTCGGCCACCACGCAGTCACCGACGGCCAGCTGGATCGCGATCGGCGTTTTGGCGGCCGAGCTGAGAGTGGCGACGGGGGCGGGCAGCTGAGGTTCGACCGGCGCCGATGGCGCGTTCGTCCCCGATGCGGCTGCCGCAGTCACGTTCTCGGCCGGATGCCCGCTGCCCGCGATGTCATCCGAGGTCAGGGAGATCGCGGCCACCATCACCACGGTCGCGAGCAGAGCGGCTGAAGCGATGAAGACCGTCAGGACTAAACCGGCTTGAACACGTTGGCGTGACACGGACAGTCCTCCAGAGCTTTTACTGTTGCACCTCGAATCAAGCAAATGCTTACACCATGTGACGCGCGCGCGTCGAATCACCAGTTCGGTCAAACAGATTCGGTCAAACGACTAGGTCACGATCCGGCAACGATGCGCGGCCAGGTCTGGCTGATTGTCATTTCCTCCCACAAGCTTCGGACGCTGTACAGCTGCTCGCCATTCGGTCATGCCGACCGGAGGTACCTGAGAAGGAAATGTCAGTATGAAGTTCGGCCCGTTGATCCCGGCGACTCTCCTGGCCGTCGCGGCCGTTGGCATCGCTGCGGGGACTGTGAACGCGAAACCGCAGGAAAACCACGATGTTTCGACGTCCGGCGTCGACCGCGGCGTCGCCTATCGCACCGTCGTATCAGATTTCTCCCGGGTTGTCACAACCACCGTGGACCACGGCAAATTCGTGATCGCCGACAATGGTGACAAGGTGTCGCTGAAGTCGGATAGTGGTGAAGTCATTACTGAAATACCGCTGACTTACATTGTTTCCGAAAGTCGCATGGCGGTGGCGCAGGA
Organism: Nocardia sp. NPDC055029; assembly: GCF_053608525.1. NCBI lineage: Bacteria > Bacillati > Actinomycetota > Actinomycetes > Mycobacteriales > Nocardiaceae > Nocardia > Nocardia sp. NPDC055029. The sequence goes on from NZ_JBSGVQ010000009.1 coordinate 89,131, forward strand.
AATCAGCGATGACGGCCAAAAACTCACTCTTACCCCGAAAGTGACCGCGCTAAACATCGGCGAGATGCAGCCCATCAACTCGATGGGACGCCTTGCCGCCGAGGTCAATCAGAATGTGGTCGGCGTGGTCGTCGGCGGCCTGCTCGGCGGGCTGATCGGAACCGTGCTCGGCTTCGGCTTCTTCAGCATCATCACCGGGCCCGTCGGCCTGGTCGTCGGCGCGATCGCGGGCGGCGCCATCACGGGTGGCCAGTCGTTCATGGACGCGGTGACGGCGGTCGTCAGCGGCCAGCCCTGATACGAAAACTGCCACCCCCGAATCGCATCGGTCGCGACCAGGGGTGGCAGTTTTCGCAGCGGGTGTCAGCTCTTGACGAGTTCCGGCGACTCGGGTTCGTCGGACTGTTCCGGAGCGTGCGCACCGTGCGGGTTGTCGGAGCGGTTCGGCAGCAGGACCGCCATGGCGACGACGACCAGTGCCAGGGCTGCCGAGACCAGGAAGGCCAGGCGCATGCCGTCGAGGGTGGCGGTGATCTGGTCGGTGCCGTCGGCGATGAGCGAGGCGCTGCGGGCCGACATGACCGTGACGACCAGGGCGGTGCCGAAGGCGGCCGCCACCTGCTGCAGGGTGCCGAGCATCGAGCTGCCGTGCGAGTACAGGTGCATCGGCAGGGCGCCGAGGCCGAGCGTGAACACCGGGGTGAACGCGCCGGCCAGCGAGACCATCAGCAGGATGTGCAGGCCGAGCAGCTGCCAGTACGGCATCGTCAGCGAGATCTGGGTGAAGCCGGCCAGCGAGACAGCGATGCCGATCGAGCCGGGGATCACCAGCGCGCGGCCGCCGAACTTGTCGAACAGGCGACCGACGGTCGGGCCGAGCAGACCCATCGCCAGACCACCCGGCATCACCAGCAGACCGGTCTCCAGCGGGCTCAGGTGCCGCAGATTCTGCAGGTACAGCGGCAGCAGGATCATCGAACCCATCATCGCCAGGAACGCGATGGCCATCAGGACCAGCGCCTTGGCGTAGGTGCCCGACAGCAGCACCCGCAGGTCGAGCAGCGGGGTGCCGTTGCGCTGCAACTGCACCTGACGCAGCGCGAACGCGGCGATCAGGGCGACGCCACCGGCCACGATCAGCGCCGGGACGGTGTAGCTGCCGCTGTGGAACTTGCTCAGCCCGAACACGAGTCCACCGAAGCCGACGGCGGCCAGGAACACGCTGGGAATGTCGAGCACACCGGGCTGCGGTTCACCGACGTTCTCGAGCTGCCGCAGACCCAGCCAGGTGACCACGCCGGCGATCGGCAGCATCACCACGAACAGCAACCGCCACGAGTCGAGCGCCGGGACGCTGATCTGCAGGATCAGGCCGGAGATGACAGGGCCCATGGCGGGCGCCACCGAGATGGCCAGCGTGACGTTGCCCATCACCCGGCCGCGATCCTGCTCCGCGACGACGGTCATGAGGGTGGTCATCAGCAGCGGCATCATCACCGCGGTGCCGCCGGCCTGGATGATGCGGCCGATCAGCAGCACCGCGAAGGTCGGCGCGAGCGCCGAGAGCACGGTGCCGGCGATGAAGACGCCCATCGCGACCGCGTAGGCCTGGCGGGTCGTGACCCGCTGCAGGAACCAGCCGGTGGTCGGGATGATCGCGGCCATCGTCAGCATGAACGCGGTCGACACCCATTGCGCGGCGACCTCGGTGACGTGCAGATCGCTCATCAGCCGCGGGATCGCGTTGATCATGATGGTTTCGTTGAGGATGACGACGAAGGTCGCGAGCACCAGCACCCGGATGACGGTCGGTGTCCGGCCTTTCGTCATCGGCGGGGATAGTTCGGCCGGCATCGGGGTACCTCCAGGAGCAGCGGGGTCGGCAGGGCGAGCGGTGGCCCGATGCCGGGTCGACTGTGTCCCGGCACCACGAGAGAGAAGACGGATTTCGTCGGTCCAACTCATCGGGCGCGGGCCAGTATTCCGCTCACCACCGACACAAATCACCTTGTTTTCGGCGCGAGCGCCGCACCGGCATGAGGGAAACGCGCAGGTCGGGTGGACTTCTCACCCGAAGATCCGGCCGAAGGTGAGCCTGGTCACTCTCGGAGAATCGGCGCCGGAAAGCAATCGACGGGGCGGGCGTGGCTGAGTGTGTGCGCCGACCCGACGGGGTATACCGGATCGGTGACTACATCGAGAGTGTGGCTTGCTGTGGTGTGCGCGATTGTCGCCTCGCTGGGCGGTGTCCAGGCGAAGGCCGAAACAACGGGGGCCCATGTCAGGGGGGAGGCGCCGCTCGGAGAGCGGGCCGTCCAAATCGATGTGTACTCACCCGCTATGGGTCGGATGATCCAGAACCGGGTGATCAAGGCGGCGAATCCGGGAGCGCCGACGCTGTACCTGCTGACCGGCGTCGGCGGCGGGGCCGACGGGATCTCCTGGTGGGACGACACCGATGTGCAGCGGTTCTTCGCCGACAAGCACGTCAACGTGGTCATGCCGGTCGGCGGCGCGTTCACGCTGTACACCGACTGGATCACCGACGATCCCACTGTCGGCCGGGTGCGCTGGGAGACCTACCTGACCGACGAATTGCCCGCCGTGATCGATGGCATGCTCGGCACGAGCGGACGCAATGCCATCGCCGGCGTGTCGATGAGCGCGGCCTCGGCGCTGGATCTGACCATCCGCGGCGGTTCCCGATTCTCCGCCGTCGCCGCGTTCAGCGGTTGCCCGTGGGCGGCGGACCCGCTCGGGATCGGCATGGCCGGCGCCCAGGCCGTCCGCGGCGGCGGCAATCCGGGCAACATGTGGGGCGCGCCCGGCGGCGCGGTGTGGCGCGAACACGACGTCTTCGCCAACGCGGGCAAGCTCGCGGGCAAGACGATCTTCCTGTCGGCCGCCACCGGCCTGCCCGGCAGGGCCGACCGTGGGCTGCCCATGCCGCCGGTCGAAGCGATCGCCGGGGCGTGCACGGCCGCCTTCGCGAACCGTCTGGCTCAGCTCGGCGTCCCCGCCACCTACGTCCAACGGCCGACCGGCGCGCACACGTGGGGCCAGTTCGAGGCCGACCTGCACGAGGCCTGGCCGCACCTGGCCGCCGCCATCGGGGCCTGAGCTCAGGCCTCGACGGTGGCCGGTTGTTCGACCGGCGCCGGCGGGGTCGCCACGGGTTCCGGCCCGATCTCGTTGTCGCGCCTGCCCCGCCGGAACCACCACTGCAGGACACCGATGCCGATCAGCGCCAGTAGGGCGCTGGTGAGGCTGATCGACAGACCCGGCGGCCGCCAGGTGACGGTGAGCTGGGCGTTCTGGGTGCCCGGCGGGATGTCGACGGCGAGGAAGACGCCGGCGACCGCCTTGGTGGGAATCTCGCGGTCGCCGAGCATGGCGGTGTAACCCGGCCAGGCCAAGCGGGACAACACGATGCGGCCGCCGGTGCCCGAGGACACGGTGGCCCGGTTGGTCAGGCCCGCCTCCGGCATCACGGTCGCGTGCACACCCGACTCGTGCGCGATGAGGTCGCCGGGGGAGGGTAGCGGGTTGACCCGCTCGAGCACCCAGATCTGCCGTTCGTGACCGGGGTAGTCGACGAACTTCCAGCCCGCCGGAGCAGGCTTGGAGCGCGCGTCGGGGTACTGGGCACGTTGCAGGACAACACGATCAAGCCGCATCAGATCCACGACCGGCGTGTCGGTCGACGGCTCGACCGCGAACACCCTGCGATACGCGTCGGTACAGGTGCCGCCGTCCCACGCCATGCACAGCAACCCGGCGAACGCCGCGTGCCCGACAGGGGTATAGCCGTTGACGTACTGCAGGCCGAGGTTCTTGGCATAACTGCCGAGCGCGATCGAACCGTAGGTCGCCGCGAGGGTGCGTTCCTCGTCCCGCACCATGATCCGGTCGGCCAATTGCAGGGTGCGGCCGTCGAAATCGGGGAACGCGGCGGTCATCTCGGAGCGGCGCTCGGGGAACCCGTACGACATGGGCGTCGTTGGCGCCGCGGCTACCTGCGCGTAGGCGATGGGGAAGGTCGCGACGATGGTCAGCGCGGCGGCGGCGGCGACTCCGCGGGTGCGCGCCAGCCAGACGACACCGGCGCCGAGCGCCACCACCACGGCCACCGCGAGCACATGCCGTTCGAGGAGTTTCGGTGCGGCGGAGAACGATCGGACGAACAGCAACCCGATCAGCACGCCCGCCGCGGCGTACCGGCGCCGGGACGCGGCGAACACGCCGTAGCGGCTGAGCAGCACGCACACCAGCACCAGCAGCGCGATCGCCAGCATCGGCAGCACCCTGGCAGGCCAGCGCAGCGGTCCGATCGCGCCCGGTCCCGCCGTCCACATCAGCGCGGCGACGGCGAACAGCGCGATCCCGCTCCAGTCGGCGGCGGCGCGCGCGGCGGCCTTCCAGTCGATGAAGGCCAGCGCCGGGATCACGAACCACGCGATGTAGACCATCGGCAGCGGCTGCACATGGCCCCACCAGGCGGTGAACGCGGGCACCGTGCTCGGCAGGCTCGCATTGAGCGATTCCGACCACGGCACGGTCAGGAACGGGTCGTTGTGGATGGTGGAGACATCACCGCGCCAGGTGGCCTGCGAGGACAGCAGGATCGGCAGGTTGGCCACCATCGCGCCGAGCACCGCGAGCCCGGACGCGGTGAGCAGCCGCAGTACCGGTGCCCACCGGCGCCGGTACAGGTACTCGCCCGCGGCGACGGCGGCGATCATCAGGCCGGATTCGACGGCGGGGAAGGCGTATTGGATGGTCAGCGCCAGGTACAGGAACACGAACAGCGGGATCGGCCCGGTCCGTCCCCGCGCGTACAGCACGGCCGAGGCCCAGGCGTGCACGAGCCAGGCGGTACCGGTGTGCGAGGTGAACCAGCTGGCCTCGTCGAAGAACAGGAACCAGCCGCTGAACGGGAACGCCACGCCCGCCACCGCGGCCCAGGGCGCGCGGGCGCCGTAGGCCAGGCAGATTCGGAAGACGCCCAGCGCCGCGATCGCGGAGAACACCAGCTTCACCGCGGTCGCGTACAGCGCGAGATTGTCGAACGAGGGCGCGAGCAGATACACCAGCAGCTGCGGCGGGTTGTAGAGCCCGGCTTCCTCGAGGCTGTAGTTGCCCGCCATCCATTCCCACGGCACCATCGCCGGGAACCGGCCCGCCCGCAGTTCGGTACCGAGCAGCTGCCACATCGGCACGTATTGCGCCTCGGTGTCGTCGGTGTAGAAGTGCCGCGGGTCGCCGAGCATGACCGCGAGATAGCCGGCCAGCACCCCGATCACGACGATAATCGCCCACTGCACCACTTGCTTTCGCGGTTCGAGCGCCGCGCGTATCCACACGAGCGCGGGAGCATAGGGCATAGACGTGAATCGGACAATACGTGGGGATGTCACGGCGTGGTGGTGGACATTTGTCCAGCTCAGGTGTGGTTAGGTTGGGGTAAGCACAACTCGGTGTGTCACCGCTGTCGGGTTCGAAGTTGATAGCATGGCGCAACCGAGCCGACCCTTCGAGAGAGTCATCAATGCAGTTCGAAATCGTCGAGCGGGACGAGACATGGGTGGCCGGTCTACCGGTCCGCAGTCCCAAGCGCGCCCTCGGTGAGCTGCGCGACCGGGATCTCGAAGCCGCGTGGTCGGCCGTCCTGCACCAAGACCTCGGCGGCCCACTGGCCAGCGCCTACACCGACTACACCGGTGAGCTGAGCACCTACAACACCCAGATCGTCGGCTACCAGTGCGATTCGCTCGATCAGGTGACCCGCGGACATCTGGCGGCCCGCCTGCCGCGCGGCACCTACGCGCGGTTCTCCTCGGTCGGTAACTTTCCGCAGGTGATGACGGATCTGTGGACCCAGATCGCCTATGCCGAGGAGCACAACCAGATCAAGCGCACCTTCACCGGCGATTTCGAGTGCTACCCGCACGCGTACAAGATCGACCTGTATCTGGCGGTCGATCCGCGATGAGCTACACGATCGTCGTGCGCGGCAGCGCACTCTACGGCGGCCTGGCCGTGCCGCGGGTCCATCCGAGCTTCAAGGTCAGCAACAGCGACCTGATCGAGTTCCTCAAGGACCGCCTGCGCGACCGGCCCGGTGGCAGCGAACCGCTGCACACGGTCTACGTCCCCGACCCGGCGGGCAACTGGAACGCGCTGGTGGCACGGGAATACGCGTCCCCCGACGACGTCCCGGTCGGCGATCTCATGGTGCGCGTGCCCCGGGGCATCTACGCGCGGTTCGCTCCCAACGGCGATTACCACGATCCGGTCGAGGACGTGTGGGCCCAGGTCGACGACGCGACGGCGTCGGCGGAGATCTCTCGCGCCTATCGCGAGGAGATCGAGGTCTGGCACGGCCCGGACACCGTAGAATTGTTCGTTTCGATCACGGCGGATAGCTAAGGGGTAGCCAGATTCGAACCGATCGGTCTGGATCTTGCCGCCATCACTCTGAGCACACGTTCTGAGCTGCGGATACTTCACCCGTAACACAGGGTTTCCGGAAAATTAGCCACTCGCCTGGTGCATTCCATTCGGATGACGGATACTGCACGAGTCGGCATCGGTAGGACGCCGACCGCGCGCGGGCGCGTAGCACGGAGCTAGGAACACGATGGCTGTCGAAGCAGCGCGCAACGACGCGGGGTTGCGGTGCGTTCACCGCGGCGCCGGATGGCACGCGATGACGCGGTTCGTGATTCGGACCCGTCGATGAGCGAACCGGACCCGCAGACGGCGGACTACCGCCCCTTTGTGCTCGATCCGGCCGATCACGCCGACGCGGCAACCTTGCGGCAGCTGGCCGGGTCGGCCGGCATCCGCCGATACGACCTGCGCGCCGGGATGCGCGCCGAGCTGGCCGAGCTCACCGGCCCGCCGCCCGGACTCGATCCGGGCGAGGAACGGTGGGTCTACTACCCGTGGCGCCACGCCCTCGTCGCGATCCTCGGCCCCGCCGCGTTCCTGGCGATCCGCACCGACCGCAATCGCAACAAGCTCACCCGCGCCGAACAGCAGCGCCTCGGGCAGCTGGCGGTCGGTGTCGTCGGGCAGAGCGTCGGCCATTCGGTCGCGTACACGCTGGCGCTGGAAGGCGCGTGCGGACTGCTGCGGCTGGCCGACTTCGACACCATCGAGCTGTCGAATCTGAACCGGGTGCCGGGCGGACTGTTCGATGTCGGCGTCAACAAGTCGGTCGTGACCGCCCGCCGGATCGCCGAACTCGATCCGTATCTGCCGGTCGAGATCTGGCAGGCGGGCGTGCTGATCGACACGGTCGACGAGTTCCTCGACGGGCTCTCGGTGGTCGTGGAGGAATGCGATTCGCTCGACATCAAATTCGCGGTCCGCGAGGCCGCGCGCAGGCGGCGGATCCCGCTGCTCATGGACACCAGCGACCGCGGCCTGTTCGATGTCGAGCGTTACGACCTCGAACCCGGCCGCGAGCCCTTCCACGGTCTGCTCGGCGCGACCACCGGCGCCCAGCTGGCCGACCTCGACACCAAGGCCAAGGCGCCGCACGTGCTGCGCATCCTCGACCCCGGCCAGCTCTCCTCGCGGATGGCCGCCAGCCTGGCCGAGGTCGGCGAGACCATCACCACCTGGCCGCAATTGGGCAGCGACGTGCAGCTGGGTGCGGCCATCGTGACCGCGGCGGTGCGCCGGATCGGGCTCGGCGCCAAGCTGTCCTCCGGCCGGACCCGTGTCGACCTCGAGGCGGCGCTGGACTCGCTGGCCGAACCCTGCTACCTCGACGAGGGCATCGACACCGTGCCCGAGCTGCCCGCCGACACGCCCCCGGCCGACCCCGTCGCGGCGATCCTGTCCTGCGCCCAGCGCGCGCCATCGGGCGGCAATGTGCAGCCGTGGCGATTGCGCGGCGAACCGGGGCTGATCGAGATCGCCCTCGACCCCACCGGCTCCACCGCGATGGACATCGAGCTGCGCGGCAGTGCCGTCGCGGTCGGCGCGGCCGTGCACAATGCCCGCGCCGCCGCGGCCGCCCACGGCCTGCTCGGCGAGCCGCAATGGCGCGTCGACGACCCGGCCTCGCCCTTGCTCGCCCGGCTGCCGCTGCGCGAAGGGACCGACCCCGATCTGGCCGCCGACTATCCCCTCGCCCTGGAACGGCACACCAACCGCAGGCTCGGCGCGACGACACCGCTGTCGTGCACCGTCGTGCCCGCGCTCGGCACCGCCGCCGCGGCCGAGGACGCCACCGTGCACGCGATCACCGGCACGGACGCACTGGCCGAAGCCGCCGCGCTGCTCGGCGCCAGCGACCGGGTCCGCTATCTCACACCCCAGCTGCACGGGCAGCTCTACGCCGAATTGCGCTGGCCCGGGGAGGATCTGCGCACCGGCATCGACGTGCGCACACTCGAACCGGCGCCGGACGAACTGGCCAAGCTCCAGGTCGGCCGCCGCACCGATGTGATGGACCGGCTGCGCGAGTGGTCAGCGGGCGCCGCGCTCGGGGAATCCACCGTCGACCGGGTGCGGGCCAGCTCGGCTCTGGTGGCGATCGGTTTCCGCGCTCGCGCAGGGGGTATCCCGGATTTGGCCGATTACGCGAGAGCCGGTGCCGCGGTGGAAAGAGTGTGGCTACGGGCGCAACTGCTGGGGCTGGCGGTGCAGCCGGTGTCCCCGGTGTTCCTGTATGCCGACCGACGCGAGGATTTGCGCATCGTTTCTCCCGAGTTCACAGATACACTTGCCAGCATTCAGAGGCGTTTCCAGGACCTGTTGGGAATCCCTGAGGATGAGAACGTGGCATTGGTTCTTCGTCTGAGCTACGCCGCGGCTGCGAGCGTTCGCAGTCGACGGTTGCCGGTGCCCGGCAGTAGGAACGACGGATAGCGCGGATCGGAGACAACGTGCCTCGGCAAACGCTCGACTCACTGGTGACGCAGGTCGCCTCCGAGTTGATGGGTGTCGACGCCACGACCATGGTGGCGGCGAGCGAGCGGGTGCTCGCCGCCCTTGTCGAGCACTTCGACGTCGATGTCAGCTATCTGCGCCACACCGACCGGGCGCGGCGCGTGACCGTTCTCGTCGCCGAATGGCCGCGCAGGCCCGAGGTCCCCGACCCGGACCCGCTGCACACGGTCGAGTTCGAGCACGCCGACTCGGTCTTCCGCGCCCTCGAATACGCGACCGAGCCGCTGATCGTGCGCCCCGGCCACGACAGCGCCGACTACCAGGAGACGATCCGCAAATCCTCGGGCATTCCCGAGGTGGCCATGGCCTGCGTGCCGCTGGTCTCGCGCGGCGAGTCGACCGGTGTCCTCGGCTTCGTGAAGATGGGCGATCGCGCCTGGTCCAAGCGCGAACTCAATGTCCTCAAGGCCATCGCCGCGCTGTTCGCCCAGCTGCAGGCGCGCGTCGTCGCCGAGGAGAAGCTGCGCTATATCGCGCTGCACGACGATCTGACCGGCCTGGCCAACCGCCGCGCCCTGCTCGAATACATGGAGGAGCGGCTGAGCGCGGGCGAACCGGGCCCGATCGCCACCTTCTTCCTCGATCTGGACCGGCTCAAGGCGCTCAACGATTTCCTCGGGCACAGCGCGGGCGACAACTTCATCCGCACGCTGGCACGCAGGCTCAAACAGAACCTCGAGCCCGGCGACATGATCGCGCGGCTCGGCGGCGACGAGTTCGTCATCGTGCCTGCGGCGCCGATGGACTCGGTGGCCGCCGAGCTGGAGGCGACCCGGATCCAGCAGCTCATCGGCCGTCGGGTCTCGGTGGGGCAGGAATCGGTCAGCCGTGGCGTGAGTGTCGGTGTCGCGCTGGGCATTCCGGGGGAAACGTCGGTATCGGACGTGCTGCGCCGCGCCGACCATGCCCTGCTGTCGGCGAAATCCGGTGGCGGCAACGGGGTCGCGGTGTTCACCGACGCCATGCGCGCGCAGTTCGAGCTCCAGGACGACGTGGAGCTGAACCTGCGCAGCGCGGTGTCCGACGGCTCGCTGGTGCTGCACTACCAACCCGAGGTCGACCTGCGCACCGGCCGGATCGTGGCGCTGGAAGCGCTGGTCCGCTGGCAGCACCCGACGCGTGGGCTGCTGCCGCCGGGCGCGTTCGTCTCGGTGGCCGAGGCCACCAACCTGGCGGGTGAACTCGGCCGGTGGGTGATCCGTTCGGCCTGTTCGCAATTCGCCGACTGGCGCCGCCGCGGGCTGGCCGCCAATGTGGTGATCCGGATCAACGTGTCGCCGGTGCAGCTGGTCAGCGCCGATTTCGTCGAGCGTATCGAGGACATTCTTCGCCTGTTCGGGATCGACGGCAGCTCGGTCTGCCTCGAGATCACCGAGCATGTCGTCGTGCAGGACCTCGTGCGGACCAGGCTCACCCTGCGCGGCCTCAAGCGGATGGGCGTGCAGATCGCCATCGACGACTTCGGCACCGGCTACAGCTCGCTGTCGCACCTCAAGGCGCTGCCGGTCGACGCGGTGAAGATCGACCGTGGTTTCGTGCAGCGCCTCGGCGACAGCAACGACGACCTGGCGATCGTGAAGTCGATCATCGGCCTGGCCGGTTCGTTCGGGCTCGGGGTGGTCGGCGAGGGCGTCGAGACGCCGATGGCGGCCAGGACGCTGGTCGGCCTCGGTTGCTATCGCGCGCAGGGCTTCCTCATCGCCCGGCCCATGCCTGCCGAGGAAGTCGAGGCGCAACTGCGGGAGGGCCGCATCCCGCTCGACCTCGATCTGCCACGCGCGGGACGCGGCGTGGCGCCGAGCTGATCGCGGCGATGCCTGCCGGGGAGTGGCTGCTGATCGAGACCCTCGTCGAGGATCTCGACCCCACCGTCGTCGCGGAAGGCGCGCAGGTCAGGCAGTGGGCTGGACCGGTGTGGCTGCACCGCAAACTCGGGCAGGCGCGCGCGGGTGTCGTCGCGGCGGCGGTGCGGCGCTGCCGGGCCGATCAGGTCTCGGTGCGGGAGGAGACCGACGGCCTGCTGGTACTGGCCGAGCCGGTCCGCTGTGCGTTCGACGGGATCCACGGTGTCCAGCTGTGGGCCGGACCGGTCGCGGCGCCGGTGCCGCCGCGTCGGCAGGTGGCGGCGTGGGACTGGGAGGCCGACACCGAACTCGCCTACCACGGACCGGGTTTGGAGGAGCTCATCTTCGCCCGCGATCCGGCCGAGGTGCGGGTGGTCCGTACGCCGCCGGACGCCTTCGGGCGGATGGTGCGGTTCGACGGCAGGGTCGACTACTTCGCGATGGCCACCGGGCTCGTGCCCGGCGGGCACTGGCAGGGCGAGGTCGACATGCTCGGCGACGACGACGCGGTGCGCCGCTTCCAGATGATCGCCAGGGCCGCGCCGCGGGTGCGCCGGGTGAGCGGCCTGATGCACGCCGTCCCCGAACACAACGGGGTGCCTGACCCGGATGTGACCATGTTGCGGGCGGTATCGCAGCGCGCCGGTGTCGGTATCGGTCTCGTCGAGCTGTCCAGCGCGATGATCTACGAATGGGCCGCCGAGCCGCTGCACCCGCTGGACCGGTGGGCCGTCGAACGGCCCACCGTCGACCCGGACGACCTGGCCGCGTTGCGCGCCGCCTGCGCCGATGTCGCGCGCGAGCCGGGGACGGCACGGCGGCTCGCGCTGCGGGTGCGCTTCGCCGACGGTGAATGGATCACCGCGCAGGCCGAACTGGTCGCGATGACCACCGCCGCGTTCGGACACGGCCTGCTGCGGGTCTGGTTCGACGGCGCGCCGGAGTCCGGTTAGCCGCATCTTTCGCCGCTGTTCACGCGCTGTTCCACGGGCCGGTTCCAGGGGGCACCCGCGTCGCTGAACTATCGGGGTGTGCGCATCGTGCAGCTCGCCAACTTCTACGGCCCGCGATCGGGTGGGCTGCGCACCGCCTTGCATCACCTCGGCGAAGGCTATGTCGCGGCCGGTCACGAGGTGGTGCTGATCGTGCCGGGGCCGCGGCGCAGCGAGGAAGTGCTGCCCACCGGCGCACTGCGAATCACCTTGCCCGCGATCGCGATTCCGTGCACCGGTGGTTACCGCGCGGCCGATCCGCGGCGGGTGGCCGATGTGCTCGGTGGGTTGCGGCCCGACGTGCTCGAGGTCTCCGATCGGCTCACCCTGCGTGGTTTCGGGCGCTGGGCCCGGCGTCGCGGCGTCGCGAGCGTGATGATCTCGCACGAACGGCTCGACCGCCTGCTCGGCCAGTTCCTGCCAGGGCCCGCCGCCCGCCGCTGCGCCGATGTCGCCAACCGGCGCACCGCCGACGACTACGACATGGTCGTGTGCACGACCGACTTCGCCCGCGAGGAGTTCCAGCGGATCGGCGCACCCAATGTGGAGCTGGTGCCCCTCGGCGTCGACCTCGACCTGTTCAGTCCCCGCCGCCGCGACCACCGGCTGCGCGCCGACCTCGGCGTCGCCGGGCATCCCATGCTGGTGCACTGCGGCAGGCTGTCGGTGGAGAAGCGGGTCGACCGCAGCATCGAAGCGGTCGGCGCACTGCACCGCGCCGGCCTCCCCGCCCGGCTGGTCGTCGCCGGTGACGGCCCACGCCGCGAGTCGCTCGAACGCCGCGCCCGCACCCTGCCCGCCCTCCCCGGCGGTGAACCGTCGGTCCACTTCACCGGATTCATCAGCGACCGCGCCATGGTCGCGAAACTCCTTGCCACCGCCGATGTCTCACTAGCCCCCGGCCCCCACGAAACCTTCGGTCTCGCCGCCCTGGAAGCCCTCGCCGCAGGTACCCCCGTCGTAGCCAGCCGCTCCTCGGCCCTGGCCGACATCGTCACCGCCGAATGCGGCGCCATCGCCGCCGACCGCCCCCGAGCCTTCGCCCGAGCCGTCACCGACGTCCTCGCCATGCCGACCACCGGCCGCCGCCAAGCCGCCCGCACCCGCGCCGAACAATTCACCTGGCCCCGAGCGGTGGCAGGCATGCTCGCGGTCCTCGACCGGTGAGCAGCGAACCTGCCCGCAGGTGGTGACTACTCGGCGGAGCGGGCGGCCAGTACTGCCTCGTACAGGTCCTTGCGGGAGGCGCCGCGGCCTGCGGAGACTTCGGCGCAGGCGTCTTTGAGGCGCATGCCGCCTGCGACCAGGGTTTCCACCTCGGTGACCAGGTCGGCCGGGTCGGCCGAAACCGGTTGGGCGCCTGCGAGGACCACGGTGATCTCGCCGCGGGCGCCCTCGACGGACCAGGCGGCGAGTTCGGCGAGGGTGCCGCGGACGACTTCCTCGTAGGTCTTGGTGAGTTCGCGGCAGACGGCGGCGCGACGGTCGGGGCCGAGGACGGTGACGGCGTCGGCGAGGCAGTCGGCGAGACGGTGGGGCGCTTCGAAGAAGACGCACGCCCGTTGTTCGGAAGCCAAGGTGCGCAACCACTCCCGGCGCTGGCCGCCCTTGCGCGGGGCGAATCCGTCGAAGCAGAAGCGTTCGACCGGCAGGCCGGACAGGGCGAGGGCGGTGGTGACCGCGGACGGGCCGGGCAGGCAGGTGACCGGGAGGTCGCGTTCGACGGCGGCGGCGACCAGCCGGTAGCCGGGATCGCTGACCGAGGGCATGCCCGCGTCGGTCACCAGGAGCACGGTGAGACCGCTCGCGATGTCGTCGAGCAGGGCGGGGATGCGGGCCGTCTCGACATGGTCGTAGAAGCTGACGATCCGGCCGGTGATCTCCACGCCGAGGGCCTTCGCCAGCGACTTGGTCCTGCGGGTGTCCTCGGCGGCGACCACATCGGCCGAGCCGAGCGCGTCCCGCAGTCGCTGGGACGCGTCCCCGATGTCGCCCATCGGTGTAGCCGCTAAGACCAACACAGTGTTGTCCAGCCTCTCCGGTATTTTGGCCGTACCGATCGAGTGCGGCGGCGGGGCGTGCATGCGGTGTCCGGCCATTCTGTCAGGCGGGCCCGCCACGCCGGATCGCGCATCTGCCGGGAAACAAGGGGGAACAGTGTCGGCTCGGACTTCGGTGGGCGCACCGCCTACGATCGGGGCGTGATCCCGGTGACCGAAACGCGCGCGATGCCACCGTCGCGGTCGGCGGCGTTGGTCGCGCCGGCTCCGCTGCGACCCGCCCCCGACTTCGGCCCGCTCGACACCGCCCGCGGCTGGGCGGTCACCGCCGTGCTCACGGTGATCGCGGCGATCACCCGCTTCGCGAACCTGAACTACCCGACCGACGCGCGCACCCCCGTCTTCGACGAGAAGCACTACGCGCCGCAGGCCTGGCAGATGGTCACCGGCGGCGGAGTGGAGGACAACCCCGCCTACGGGCTGGTGGTGCATCCTCCGGTCGGCAAGCAGTTCATCGCGATCAGCGAGGCCCTGTTCGGTTACAACGCGTGGGGCTGGCGCGGCACCGCGGCGCTGGCGGGCACCCTGCTGGTGCTGCTGGTGATCCGGATCGTGCGCCGGATGTCGCGCTCGACGCTGATCGGCGCGTTCGCGGGCATCCTGCTCATCGCCGACGGGCTGACCTTCGTCTCCTCCCGCATCGGCATGCTCGACATCTTCATGGCGCTGCTGGTGACCGCCGCGTTCGGCTGCCTGATCGTCGACCGCGACGAGGTCCGCGAACGGATGGCCGCCGCCGACGTGGCGGGCCGGATCGGGATCACCGACTGGGGACCGCGACTCGGCGTGCGCTGGTGGCGCTTCGGCGCGGGCGTGCTGCTCGGGCTGGCGTGCGGCACCAAATGGTCGGGCGTCTACTTCATCATGTTCTTCGGGCTGCTGAGCGTGGCCTTCGACGTGAGCGCGCGGCGCGCGTACGGGGTGCGCAAGCCGTGGGTCGGCACGCTGGTCCGTGACGTCGGCCCGGCGCTGTACGCGCTGGTCGTCATTCCGCTGGTGGTGTATCTGTCCTCGTATTGGGCATGGTTCGCCAGCGAGAACGGGGTGTACCGCTACGCGGTCGGCAACCAGATCGGCACCGGCGGCCCGTTCGCGTTCGTGCCTGGCGCCTTGCGCTCGCTCTGGTACTACCAGGGCGAAACCCTGGACTTCCATTCGAGTCTCACCAACTCGGCGGGCAACCACCATCCGTGGGAATCCAAGCCGTGGACCTGGCCGATGGGCCTGCGCCCGATGCTCTACTACTACGCCGACGGTACCGTCACCGGCTGCGGCGAGGCGCAGTGCGTGAAGGCCGTGATGGCGGTCGGCACACCCGCGCTGTGGTGGCTGGCGCTGCCCGCGCTCGGCTGGATGGTGTGGCGCTCGGTCGTGCGCAAGGACTGGCGCTACGCCGCCGTGCTGGTCGGCTACGGCGCAGGCCTGCTGCCCTGGTTCCTCACTCTCGACCGGCAGATGTACTTCTTCTACGCGGTGGTACTCGCGCCCTTCCTGGCGATGGGCGTCGCCCTGATCCTCGGCGACATCCTCGGTTCGGCCCGGCCTGCGGGGATACCGCGCAGCCCGACCGGCACCTATCTGCCCGCCCCGGTGAACGAGCGGTACGCGCTCGGGCTGCTCATCGTCAGCATCTATCTGGGCCTGGTGATCGCGAACTTCGTCTGGCTCTGGCCGATCCTCACCGCCCAGCCGATCACCCCGGCCAGCTGGCAGGACCACCTCTGGCTACCCAGCTGGCGCTGACTCAGCTGTCGAGGGTGCGCTGGACGAACTCGAGCGCGTCGGCGTCGGTGAGACCGAGGCGGCGGATCGTCGTCACATAGTCGACGGCGGCGCGGCCGGCGATATCGCGGGTGGGGTCGCCGGAGGAGGCGATGAAAGAGCCTTGGCGGCCCCGGGTTTCGAGGACCCCGTCGGCCTCGAGTTCGCGGTACGCGCGGGCGACGGTATTGGGGGCGATGCCCAGATCGGCGGCGAGCGCGCGGACAGTGGGGATCTTGGTGCCCGCGGTGAGCGTGCCCGCACGGACCTGTTCGATCACGGCCATGCGCAGCTGCTCATACGGCGGCTGGGTGGAATCGGCGGACAGCTCGACGTGGAACATGATCGCTCACACCTCGTCTCGGGCCAGTGGGCAGGAC
Source organism: Nocardia sp. NPDC055029 (assembly GCF_053608525.1). Taxonomy (NCBI): domain Bacteria; kingdom Bacillati; phylum Actinomycetota; class Actinomycetes; order Mycobacteriales; family Nocardiaceae; genus Nocardia; species Nocardia sp. NPDC055029. Next base: position 105,135 of record NZ_JBSGVQ010000009.1, read on the forward strand.
ATGCAGCGCGGACCGCCACGGCCGGAGCCCAGCTCCGACCCCTGGATGGTGAGTACCTCGACCCCCGCGTCGGTCAGCCGCGAGTTGGTCATCTCGTTGCGTTCGTAGGCGACGACAACGCCCGGCGCGAGGGCCAGCGTGTTGTTGCCATCATCCCACTGTTCGCGTTCGGCGGTCGGCCCGTCGCGGCCGGTGTCGATCACCCGCAGGCGCGCGATGCCCATGGCGGCGGCCGCGGCGGGCAGGAACGGTTCGGGTCCGGTGATGCTGATCCGGTCCAGGTCGCTGCGCCCGGAGAAGCCATCCTCGCGGCGGATCGTGAAGGCCTGCAGGGACTCCCGCACGCCCGGATACATCACCACCGCGTCGGTGTCGACCATCGTGCACACGGTGTCCAGGTGCATGGTCGCGCGGTTCTGCGCGATCGGCACCACCAGCACAGTGTGGGCGAGATCGTCGTCGAAGAGACTGCGCGCCAACGCTTCCGCGCCGGCGGGCGTGGTCCGCTCGCCGACGCCGACCGCCACCACACCCGGCGTGAGCAGCAGCACGTCGCCGCCCTCGATCGGCGCGGTGTGCGATTCGTAGGCCCGGCGCACGCCGAGAAAACGCGGGTGGAAGGCGTAGACGAGATCGGTGATCGAGGTCTCGCGGTGCCGGGCGGGTAGAGCGAGGGAGGTGATCGCGACCTTCGGCCCGACCCAGAACGAGGAATCCCTGGTGAACAGCAGGTTGGGCAGCGGGTCGATGACGAAATCGGCGCCGTGGTGCATCCGGCGCACCAGCGAGGTGGTGTCGGGGCCGAAGGGCAGTTCGTCGAAGGTCATCCCGGCCATCAGGATGTCGGCGAGCTCGCGCGCCTCGAATTTGCGCAGTTCGGCGGCGAGCTGGTCGGCCAGTCCGTGCCCGAGCCTGCGGGCATCGACGGCGGCCGAGATACCCTGGATTCTGGCCGCGCCGCTCACCTCGAGCGTTTCGGCCAGCAACTCGGACAGCAGCAGCACTTCCACGCCGCGTTCGCGCAGCAGGGCGGCGAAGGCATCGTGCTCGGCTTGGGCGCGTTCCACCCACGGGATGCCGTCGAAGAGCAGTTGATCGTTGTTGCTCGGGGTGAGCCTGCGCAGTTCGTCGCCGGGCCGGTGCAGCAGCACCGTCCGGAGCGTGCCGACCTCGGAGGTGACGGCCAGGCGCGAGTCGGGGGCGGTTCCCATGCGGAAACCGTAATCCGAGGAGCCCGCGTCGGCACGGAAGACCCGCAGACCTGGCCAGGGGAGAGTCCAGCCGTTTTCGTACACGACACGAAAACCTCAAGTATTGTTGAGGGCGAAAACGGGAGGAGCGCAGATGACGACGGCCGATTGGCAAACGAAGGAGCTGACCCCCGGGCAGCTATCCGAGCGTAGTGGAGTTGCAGTGTCCGCGTTGCACTTCTACGAACGCGAAGGTCTCATATCGAGTCGTCGAACCAGCGGCAATCAACGTCGCTACGCTCGCGAAACACTGCGCCGGGTCGCCTTCATCAGGATCTCGCAGCGGGTGGGGATCCCGCTCAGTGAGATCCGCTCGGCGCTGGACCGGCTTCCGGAAGGACGCACGCCTACCCGCCGCGACTGGGAGACTCTCTCGACCACCTGGCGGGAGGATCTCGACGACCGCATCGTCCAGCTCACCCGGCTGCGCGACAACCTCACCGGCTGCATCGGCTGCGGCTGCCTGTCGCTGGGCTCGTGCAAGCTCGTCAACGAGCACGACCGGCTCGGTGCCGAAGGCCCCGGCGCGCGTGTGCTCGATGTCCAGCTGAACTGCCCGCCGCGGACCGGCTGCGTCTAGTCCGGCGGCGCGCAGACGCGCGGTGCGGCATCATCGCGGTATGACCTCTCTGGATGCGAAAGCGAAGACTCTGCTCGAACTGCACCGGCCGGGAGACCCGGTGGTGCTACCGACCGTGTGGGACGCGTGGTCGGCGAATATCGCTGTGGCCGCGGGTTTTTCGGCCTTGACCATGGGTAGTCACCCGGTTGCCGACTCGGTCGGGCGTAGCGACGGCGAGGGGATGACCTACGACGAGCTGCTCGCGCGGGTCACCCAGGTGACCGGGGCGGTGGACGTGCCGGTGTCGGTCGACATCGAATCGGGCTACGGGCTCGAGCCGGCGCGGCTCATCGATGGCCTGCTCGCGGCGGGTGCGGTCGGGCTCAATATCGAGGACACCGTGCACAGCGAGGGCAAGCGGCTGCGCACTCCCGAGGAGCACGCCGAGCTCGTGCGCGGGCTGCGCGCGGCCGCCGACGCGGCGGGGGTGCACGTGGTCGTCAACGCGCGCACGGATCTGTTCCTGCGCCAGGACGGGGACGAGGCCGACCGCGTCGACCGCGCCATCGCCCGGCTGACACTGGCCGCCGAGGCGGGCGCCGACGTGCTGTACCCGGTGGGCATGCATGCCGACGACGTGGCGCGCAGGCTCACGAGCGAACTGCCCTTGCCGGTCAACGCGATCGGGCAGCCGGGGACTCCGGCCAAGGACCACTTCGCCGAACTCGGCGTCGCCCGGATCAGCTTCGGTCCGTTCCTGCAGGCCGCGCTGGGCGCCGAAGCGAGCAAGCTACTCGCCGCCTGGACCTGAGATGCGGTGTGGCGCACGGTGAGATGCCGTGCGCCACACCGGCCTACTCCTTGGGCTCGACGTAGCGCGGGAACACCGGCTCCGGCGCGGGCAGGTCGATACCGGCGACGAGGGGAGTGGCGATATCGGCGAAGGTGCGCCCCTCCTGGCCGAGCAGGTCCAGGATCTTGGCGGCCGAACCCGGCATCACCGGCTGCACCAGGATCGCGACGATGCGGACCACCTCGAGGGTGACGTAGAGGACCGTGGCCATCCTGGCCAGGTCTTCCTCGGTGCCCGACTTGCGCAGCGCCCACGGCGCGTTGGCGGAGAAGTAGCGGTTGGTCTCGCCCAGGGTCAGCCAGATGGCCTCCAGCGCCAGGTGCATCTGCTGGACGTCGTACTCGGCGCGGCACTTGTCCAGCAGGGCGTTGGCGCGGTCGAGCAGGGCGCGGTCGTCCTCGGTGAACTCACCGGGGGCTGGCGCCTTCGCGTCGCAGTTCTTGTTGACCATGGTCAGGCTGCGCTGCACCAGGTTGCCGAACTCGTTGGCCAGGTCGCTGTTGATCCGGCCTGCGATGGCGTCGTTGCTGTAGCTGCCGTCCTGGCCGTAGGAGATCTCCCGGAGCAGGAAGAAACGCACCTGGTCCAGGCCGTAGGTGGACACCAGCGCGAGCGGGTCGACGACATTGCCCGTCGACTTCGACATCTTCTCGCCCTTGTTGTACAGGAACCCGTGCACGAACACGCGATCCGGCAGCTCGATGCCCGCCGACATCAGGAACGCGGGCCAGTACACCGTGTGGAAGCGGGTGATGTCCTTGCCGATGATGTGCAGGTTCGCGGGCCAGAACTTCTGGAACCCGGCGGAATCGGTGTTCGGAAAGCCGACGCCCGTCAGGTAATTGGTGAGCGCGTCGACCCACACGTACATCACGTGATCGGGATGACCGGGGACCGGGACACCCCAGTCGAAGGTGGTGCGCGAGATCGACAGATCCTTCAGCCCGGCCTTGACGTAGCTGACGATCTCGTTGCGCCGGGTCGAGGGCGCGATGAACTCGGGCCGCTCTTCGTAGAGCGCCAGCAGCTTGTCCTGGTACTCCGAGAGCTTGAAGAAGTAGTTCGACTCCTCGGTCCAGGTGACCGGGGTCTGGGTCTCGGTCGAGACGCGGGTGCCGTCGTCGAGGAGGGTGGTCTCCTCCTCGGTGTAGAAGGCCTCGTCGCGCACCGAGTACCAGCCCGAGTAGTTGCCCAGGTAGATGTCGCCGTTGGCGAGCATGCGTTCCCAGATGGCGACGCTGGCGGCCTTGTGGTCCTCGTCGGTGGTGCGGATGAAGCGGTCGAAGGAGATGTCGAGCGCCTTGTCCATCGCCTCGAAGACGTCGGAGTTGCGGGCCGCGAGTTCCTGCACCGGGATACCCTCGGTGGCCGCGGTCTGCTGCATCTTCTGACCGTGCTCGTCGGTGCCGGTCATGAAGAACACGTCATAGCCGTCGAGTCGCTTGAACCGGGCGATCGCGTCGGTCGAGATGTACTCGTACGCGTGCCCGATATGCGGCGCACCGTTCGGGTACGCGATGGCGGTGGTGACGTAGAAGGCGGGCGCCTCGGCGCCTTCAGATGCGCTCATGATGCGAACTACTGTAATCCGCGTGCCAAACACGAATCGTCCGGCTCCGCCTGTTCCGCCCCCGCTCGCGCCGCTGATCGATGCGCATACCCACCTCGATGCCTGCGGTGCGACCGATGCCGAGTCGACCGCGGTGATCTTGGACAGGGCGGCCTCGGCCGGTGTCGGGCACGTGGTGACGGTCGCCGACGACCTCGCCGCGGCGCAGTGGGCGGTCGAGGCGGCGAACTGGGATCCGCGGGTCTACGCCGCCGTCGCGCTGCACCCCACGCGGGCCAACGCACTGGACGACAAGGCCAAGGCCGAGCTGGAACGCCTGGCCACCGACCCGCGGGTGGTCGCGGTCGGCGAGACCGGCCTCGACTACTACTGGCCCGGCAAACTCGACGGCTGCGCCGACATCGAGACCCAGATCGAGGGCTTCCGCTGGCACATCGACCTGGCCAAACGCGTCCGCAAGCCGCTGATGATCCACAACCGCGAGGCCGACCACGACCTGCTCACGGTGCTGCTCGACGAGGGCGCGCCGGACACCGTGATCTTCCACTGCTTCTCCTCCGACGCGACCATGGCGCAGGCCTGCGTGGCGGAGGGCTATGTGCTCAGCTTCTCCGGCACGGTCAGTTTCAAGAACGCGCACGAACTTCGCGAGGCCGCCCAGCTGGTGCCCGACGACCAGATCCTGGTCGAGACCGACGCGCCGTATCTGACGCCGCACCCGTATCGCGGTGCGCCGAACGAGTCGTACTGCCTGCCGTACACCGTGCGCGCGCTGGCCGAAGTCCGCGAGCAGGACCCGGCGGAGCTCGCCGAGATCACCACCGCGAACGCGCGACGGCTGTATCGCATCCGCTAGTCCGTTTCGTCTGATCGGCAGGGGGCTGGACGTCAAACGTGATTCGGCTCACTTTCTGGCGCCCAGGTCGTTATCTACCAGCGATGTCTATACCGAATCGTGATCTGCGATCCCGCTGATCGGGCGCTTCGGTGTTGTCTGGGGCAAACCTAGTCGTTATCGTTCTGTAACCATGTCGGCTTTTGCGCGGATCAACTCGTCACGCTCGCCGCTGCTGTACGCGGCGGTGGCGGCTTTGCTGCTGACTCTGCTGGTCGGCGCCGCGCTGGCGATCACGAACCACAAGACGGTCGCACTCGTTGTCGACGGTGAGCGGATCGAGCACAGCACCATGTCCCGTGATGTGCGCGCCATCCTGGCCGGCGCGGGCTACGAGCTCTCCGAGCACGACGCGGTGAGCCCCGCCGCCGGCGCCAAGGTCGGCGACGGCGCGACCATCACCCTCAACCGCGGTCGCGAGATCACGATCACCGTCGACGGCGCCGAGCGCAAGGTGTGGACCACCGGAATCACCGCGGGCGACGCGCTCGCCCAGATGCAGATCCCGTCCGACACCCACGTCGTGCCGACCCGCACCGAGAAGCTGCCGCTGGCCGGCGCCGCGCTCAGCGTCTACACCCCGCGCACCATCACGCTGCTCGACGGTGGCGCTGCCCCGGTGGACGTGCGGCTCGCGGCGCCGACGGTCGGCGAATTCCTCACCGCGGCCGGCATTCCGCTGAAGGATCAGGACTTCGCCGAGCCCGCCGCGACCACCCCGCTGACCGGCGACATGCAGGTCACCGTCACCCGGCAGCGGATCGAGCAGCGCACCGAGACGCTGCCGCTCGATCCCGTCGAGCTGGTGATCGAGGACGTCACCATGAACATGAGCCGCACCGTGGTCGAGAACCCGGGCGTGCCGGGCCTGCACGAGGCGACCTTCGCGGTCACCATGACCAACGGCGTCGAATCCGGTCGTGTGCAGACCACTTCCAATGTCATCACCCCGGCCCAGCCCAAGACCATCCGCAAGGGCGCCAAGCCCGGTACCGAGGTGCCCCCGGTCCGCGACGGTGCGATCTGGGACGCGCTGGCCCGCTGCGAGTCGACCGGCAACTGGGCGATCAACACCGGCAACGGGTACTACGGCGGCATCCAGTTCGACCAGAGCACCTGGGAACGACAGGGCGGGTTGAAGTACGCGCCGCGTGCGGATCTGGCTACCCGCGAAGAGCAGATCGCCATCGCCGAAGTGACCCGCGCCCGTCAGGGGTGGGGCGCCTGGCCCGCGTGCACGGGTCGCCTCGGTCTGAGCTGACCGGGTCTGCGGATCCAGCGTTCGGCAGGACGGCCGCGAACCGGTCGGACCCTCCGCGAGGTCGGGTCGTGCGGGGCTGGGAGTGCGGTTATGGCGGACTCGAGTTGTGGCGCGGGGCCGGGAATTCGGTAGGTCGCGACTTCAGGGTGCGCTCGGCGGGTCGGGTTGACTGGATGGCGGTGCAAGGTACCGTCCACTCGGTTTCGCTGGGGCCGCTGTGCTCGTGCGGTTTCGGCTCGTCGACGAGTCGAGGGTGGTTGTGATGGGTGGGGTTTTGGCCTGGCGGCGGGCGGCTGCTGTGGCAGTGCTGTCGACAGGTGTGGGAGTGTGCGCGCCGATGACGCCGGCGAACGCGAACCCGCCGGGGACGGTGATCGCTCCCGCCGCGGCGGAACCGGGCAGCGTGCTCGCCACCGAATCGCGACCCGTCGGCTGGCACGGCATGGACCGTGGCTCGGTGATCGAGTACACGACCACCGATTCGGCGGGCGCCGAGCGTCCGGCCAGCGGCGCGCTGTTCCTGCCCGAGGGCCAGGCGCCTGCCACCGGCTGGCCGGTCATCGCCTACGACCACGGCACCCTGGGTTCGGGTCCGGGCTGCGGCGGCCAGGCCGATCCCGAACTCGCGCCGCTGCCGGTCAATCGGGCTGCCGAGAACCAGCTGATCGCGCGCCTGGGCGACCAGGGCTACGCCGTCGTCGCCCCGGACTACCTGGGCCTCGGCCGCTTCGAGACCGGCCCGCACCCGTACCTCGAGGTCCGCAGCGAGGCGACCGCCACCATCGACCTCGTGCGCGCCGCCAGGGCGGCCAACCCCGACCTCTCGCGCACCTGGACCGCCGTCGGCGCCTCGCAGGGCGGGCACGCCGCGCTGAGCACGGCGCACGTGCAGCAGAGTTACGCGCCCGAGCTCGACTTCCGCGGCATCGTCGCCGTCGACCCCGCCTCCGATGTGGAGAAGGTGCTGCCGCTGCTCGGCCCCGCCTTCCCGGAGGTCGAGGGCACCGCGGGTCTGACCGGCTTCACCGTGAGCATCCTGGCCGGCCTGCGCGCTACCCATCCCGAGGCCGAGGTCGACTCCTACCTCACCCCGAAGGGCAAGCAGATCCTCGATGCCGCGGGTGGGCAGTGCGTCGACGCGATCGTCGCGAACGTCAAGGGGCTCGGGTTCGGTGACCTGTTCGCCCGTTCGCTGTCGGACGGTCCGCTGCGGACCGCGCTGACCGAGTACATGACCGTGCCGACCAGCGGATACGACGCGCCGATCCTGTTGCTGATCAACGCGACCGACACGATCGTGCCGTCGCCGCTGCACGCCGCGCTGGTCGCGCAGTTCGCGGCGGGCGGTGTCGACTTCCAGGCGGTGACCGGATTCGGTCAGCACACCGTGCTCAGCCGGCAGATGTGGGACGCGCTCGACGGGTTCGTCGCGCGGGTCAACACCGCGCCGCCGCGCCGCTGACAGTCGAATAACCAAGGGGCGCAACGAATTTGGGTGACTCCTCGATGTGCCAGGCCGAACCGCCGCCGATCTGTACACTCGTCCAGGAACTGTCGCCTGGTGGAGAGCTGGATCCGTTGCCGAAGACCCCGATACGCGCCGCGATCGTCGCGGCTGTCACCGTGAGCGCGCTGCTCGCCGCAGGTTTCGCCCCCGCGGCGGCACAAGCGCCGGGCGCGATCATCTCGGTGCAGCCCGAACCCGACGGCTGGCACGGGATGGCGCGCGGGTCGGTCGTCGAGTACTGGATGACCGACTCGGCGGGCACCCTGCGCCCGGCCAGCGGCGCGCTGTTCCTGCCCGAGGGCGACGCGCCCGCCACCGGCTGGCCGATCCTCGCCTACGACCACGGCACCTCGGGCTCGGGTCCCGGCTGCGGCGGCCAGGCCGACCCCGAACTGGCGCCGCTGCCCCTGCAGCGCGGCGCCGAGGACGCGTTCATCAAGCGGTTCGTCGACCAGGGCTACGCCGTCGTCGCCCCCGACTATCTCGGCCTCGGCCGTTTCGAGACCGGCCCGCATCCGTACCTGGAGGTGCGCAGCGAGGCCACCGCCACCGTCGATCTGGTTCGTGCCGCCCGCGCCGCCGATCCCGACCTGTCGCGGACCTGGAGCGTGCTCGGCATCTCGCAGGGCGGGCACGCGGCGCTGAGCACCGCGCACGTGCAGCAGAGCTACGCGCCCGAGCTGGACTTCCGCGGGACCGTCGCCGTCGACGCTGCCTCCGATGTGGAGAAGGTGCTGCCGTTCATCGGTCCCGAGCTGCCGGAGATCTCGGTGCTGTCCTCGGCCACGTCGTTCGTTGTCAGCATCCTGGCCGGGCTGCGCGCCACCCATCCCGAGGCCGACGTGGACTCCTATCTGACACCGCTGGGCCGCTCGCTGATCGACGCGGCGGGCGACCGGTGCCTGGACGAGATCATCGCCTCGACGAAAGGCCTGTGGGCGCGTGATCTGCTGGCGCGCCCGCTCGCTGGGCTGCGCGACGTGCTCGCCGCCTACATGACCCTGCCGACCAGCGGATATGACGCGCCGGTCCTGCTCACCATGAACGTCGCCGACACGATCGTGCCGTCTCCACTGCACGCGGCGCTGGTCGCGCAGTTCGCGGCCAATGGCGTCGACCAGCAGGTGGTCCCCGGAAACGGCAGGCACGGGTCGATCTCGCCGGAGCAGCGCGCGGCGATCGACGCCTTCCTCGACCGTGTCCATGCCGCCCCGCCGCAGCGCTGAGCTGCTCGATCGGCCGGGTTGGTAGGTTCTAGCGGTGCCCGAACCAGAGATTCCCGCGCGCGGTAGCGCCGCACTGCTCGGTCCCGCCGAGGTGCGGACGCTGGCCGAGCGTTTCGGCGTCCGGCCGACCAAGCAGCTCGGGCAGAACTTCGTGCACGACGGCAATACCGTGCGCCGCATCGTCGCCGCGGCAGGTGTCGGAGCCCAGGACACCGTGCTCGAAGTCGGGCCGGGTCTCGGCTCGCTGACCCTGGCGCTGCTCGATGTGGTCGACCGGGTGGTCGCGGTCGAGATCGACCCGGTGCTGGCCAACTATCTGCCGGAGACCGTCGCCGATCGCGCCCCCAGCCTGGCCGACCGCCTGCAGGTGGTCGAGGCCGACGCCCTGCGGGTGCGCCCCGACCAGCTGCCCGCCGCGCCGACGGCGCTGGTGGCGAACCTGCCGTACAACGTGGCGGTCCCGGTGCTGTTGCACCTGCTCGCCGTGCTGCCGAGCATCACGGTGTCGCTGGTGATGGTGCAGGCGGAGGTGGCCGACCGGCTCGCGGCCGAACCGGGTAGCCGGGTGTACGGCGTGCCGAGCGTCAAGGCGGGTTTCTTCGGCACGGTGCGCCGGGCGGGCGCGGTGGGCACGCAGGTGTTCTGGCCGGTGCCGCGCGTCGAGTCGGGCCTGGTCCGCATCGATCGCTACGCCGAGCCGCCGTGGCCGATGGACGAGGCGCATCGCCGTCGCGTGTTCGAGGTGATCGATGCCGCGTTCGCGCAACGCCGAAAGACGTTGCGCGCGGCCCTGTCCGGCTGGGCGGGCTCGCCGGCGGAGGCTGAGCGCAGGCTGGTGGCGGCGGGTATCGATCCGACCGCGCGGGGCGAGACGCTGGATACGGCGGCTTTCGTCCGCTTGGCCGCGCAGAGCTGAATCGCTGGTTCCTCCACGAGAACCCGCAGTACACCGGCTGTTCATCGGCCCTCGGCATCACGGCCTGTGAAAGCAATTGTGGACAACAGGTTTTCGCCGGTGCCGGAGTTGATCATGGTCTGTGGGCCGCGTACCCGGTAGCGGGTGAATATCCACGCTGTTGCGCCAGGTGGCACAGATGTGGATGACGCTGTGGATGATTCGCGGCGTCCCGAGCAGTGGATGAACCGCTGGTTAACGCATGCGGTTTTCGGGCGCCTCGCGTCCGAGGGGCGAGACGGAACGCCGAAGGCGCAGTACCGTCCGTCGGACGCGAGGTCGCGAGGCCGAAAACACGCGGCGCCGGCCGCCTAGGACGCAGCCAGTTCGTAGCCCGCCTCGTCGACGGCGGCCGCGATATCGGTCTCGGACAGCTCGTTCGCGCTGTCGACACGGACGAGGCCGCTCGCGAGGTCGACGTCGACGCTGGTGACACCGTCGATCTTGCCGATCTCCTGCTTGACCGAACTCACGCAGTGTCCGCAGGTCATCCCCGTGACGGTGTAGGTGGTGGTGGCCATGGCCGACTCCTTCGCTGTTCGATCATACGGTCCTGGGGTATGTCCCCGACAGGAACGAACATACCCCCCATGGGTACCTTGCGCAACCCTGTCTCGCGCCCGTGTGCGCGGGATCGCGTTGCGGGTCGGGATTCGGCATGCGTACTCGTCGGTGTAACCGGTTACGCTTGGTGATCGTGCTGTCAGTTGTGCCCAGCCCGGTCGTCGTGCGCGCGCCTTCGAAGGTGAACCTGCATCTCGGAGTCGGTGATCTGCGTCCGGACGGTTATCACGATCTGACCACTGTCTTCCAGGCGCTGTCGCTGTCCGACGAGCTCGAACTCGCCCCGTCGGCCTCGCTGGCCGTGCGGGTCAGCGGTGAGAGCGCCGCCGAGGTGCCCACCGACCGGACCAACCTGGTCTGGAAGGCCGCGGTGCGGCTGGCGCATCTGGCCGGGCGCGCGCCCCTGGTGGAGATCGCGATCGCCAAGGGTATTCCGGTGGCGGGCGGCATGGCGGGCGGCAGCGCCGACGCGGCCGCGACGCTGGTCGGCCTGAACGAGCTGTGGGACCTCGGCCTCGGCCGCGACGAGCTCTCCGCGGTGGCGGCCGAGCTCGGCAGCGATGTGCCGTTCGCCCTGCACGGTGGCACCGCACTCGGCACCGGCCGCGGCGAACGGCTGCTCCCGGTGTTGTCACGCAGCACGTTTCACTGGGTGCTCGCACTCGCCAAGGACGGCCTGTCCACCCCGTCGGTGTTCCGTGAACTCGACCGGCTGCGCGCCGAGGGCGATCCGCCGCGCCTGGGTGACCCGCAGAAACTCATGCAGGCGCTGGCCGCGGGCGATCCGCAGACGCTCGCGCCGCTGCTCGGCAACGACCTGCAAGCCGCGGCGCTGTCGCTGAAGCCCGAACTGCGGCGCACGCTGCGGGCCGGTGTCGGCGCGGGCGCGCTCGCGGGGTTGGTGTCGGGGTCAGGGCCTACCTGCGCGTTCCTGTGTGACACCGAGGAGGCGGCGATCGCGGTAGCGGCGGAGCTGGCGGGTGCGGGCGTGTGCCGCAGTGTGCGCACCGCGAGCGGCCCGGTGCCCGGCGCGCGCGTGCTCGACACCGAGGCCCACGGCAAGCGCTGACCACCGGTCGCCGAGTCAGTCGGCGCGCGGCCGGCGCAGACAGGTGACGTCGCCGATTCGGCGACGGGATGAGCTGATGATGTCGGCGAGCCGGTCGATCTGGTCCGCGTCGTTGTCGGTGTGACCGCAGACCCCGGCGCCGAGCGCGGATGCCACCTCGTCCGTAGCGCAAGGCGGAGCGGGCCGGACCGGCGACGACCGGGGCAAGTAGGCTCGGACGGCCGGATAGTCACGCGGAAGGCGGGCGAGCAACACCTATGTCCAACCTGATCAACCTCGAGCAGGTCTCCAAGAGCTTCGGTGTCAAGCCGCTGCTGGATGACGTATCCCTCGGCATTCACGCGGGAGAGCGGATCGGGGTGGTCGGTCTCAACGGTGGCGGCAAGACCACACTGCTCGAGGTGCTGACCGGGCTGGAGGCCCCCGACAGCGGCCGGGTGAGCCGCGTCGGTGGGCTGCGGATGGCCGTGGTCACCCAGCGTGGCGTGCTGCCCGACGGCGCCACCATCGGCTCCATCGTGCTCGCGGGCCTGTCCGACGACCTGTCGACCGCCGACATCGCCGAACACGAGTGGGCCGCCGACGCCCGCATCCGCTCGGTGCTCGACGGCATCGGCATCGCAGACCTCGGCCTGGACACCCCGGTCACCAACCTCTCCGGCGGCGAACGCCGTCGCGTCGCGCTGGCCGCCGCGCTGGTGCGCGACCTCGACCTGCTCGTCCTCGACGAGCCGACCAACCACCTCGACATCGAGGGTGTGCAGTGGCTGGCGCGGCACCTGGTGGATCGGCGCACCGCGCTCGTCGTCGTCACCCACGATCGCTGGTTCCTCGACACCGTCGCCACCCGCACCTGGGAGGTCGTCGGCGGCAAGGTCGAGACCTACGAGGGCGGCTACGGCGACTGGATCTTCGCCCGCGCCGAACGCGCCCGTCAGGCCGACGCCACCGAGTCCCGCCGCCAGAACCTGGCCCGCAAGGAACTGGCCTGGCTGCGCCGCGGCGCCAAGGCACGCACCTCCAAGCCGCGCTACCGCGTGGAGGCCGCCGAGGCGCTGATCGCCGACGTGCCGCCGCCGCGCGATTCGGTGTCGCTGGCCGCCTTCGCGCGCAAGCGGCTCGGCCGCGTGGTGATCGAACTCGAGGACGCCACCCTCGCCACCCCCGACGGCCGCGAACTGGTCGGCGACCTGACCTGGCGGCTCGCGCCGGGCGAGCGGGTCGGTCTGGTCGGCGTCAACGGCTCGGGCAAGACCACCCTGCTGCGCGCGCTCGCCGGTGACGTCGAACCCGCCACGGGCAAGCGCATCCAGGGCCAGACCGTGCAGATCGGCTGGCTGCGCCAGGAACTCGACGACCTGCCCACCGATATGCGGGTGCTCGAGGCGGTCCAGCAGATCGCTCAGCGAATCATGCTCGGCGACAAGGAGATCTCGGCGGGCCAGCTGGCCGAACGGCTCGGGTTCACCCCCGCCCGCCAGCGCACCCCGGTCGGCGACCTCTCCGGTGGTGAACGCCGCCGCCTGCAGCTGACCCGCATCCTGATGGCCGAACCGAACGTCCTGCTGCTCGACGAGCCGACCAACGACCTCGACATCGACACCCTGCAGCAGCTCGAAGACCTGCTCGACAACTGGGCTGGCACGCTCGTGGTCATCAGCCACGACCGCTACCTGGTCGAGCGCATCTGCGATTCCACCTGGGCCCTGTTCGGCGACGGCAAGCTCACCAACCTGCCCGGCGGCATCGACCAGTACCTCACCAAGCGCGCCACCCTGGCCACCGCCGCCAAGCCGGTCACCGCGAAACCGGCCGCAGCGACCACGGATTCGGCCGACCGCCGCGCCGCCCGCAAGGAACTGTCCCGCTTGGAACGCACCATCGCCAAGCTCGACGAGCGCGAACAGAAACTCCACGTCGCCCTCGCCGACGCCGCCACCGACCCGGACAAGCTGGTGAAACTCGGCGGCGAACTCAAAGAGGTCGTCGCGGAGAAGGAAGCGGCCGAGGAACGCTGGATGGAACTCGCCGAGCTGGCGGAGAACTAGGGCCGGGCATGCGCTGAGCATTCACCGAACGCTCAGACCGTTTCGACCGATCGGCGGGAAAGTGAACGTTCAGCGCGGTACTAGGTCGCGGTCTCTCGGCCGTCGCTGATGACTACGGGCAGGCAGGTCTGGACGAAGTCGGCGCCGAACTCGGTGAGCAGGATGCTGCGGTAGCTCACCTTGGTGCCGAACCCGCGCTTCATGGCGTCGCGGACCTGTTCCTGCGCCTCGATGAGCTGATAGCGGCTGGGGTTGCCGACCGGTTCGCGGGTGAACTCGATGAGTCCGAGCCTGCGCAGGTTGGACAGGTACTGCGGGACCCGGTTCGGGAACCGCAGGCCGGCGTGCTCGCCGATCAGGGTCAGGCCGCTGATCAGGCGTTCTCCGCCGAACGCGCGCTGACGGCCGGTGCGCACGTCGAGCGCTGGCTGCGGACCGTCGACGTGCATGAACCGCAGGATCCGTGCCTCGTCCGGGGTGATCTCGGCGAGGATGCCGGGATAGGCCGGGTGTGTATCCGGCTGGGACGCTTGGGTACTGGCGGACAGGCGCAGCAGTTTGGCGCCCTGTTCGCGCAGGGTCGGCGTGCCGGGGTCGCTGTCGTATTCGCCGCCGGTCGGCAGGCCGAGCGCGTGCCGGAGCCGGTCGCGCACTTCGCCTTCGGCCTCGGCGAGGACTTCCTTGGGCGGGTTACCGGCGATGCTGCCGCGCAGGACGGTGACGGTCACCCCGAGCGCGGTGTCGAGGGTCCACAGCGTCATGCCCGAGGCCGCGGTGAGCGCGACCCGCGCGACACCGGTCGCGGCACGCACTGTACGCACCGGCGAGACGGGCAGCACGCCGCGTCTGTCGCCGGTGGTTTCGATCGGCGGTACCGGCCGTCGCACCAGCTCGGTGGACGGGGTCCCGTCGTCTACATCCATGTCGTCGCTACTCCTGTTCCGAAGACCAGGATGTGAGCGTATCCGGCGAGCAGCCCCAGCGCGCCGCCATGGACAAAAAGCAACCATTCGTCCTGTTTGATGGCCGAACGCAGCATGTCCACGAAGTCGTGCGGGGAAAGTGCGGACATTTGCCGGGCGATGTATTCGTTGACCTGCCTGCCCTGTTGGACATTGAACGCGGGATCGGCGAAGGCCATCGGCGCGATCGTCATGGCCTCGGCGGTGATCGTGGACTGCAGCGAATCGTATTCGCGGCTGCCGAGCATGAATTTCACCGCGGGCCTCGCCGGGCCGAGCGCGCGATCGGCGGCCGGGCGCAGGGTGTCCTCGAGCATCTGCAGGGTGCGGTCCGAGCGCGGGCCGTTGAGCAGTTCGTCGCCGATGTTGGCGACGGTGACGACCTCGGTGGAGACGAGTTCGGCGTAGCCCGCGGTGATCTCGGGCTGACGCTTGATCAGCAGGCCCTGCCGCCACGGGCACCACCACTTGGGCAGCGCGGGCGCGAAGATCATGTTGATGCCGACCCAGTTCACCACCCAGCCGATGATGATGCCGCCGATCGGCAGCACGATCAGCGGCGAGAGGCCGGTGGTGTGCAGCGCGAGGACGAGCAGCAGGCCGCAGGGCGCGCCGAAGTAGAAGCCGAAGTTCTGCATGAACCGCAGTTCCTTGGCGCCGAGTACCTGGAACAACTGGTTGAGCAGTTGCGGGCGGGCCTGGAAGTAGCGGATGACCATCTGCTTCACGTCGAGCAGCTGATCGATGTTGGTGCCGAGCTCGATGGTGAGTTCGCGCAGGATCTCCGGCAGCTGCGAGCGCACCCGTTGATGCACCATCTCGCGCACCTGGGTGGGCAGGTTGTACCAGAGCTGGGGGTGCTCGCGACGCAGGATCACCTCGACGATGTCGCTGATCTGCGCGTCGGCGACATCGGCCAGATGTTCGGCCAGCTTCTCCGGATCGAGCTCACGGTAGAAGTCGGAGACGCTGCCCAGTTTGGACAGCCCCTTGTCGACGGCGATGCTGGCCATCTTGTCGGCGCGCGAGGGCACGATGCCCTGCCAGCCGATCCGGCCGTCATAGCTGAGCAGCGGCAACACCTGGATCCGCTTGGGCAGGTACGGGAAGACGGCGCGCAGGCCCGGCAGCTTGACGCCATAGAACTTGATCGGCTGGAACAGCATCAAAATGCCGGTCCAGTTGGTGATGTAACCGATGATTCCTGTGAAAAGAGGAATGGTCACAATCTCGAGCAGGAGTGTCGGGTGTAACCCGAACACACTCTCCAACAACGACACCCTCCTGCCGTAATCCGGTGACCACCTCCTTCACCGGCAACCAAAATTAGCACCCCCATGGCGAGGTGACCCTACTGTGAGTTGCGGAACTGGGTCCATTCGTCGTGCGCCAGGCCACAGGGTAGTGTCTGAGACATCAGTCACAGAACCTGTCCCGAATGCCGTACTCGCCCTGGCGAGTCGGAACAATGAGCACCACCACAGTTGGTGACAGGCCACAATCGGCGCGTTCAGGGGGCGCGTTGCGTATGCACTGTGCCTGAGGCGTGGTCGGGCAATAATCTGTGAGCGAGAAGTTCACATGGCGAGACTTCGGAGTAGGACGTGACAGACGACAGGACCGGACAGGACCTGGCCCGTGCCGGTACCCGCGCCGTCGAGCGCAGCTCGGATGTCGAGCAGCGACAGATCAGCAACGAAGCCCGGTTGATCCGGGGCGTGTTCCGCGCCGCGGGTCTGGCCGCGGGCACCGCGGTGCGCGGCAGCCAGTGGGCCGTCGGCACCACCTACGAGGTGACCAAGGAACTGGCCCAGGCGGCTCTGGACGGCGAGTCCTCGGCCGATATCGCGGAGCGCACCGGAAACGCGCTGCGCTCCATCGCCCGCAGTGCGCTCGGCGTCACCGAGGGGTCGGTGCGCGAGATCGTCAGCTATGTGCCGACGCCCAACGGGTCGACCCAGCAGGCCATCACCGTCGGCCCATACCTGCGCTCGGCCAGCACCGAGGACCTGCGCCGCCGCGGCGACGCGCTGCTGGCCCGCTCGGCCGACGTGTATTTCACCGAGGACGTGCACCCGGCCTACGACCGCATCCTCGACGAGATCGCGCCCGACGAGGCCCGCATCCTGCGGTTCATGGCGCTCAACGGTCCGCAGCCCTCGGTCGACGTGCGTACCAACCGGCCGCTCGGCATCGGCTCGGAGCTGGTCCAGGGCGACCTGACCTCGGTGCCGGAGCAGGCAGGCGTGCGCTACCCGGACCGGGCCCGCTCCTACCTGATCAACCTCAACCGCCTCGGCCTGACGTTCACCTCCGACGACCCGGTGGTGCTGAGCCGCTACATGGTGCTCGAGGTGCAGCCGGTGGTCGAGGAAGCGCTCAAGAAGGCGGGCCGCGCGCCCAAGATCGTGCGCAAGAGCCTGCGCCTGTCGGAGTTCGGCGAGGACTTCTGCCGTACCTGCTTCACCATCGGGTAGCTGAGACAGCGCGGGGCTCCGGCGCCGGAGGTCACGCTCCGGTGTCGGCAGTGATAGCGATCTGATACAGATCGCGCACTACACGCGTTTCAGTGGGATCGTGGAGACATGGAGCAGGGGTCCGGATCACCGAACGACGTGCGGGTCGACGATCCTGTCGCGCCCGCATGGGTGCGGCCGGGTCCGTTGCTACCCGGAGGCGACGAACCGCTGGTCGCCGGGCCGGAGACGGGGGAGGACCGGATGGCCGAGGAGTTGCCCGAGGATGCGTCCGACGAGCAGCCGGAACCGGTCGTGCGGCCGCCGGATCATCCCGACGACCTCATCGCGCTCAGCAGGCTCAAGTTCCGCTACCTGCGCGCGCTGGACACCAAGTCGTGGGACGAGTTCGCCGACACGCTGATCCCCGAGGCGACCGCGACCTACAGCGAATACCTGCAGTTCGAATCGCGTGAGGCCTTCCTGGCCTTCCTGCGCAACACCCTCGGACCGCATGTCATCACCGAGCACCGCTGCGATCATCCGGAGATCGATGTCGTCGGCGACACCGCGACCGGCACCTGGTACCTCGCGGACACGGTGATCATCCCCGAGCACAACATGTGTCTGCGCGGCGCGGCCTTCTACACCGACCGCTACGTCCGCTGCGAGGACGGCCACTGGCGCATCTCGCATACCGGCTACGAGCGCACCTATGAGGTGGTGCTCTCGCTCAGCGATCTGCCCAGCCTGCGCCTGACCGCGAGCCGCTGGGGAATGATCGCGCAGGAGAACCACATCTCCTCGGTGGAACGCAACCCCGGACCGGCCGCTTAGGGCCGACTCAGACAGTTGACCAGTTAGTCCGCGGTCGCGACGAGCGGTTCCAGCGTGAGCTTCGGGTGTTCCTTCTCGATGTACTGCAGCCGCCACTTGTCGCTGAACAGGGCCAGGATCGCGCCGTCGGTGCGGGTGAACACCTCGACACCGCGCTGACGATCCAGTTCCGGCGCCGATTCGGCGTCGGTGCGCCGGGCCAGGGTGAAGGGCAGGAAATCCAGCTGGGTTTCCACGTTGAACTCCGCCTGCATGCGGGCGGTGACCACCTCGAACTGCATCGGGCCCACCGCCGCGAGCACCGGCGACTGGTCGCCGCGGGCGTCGTTGCGCAACACCTGGACCACGCCCTCGGAGTCGAGCTGGTCGATGGCCTTGCGGAACTGCTTGTACTTGCCCGCGCTCTGCGCGCGCAGCGTCGCGAAATGCTCGGGGGCGAAGCTCGGGATCGGCGGGAACTCCACCTTCTTGTCCACGAACAGGGTGTGACCCGGCGCGAGCGCGGTCGCGTTCACCAGGCCGACCACGTCACCGGGGTAGGCGGTGTCGACGGTGGTGCGCTCGCGGCCGAACACCGTCAGCGCGTATTTGGTGGCGAACGGGCGACCGGTCTGCGCGTGCGTCACGACCATGCCGCGCTCGAACTCGCCCGACACGATCCGCATGAACGCCAGCCGGTCCCGGTGCGCGGTGTCCATACCCGCCTGCACCTTGAACACCACCGCGCTGAACGGATCACCGGTCTCGCGGTCCTTGCCCGCGACGTCGGCCCGCGCGCCCGGTGCGGGCGCCAGCGCGACCAGAGTCTCCAGCAGCTGGCGCACACCGAAGTTCAGCATCGCCGAGGCGTAGATCACCGGCGAGGTCTGCCCGGCCAGGAACAGCTCCTGGTCGTGATCCTGCCCGGTGGCCGAGAGCAGCTCGCTCTCCTCGGCCGCGGTCGTCCACGCCTCGCCCTCGCGCGCCTCGGCTTCGGCGGACGTCAGCGATTCCTCCGGTGCGATGGTCGCGCCACCGGCGGTGCGGGTGAAGTGGATGTACTCGCTCGCTTCGCCCTCGGGACCGCGGCGCAGCAGGCCGCGGAAGTCACCGGCGATGCCGACCGGCAGGAACAGCGGGGTGGGGGTGAGGCCGATCCGTTCGCTGATCTCGTCGAGCAGCTCCAGCGGCGCCTGGCCGGGGCGGTCCCACTTGTTGATGACGGTGATGACCGGGATACCGCGGTGGCGGCAGACCTGGAACAGCTTCAGCGTCTGCGGCTCGAGGCCCTTGGCGGCGTCGATCAGCATGACCGCGGCGTCGACCGCGGTGAGCACGCGGTAGGTGTCCTCGGAGAAGTCGGAGTGGCCCGGGGTGTCGACCAGGTTGATGACATTGTCGACATCGGACCCGGCGACGCGGTAGTTGAACTGCAGCGCGGTCGAGCTCACCGAGATGCCGCGCGCCTTCTCCATCTCCATCCAGTCCGACACGGTCGACTTGCGGCCTGCCTTACCGTGGATCGCGCCCGCCTCGGAGATCATCCTGGCGTGCAGCGCCAGCGCCTCGGTCAGTGTCGACTTACCCGCGTCGGGGTGCGAGATCACGGCGAACGTACGGCGGCGCGCGACCTCGGCGGGTAGTCCGCGCGGGGTGGGGGCGGCGCTATCTCCGGACTCGGTCAACGCAGAACCTTTCGCAGTGGTCGGCAACTTATAAAGCCTAAAGGTCGCCGGTCCGGCGAGGTCGACGGGGTGTTCTGCCGAAGTGACCCGGTTTTTCCGGGCTATGTGGATGCGGTATGGTTGTCGGGTTGTCTCGGCGAGGGTGAGTTGCCCCTGGTGGTGGTGCTCACCGTGATCGACGCGGCTCGGCCTTCCCGGTCGTCCTCGTTCGTTCTTCGTCCGACGAGTAGACGTTGACCCCTCAGATGGGTCGCCACAATGACCAGCCCGGAAGAGCCGTAGGAGCGCATTCAGTCATGTCCGACGTGAACCAGATCGAAGCCGCCGTCCGCACCGAATTCGGTAAGGGCGCCGCTCGCCGTACCCGTCGCGACGGCAACGTGCCCGCCGTGCTGTACGGCCACCAGGCCGAGCCGCAGCACCTGAACCTCAACGCCAAGGCCTTCGCCGCCATCCTGCGTGAGCACGGCACCAACGCCATCCTGAACCTCGTCGTCGACGGCAAGCAGCAGCTCGCGATGACCAAGTCGGTCGTGGTCCACCCGATCCGCCGCTACATCGAGCACGCCGACCTGCTGATCGTCAAGCGTGGCGAGCGCGTCACCACCGACGTCAACGTCGTCGTCACCGGCGATGCCGCCTCGGGCACCCTGATCACCCAGGAAGCCACCACCCTGTCCATCGAGGCCGACGCGCTGAAGCTGCCCGAGTCGATCGAGATCTCGGTCGAGGGCATCGAGGCGGGCACCCAGATCCTGGCCGGCTCCATCGAGCTGCCCGCCGGCGTCACCCTGGCCGGTGACCCGGAGGCGCTGATCGTCAACGTGATCGCCGCGCCGTCCGCCGCGCAGGTCGAGGGCGAAGGCGAAGGCGTTACCGCCGAGGAGCCGGCCGCGGAGGCCGAGACCGAGTCCGAGTAAGACTCCCGCACCACGGTTCGGCCGATGACCGAATCTTCCGGGCCCGCGCTCGTGGTCGGTCTGGGTAACCCCGGCCCCGAATACGAGCGCACCCGCCACAACGTGGGCTTCCTGGTCGCCGATGTGCTCGCCGAGCGCGTCGGCGGCCGTTTTGCCGTGCACAAGAAGTCCGGCGCCGACCTGCTGCAGGCGCGGCTGGACGGGCGCCAGATCCTGATCGCGAAGCCGCGCACCTACATGAACCTGTCCGGCAGGCCGGTGGCCGCGCTGGCGAAGTTCTTCTCGGTGCCCGTCGACCAGGTGATCGTCGTGCACGACGAGCTGGACCTGCCGTTCGGCACGATCCGGCTCAAGCAGGGCGGCGGCGAGGGCGGCCACAACGGCCTGCGGTCGATCTCGCAGGCGCTGACCACCAAGGAGTACCTGCGCACCAGGATCGGCATCGGCCGTCCGCCGGGGCGCCAGGATCCCGCCGACTATGTGCTCAAGCCGTTCGCGGCGCCGGAGCGCAAAGAGGTTCCGGTGATCGTCGAGCAGGCCGCCGACGCGGTCGAGCTGCTGCTGAAGGTCGGTTTGGAAACGGCCCAGAACTCACTGCATTGAGTTGAACTCCCGGCGCGCCCAGGCGAATTCGCCAGGGCGCGCCGAGTGCGTTTCAGCGCAGGTGGACCGCGGTGGCCGCGCGCCGGAGCTTGCCCGACGACGTCTTCGGCAGGGCGCCGGGGCCGAGGACCGCGACCGTGCGCGGGCGGGCGCCGACCTCGGCGAACACCTCGTGGACGATCTCGCGCTCCATCCGCTTCACCTCGTCGGGTTCCTGGAAGTCGTTGGATTCCACCACTACCGCGAAACTTTCGCGCTTCTCGCCCGCGTCCAGGCGCACCGCCACCGCATTGCCGGGACGCACGCCGGGCACGCGCAGCGCGGCCCGCTCGATATCGGTCGGGTAGATGTTGCGGCCGCCCATGATGATGACGTCCTTCATCCGCCCGCACACCACGATCAGGCCCGCGTCGGTGAAGTAGCCGATGTCGCCGGTGTCGAGCCAGCCCTCGTCGTCCTGGGCGGGCCGGAACCCGTCGACGGTCACGTAGCCCGAAGTCACCGCGGGACCGCGCAATTCGATGATGCCGACCGTGCGGACCGGAAGCGACTGCCGTTCGGTGTCGACGACCCTGCCCTCCAGATCGTCGACGAGGTGGCCGAGCGTCGGCAGCCTGCGCGGAGTGCCGTGGTGGCCGGTCTCGGCGACCGGCACCGCCTTGCCGACGGCTTCGAGCAGATCCGCGTCGATGATGTCGAGCACCATGCCGTGGCCGCAGTCGGGCACCGATACGGCCAGCGTGGTCTCGGCCATGCCGTACACGGGGGTCAGCGCCATCGGGTTGAGCCCGAAGTGCTTGCCCGCCTCCGCGAGCGCGATCATCGTGTCCGGGTCGACCGGTTCGGCGCCGTTCCACATGTAGCGCACGCTGGACAGGTCCATCGATCCCGGCTCGGCCTGCCGCAGGCGCCTGGCCAGCAGCGAGTAGGCGAAATTCGGTGCGGCGGTGACGGTTCCGCGGTACTTGTCGATCAGCTCCGCCCACAGCAGCGGCCTCGCCAGGAAGTCCAGCGGGGTCACGCAGACCACCTCGGCACCGAATTGCATGGGCACGCTGAGGAATCCGACCATGCCCATGTCATGGAACAGCGGCAGCCAGCTGATCATGACGTCGTCGTCGAGCTGGAACTTCACGCGATTGAACATCGCGTGCGCGTTGACGTTGAAGTTGCCGTGGGTGATGCGCACGGCCTTGGGCGACCCGGTCGACCCGGAGGTCAACTGCTGCAAGGCGATATCGGATTCGGTGGTCGGCACCGGATCCGTATCGGGGCCGGTGTGCAGGTCCTCGATCTTGACAAC
Source organism: Nocardia sp. NPDC055029 (assembly GCF_053608525.1). Taxonomy (NCBI): domain Bacteria; kingdom Bacillati; phylum Actinomycetota; class Actinomycetes; order Mycobacteriales; family Nocardiaceae; genus Nocardia; species Nocardia sp. NPDC055029. The sequence continues at coordinate 127,640 of NZ_JBSGVQ010000009.1, forward strand.
GGTGATCCCGCGTTCGAGCAGCACGGGTTCGGCGGCGGCGAACGGCGCGCCGAGCACGACGGCCTTGGCCTCGATCATGCCGAGGACGGTTTCGGTATCGCGTACCCAGACCGCGAGATCGGTGCGCGGTGTCGGCTGATGCAGCATCGTGATGGATGCGCCGCGCATCCAGATGGCCTGGCAGACCGGCGCGATGTCGACGGGCAGCCCGGCGAGCACGCCGACGGCGTCGCCGTGCTCGATCCCGGCGGCCGCGAGACCACCCGCCATCCGCCGCGCCTGGCGATGAATTTCCCCCCAGGTCTGCCGCAGCGGCGCCTCCGGTTCCCCGGTGACCAGCCCCCGTGGGCTGGTCAGCGCTGTGGCAAACATTTCGTCGGTGAACCTGCTCAACGTCGGACTCCCTTTACGCCAACGATCGGTTACGGCCGTGCTCCCAACAGAAAATCCCCGCCCGCCCAACGGGTGTTAACCCCGACTGACACCCGAGCACCCTCGCCGATCAGCTCTCGGCGGCGAAGGTGGCAGCGTAGCGGTCCACATATGGTCTACCCGATAGTGCTGACATTTCCCGCATCAGCTGATCAGTTGCCACTCTGACCTGGGCGCGATGAACCGCTGCCGGATAACGCCGCGCCGGCTGGATACTGATGCGCACCTTGGTGAAACGCAACAGTTTCCGACCGCGAGGGTTCATACGGTCGGTTCCGTCCAGCACCACGGGCACCACCGGCGCCCCTGTAGCCATGGCAACGCGTAGCGCCCCGGTGCGACCACGATAGACCCTGCCGTCGATCGACCGTGTGCCCTCCGGGTGAATTGCCCAGGCGCATCGTCGGCGAGCACGGCTACCGGGTGATGTCGGCCAGAACCGTGACGAAGCGGTCGAGGTCGTCGGTGCTCACGAAGTAGTGGGGGGAGGCGCGGACGATGGCGGGGAGGGTGCGGGCGGTCATGTCGAGCAGGGTGGAGCTGGCGTGGCTGACGGTGACGGTGACGGCGTGGTCGGCGAGGCGGTCGCGTAGGTGTACGGGGTTGTGGTTGTCGGCGGTGAACGAGACGATGCCGCTGTGCTCGGTGCCGAGGTCGCGGACGGTCACTCCGGGCAGCTCGGGCAGGGTTTTGCGGAGGTGGTCCGCGCGCTCGGCGACGGTGGCGTAGACCTCGTCGGGGCCGAGGGCGAGCAGGTAGTCGACGGCGGCGCCGAGGCCGAGGCGGGCGGCGACGTCGCATTCCCAGAATTCGAAACGGGACGCGTCGGGGGCGAGGCGATATTCGCTCTCGCTCACCCACTCGGCGCTGTGCAGGTCGAGCCTGGCCGGTTCCATCGTCTGCGCCAATTCCCTGCGGACGTAGAGGAATCCGGTGCCGCGGGGGCCGCGCAGCCACTTGCGCCCGGTGGCCGAGAGCGCGTCGACGCCGAGTTCGGCGACATCGATCGGCAGCTGGCCGATCGATTGGCAGGCGTCGAGCAGGACCAGCGCGCCCGCCTCGTGGGCGATCCGGGTGGCCTCGGCGACCGGGTTCACCAGGCCACCGTTGGTCGGTGCGTGCTGGAGCGAGACCAGCCGTACCCGTTCGTCGAGCATCGCCGCGAGCGCGTCGGTGTCGAGGCGGCCGGTGTCGTCGCTGGGGATGTGCTCGACCACCGCGCCGGTCTGCTTGGCGCGCTGGAGCGCGGCGATCGCGTTGCTGGCGTAGTCGGCCTCGGAGATCAGGATGCGATCGCCGGGGCGCAGGGGCAGTGAGTAGGCGAAATCGGCCCATGACCGGGTCGCACTGTCGCTGAGCGCGATGGTGTCCGCGGTGGCGCCGATCAGGGTCGCGATCGAGGTCTTCACCGCGGCGAGATCGTCGAGCCGTTCGTTAGCTGCGCGATAGCCGCCGATCTCCGCTTCCCGGCGCAGGTGGCCGATGACGGTGTCGGTGACGACCCGCGGCGGCAGTGAGGATCCGGCGCTGTCGAGGAATACCTGTCCGGCGGCAAGTCCGGGGGTGGCGGCTCTGATCGCGGCGAGATCCATCATGGCGACGACCCTACCGTCGGCGAGGCGTTCCCCAATTCGTCACTTTTCCTGTCGGTGCTCGTCGCTACTCTGGAATGAGTCGGTTGCATGAACACGCGAATTCCCCCGGTAGTACACAGCACGCGGAGGTTGGCATGGCGGTCACTCTGGAACGTTCTTCGTGGCCTGATTCCGCCACTGACCAGGGCGAACTATCGTCCAGGGCGGCGGCGGAGGCCTATGTCGGCGGTGTCTGTTTCAAACTCGGGCCACCCGCGCTGATCGGCGCCGAACTGGAGTGGCTCACCGCCGGGCCCACCGGTGCGCGCCCCTCGCTCGAGCTGATGGCAGCGGCCCTCGGGCCATACGCGCCCACCTCGATCGCCCCGGCATCGCCGGCGGCCCCCCTGCCCGGCGGGAGCATGGTCACCTTCGAACCCGGTGGTCAGATAGAACTTTCCAGCGCCCCGTTCGCCGATACCGAGGCGCTGACGCACAATCTGCGCGCTGATGCGGCCCGTTTGCGGGACCTGCTCGCCGCCCACGGCATCGGCATCGTCTCCGCCGCCGCCGATGCCGATCGACCTGCCGAAAGACTGCTTCGCCTCCCGCGCTACGCCGCCATGGAACGCCGGTTCGACAGTGTCGGCCCGTTCGGCAGCCTCATGATGTGCAATACCGCCGCCACCCAGGTCAGCGTCGACGCGGGCGCTGACGCCGACGAGGTCAGAGCGCGCTGGACGGCGCTCTACGCGCTCGGACCGGCCCTGATCGCCGCCTTCGCCTGCTCGCCCGTGCTGCACGGCGCACCGCAGGGTGAGTGGGTCTCGCAGCGGATGCGCACCTGGCTGCGGCTCGACCTGTCCCGCACCCGCCCACCGGTCGCCGACTGGGGCGATCCCATCGCCGCCTACGCACACTGGGCGCTGGACGTGCCCCTGCTGTGTGTGCGCTGCACCGAGCGCGATGCGGACTGGTCGCCACCGCCGGGCGCCACCTTCGCCGACTGGCTGGCGGGCGCACTGGACGACGAGGTGGGCCGCAGGCCGGGCACCGCCGACCTCGACTATCACCTGACCACCCTGTTCCCGCCGGTCAGAGCCACGGGCCACCTCGAGGTCCGCTACCTCGACACCCAGCCCGGCGACACCTGGACCACCCCGATCCACGTCGTCGACGCGCTGTTGTCGACACCGGCGGTGGTCGAGGAGGCGACGGCCATCGCCGCCCCGACGGCAGGGGAGTGGCTGGGCGCCGCGCGCACCGGTCTGAACGACCCCCAATTGCGCCGAGCCGCAGTGGATCTGTTCGAGCTGGCCGAGCAGCACGCCCGGTCGGTCACCGCCGCACAGGAATTAGCGCTCGCCGCCCGCCGATGTCGGTCCGGCCGCAGCCCGCTCACCGTGGCGAAGCCGGCACATGACGGATCGTGACGATCCCGCTCGCCGACCCGATGTCGTTGTCGCCCTCTTCGTTCGGAGCTGATCCCGTGACCCTTTCCGCCCCCGCCGACCACAGCAGCCGCGACCGCATGCGCGACCGGATCGCCGAGGTCCTGCAGCGTGCCCGCCGCCGCACCGCCACCCTCACCGACAGCGTCGAGGAGGCCGACCTCGTCGCCCAGCATTCGCCCCTGATGAGCCCGCTGGTCTGGGACCTCGCGCACATCGGCAATCAGGAAGAACTCTGGCTGGTCCGCGATGTCGGCGGCCGCGAGGCCGTCCGGGCCGATATCGACGAGCTCTACGACGCGTTCAAGCACGCCCGCGCGAACCGTCCCGCGCTGCCGCTGCTGAATCCCGATCAGGCGCGCGGCTATGTCGGCACGGTGCGCGAGAAGGTTTGGGACGTCCTGGGTTCCAGCGCATTATCCGGTGATCCACTGGTGGACAACGGCTTCGCGTTCGGCATGATCGCCCAGCACGAACAGCAGCACGACGAGACCATGCTCGCCACCCACCAGCTGCGCCTCGGCGCGCCGGTGCTGTCCGCGCCGTCCCCACCCACCGCGCAGGCGCTGATCGGCGGCGAAGTCGTCGTTCCCGCAGGTGAATTCCTGATGGGCACCTCCGCCGACCCGTGGGCGCTGGACAACGAACGCCCCGCCCACCCGGTGCACGTGCCCGGCTTCGCCATCGATGTCGCGCCGGTGACCAACGAGCAGTACCTGGCCTTCATCGCCGACGGCGGCTACGAGCGGCCCGAACTGTGGTCGGATCGGGGCTGGGCGCATCGGCAGGAGGCCGGGCTCGTCGCACCACAGTTCTGGGAGCGCGAGGGCACGCAGTGGACGCGCCGGGCCTTCGGTGTCAGCGCACCGCTGCGGCCCAGGCAGCCGGTGGTGCACGTGTGCTGGTTCGAGGCCGAGGCGTACGCGCGCTGGGCGGGCAAGCGATTGCCGACCGAAGCCGAATGGGAGAAGGCGGCCAGGTTCGATCCGGCCACCGGTGCGTCGCGGCGCTATCCGTGGGGCGAGGACACGCCGGACGAGCGCCTGGCCAATCTCGGTCAGCGGCATCTCGAGCCCGCCGACGTCGGCGCGTACCCGGCCGGTGTGTCGGCGACCGGCGTGCATCAGCTGATCGGCGACGTCTGGGAATGGTGCGCTTCGGGTTTCGAGGCGTACCCGGGGTTCCGCGCGTTCCCGTACCGCGAGTACTCGGAGGTCTTCTTCGGCGGCGACTACCGCATCCTGCGCGGCGGCTCGTTCGGCACCGACGAGGTCGCTTGCCGCGGCACCTTCCGCAACTGGGACCACCCGATCCGCAGGCAGATCTTCGCCGGGTTCCGGCTTGCCCGCGACCTGCGCGAGGACGAACGCTGATGTCCGGGAACAACGTCGGTCGTTCCCCGACCGCACGACGGGCGGGCGATCGCTGATGTGCAGACACCTCGGATACCTCGGCCCGCCGGTGCCGGTCGGTGAGATGGTCATGCGCGGCTCCCACTCGCTCTATCAGCAATCCTGGGCGCCCACCGATATGCGGGCAGGCGGCACGATCAATGCCGACGGTTTCGGCGTCGCCTGGTGGCGCCGGGCCGATGTGGGCGTTGAAGGCGCGCGTGACGCGGTCACCCGCTACCGCAACGCGGCGCCCATCTGGACCGACCCGGCCGTGGGCGAGGTCCTCGGTCAGCTGGAATCGCGCGCAGTGCTCGCCTCCGTCCGGTCGGCCACTGTCGGTATGCCGGTGGAGCGCGCGGCCTGTGCGCCGTTCGTCGATGAGCACTGGGCCTTCAGCCACAACGGTGTCGTCCCCGACTGGCGGACAACACTGGCGCTCGTACTCGCCGACCTGGACGAGATACTGGCCCCCGCGTCAGGATTCGGTGGGCCCGCCGGTGTGCCTCACGCACAGGGAAATGGTGCGGTGCAATCGGATTCGCCTACCTGGTCGTCTTCTGGCGGACAGAAAACCGGTGCAGCGTCGTCCGTCGATTCAGTGCGGATCCGCGCCGATGTCACACCCCTGTTCGGTTCGGCCGCGGCACTGTTGCAGGCCGAGGCGCTGACCGATTCCGCGGCCCTGTGGGTGCTGCTTCGCGGACTGCTCGGCGCGATCCGACCCGGCGGCCCGATCGCCGACGCAGCCGACGCATTGCGCTTGCTGACCGCCGCGGTGTTGCGCCACCAGCCCAGCGCCCGCCTGAACCTGTTGCTCGGCAACGGGACACAGCTGTGGGCCACCACCTGCTGGCACTCGCTGTCGGTCCTCGTCGCCGACGACTACACCGTGCTGTGCTCCGAACCGTACGACGCCGATCCACGGTGGCAGCCGGTCCCCGATCGCCAACTGGTGATCGCGGGCCCCGGCCACTGCACCATCACCGCTCTCGAGCTTCCCGTCACCGAAAGGGTCCGTTCATGACCGCGCCGCTGCTGGACATCCATCTCACCGACGACGATCTCACCGCGGCCTTGCGCACCGACGCCCGCACCGGCCTCACCGCCACGCCGAAATCCCTGCCGCCCAAATGGTTCTACGATGCCCGCGGCAGCGAGCTGTTCGAACAGATCACCGAACTGCCCGAGTACTACCCGACCCGCACCGAGCGGGCCCTGCTGCGGCGAGTCGTCGGCGAGATCGCCGCGGCCGCCCGCCCCGAGGTGCTGGTGGAACTCGGGTCCGGCTCGGCCGCGAAGACCCGCCTGCTGCTCGACGCGCTCACCGCCGAAGGCTCGCTGAAAACGTATGTACCGCAGGATGTTTCGGCCTCGGCGCTGCGTGGCGCGGCGGTCGAGATCGCGACCGAGTACCCGAATCTGGCCGTGCACGGCGTGGTCAGCGACTTCACCGATACCCTGCACAATCTGCCCCGTGGCGGCCGCCGGATGATCGCCTTCCTCGGCGGCACCATCGGCAACCTGGTGCCCGCCGAGCGCGCCGAGTTCCTGTCCGGCATCAACGAGGTGCTCGAACCCGGCGAGCTGCTGCTGCTCGGCGCGGGCCTGGTGATCGACCCGGCCGTCCTCGTCCCCGCCTACGACGACGCCGCCGGTGTCACCGCCGAATTCAACCGCAACGTCCTGCACGTGCTCAACCACCGTCTCGGCGCCGATTTCGACCCGGACAAGTTCGAGCACATCGCCCTGTGGGACGCCGAGAACGAGTGGATCGAGATGCGCCTGCGCGCCACCGAGGCGATGACCGCCACCGTCGCCGACCTGGACCTGACCGTCGACTTCGCGGCGGGCGAGCAGATGCGCACCGAGATCTCCGTCAAGTTCCGCCCCGACGGCCTGCGCGCGGAACTCGACGCCGCCGGCTTCACCACGGCACACACCTGGACCGACCAGGACGACCGGTTCGCCTTGGTCCTGGCCGAACGACGCTGAGGGCTACAGGTCGAGCTCGTCGGCGAGGTACTCGCCCGCGGTGAGGTTCTCGTCGCCCTCGAGATCGCGTTCGACGCCTTCTTCGCCGTCGATCGCGTCCTCGTCGTAGAGGTCACCGTCGACGCCGTCGTCGCTGACTATCCGGACGGCGGAGACCTCGGCGGGGCGTTCGTCCTCGTGGACCGCCTCGCGGGCAGCGCCGTTCTCGGTCCACTCCTCGCCGACTTCCTCGTTGATGCCGAGGAAGCCGTCGGCGTCGGCTTCGTGATTGCGGATCACGTAGTCCTCCGGCGGGTCCTCGACGTACCGCTCGTATTCGACGATGTCGTCGGCCTGATCGTCGTCGCCCATGTCCATGTCCAGTGGTTCACGGCTCATAGGCCCAGTATCGGCCTCCGGTCGGCGTCAGTCACCGTAGCCACGCCCGGCGGTCAGTGCTCGATGCCCTCGAAGACGCCGGTGAACCACTCGACCAGCGGCCGCAGTTCGGTCCACGCCTGCCGGATCTCGGTGGCCGCCGCCGGGGTCGTCAGCCAGTCGGGCGCGCCGAACTCGCGGCTCGCGATGAGCGATTTGTGCCGCAGCAGTTCGATGCGGGGATGGTCGATGGCGTAGCCCTTGGGCTTGGTCTTGAGGCGGTCACCGCCGATGGTGTAACCCGCTGCGGTCGCCGCCGCGAGGATCGCCTCGAGTTCGGCGCCACGGACGTCGTCGTCGATGGTGGCCCGCAGCGTCGCCAGCGCCGCGGGCGACATCTGGTAGCAGCCGCCCGCGACGAACAGCCCCGCCGCGTTGATCTGCACGTACCAGCCGACACCGGGCGCCGTGCCCGCCACCGCGCCCTGATGGTTCTTGTACGGCGTCTTGTCGGCGGAGAAGCGGACGTCGCGGTAGGGCCGGAAGATCTTGGCCTGCCCGAACTCCGGTTCGAGTTCGGCGGCGAGCGCGGTCATCGGCGCGCGCACCGCCTCGTCGTAGGTCTGCTTGTGCGCGGTCCAGAATGCTTTGGAATTGTCGGCCTCGAGGTCCTCGTAGAAGTCGAGGGCCGCCAGCGGGAACCCGGTGAAAGCGTCCATCGATGCAGTATCGCCCGTGCCGGTCAGAGACTGCCGAGCGCCACCACGAACAGCACGACAGCCAGCGCGGCCAGCGCCGCGACGACGCCGTTGGCGATCGCCGCCCATTTACCCATCTGCTCGCCCTTGGCATGCCCGACGAGCCCGAGCACGATCCCGGTCGGCGCGGTCACCAGGATCGGCAACCCGCACAGCATCGCCCCGCCGACCACCGACGCCCCGACACAGCAGAAGCTGATGATCGACCAGATGGGTGTGGTGTCGGCATACCCGTAGCGCTGCATCGGCATGGGCTGATAGGGCAGCGGATACCGCGGCGCGCCATAACCGACCCGGCCTGGGACGGGATACGCCTGCGGATAGACCGGCGCGGGCGGTGGCGGCGGATACGGCGGCAGCTCGACCGGCGGCGCCGGCCGCTCGATCCCGGCCCACGGCAGCTCGGGCTGCGCGGGCGGTGGGAGTTCGGCGGGCGGCGCGTCGTCCACCCACATCCGCTCGGTCAGCGCGGGTGGCGCGGGCGGCGGCGCGGATGACTCGGGCGCGTCCTGCACCCGATCCTTACCGAGCTCTACCCGGCGTTCCGGTTCGATCCCCATGTTCTCCCCCTCGAATGGCCTGGATTCCATGCCTACCACGCAAGCGGTCCACACACCAGAAACGGCCCCTCAGCTGCTGCCGAAGGGCCGTTCCGTAAGCGCGTCAGTTCACGCGTTGCCGTTGAAGAGCCCGGTGACCGAGCCGTTCTCGAAGACCTCGCGGATGGTGCGTGCCAGCAGCGGCGCGATGGACAGCACGGTCAGCGTGGGGAACTTCTTCTCCTCGCTGATCGGCAGGGTGTTGGTGATGACGACTTCCCTGGCACCACAGTTGGCCAGGCGCTCGGCGGCCGGGTCGCTCAGCACGCCGTGCGTGGCGGCGATGATGACATCGCCCGCGCCGGCCTCCTTGAGCACCTTGACCGCGCCCGCGATGGTGCCACCGGTGTCGATCATGTCGTCGATCAGCACGCAGGTGCGGCCTTCGACGTCACCGACGACGCGGTTGGACTTCACCTGGTTGGGCACCAGCGGGTCGCGGGTCTTGTGGATGAACGCCAGCGGCGTGCCGCCGAGCGAGTCGGCCCACTTCTCGGCGACCTTCACGCGACCGGCGTCGGGGGAGACGACGGCCAGGTTGTCCGACTGGTAGTTGGTGCGGATGTACTCCGAGAGCTGCACCAGCGCGTGCATGTGATCGACGGGGCCGTCGAAGAAGCCCTGGATCTGGTCGGTGTGCAGGTCGACGGTGATGATGCGGTCGGCGCCCGCGGTCTTGAGCAGGTCGGCGACGAGGCGGGCCGAGATCGGCTCGCGGCCGCGGTGCTTCTTGTCCTGGCGCGCGTACGGGTAGAACGGCAGCACCGCGGTGATCCGCTTGGCCGAACCACGCTTGAGCGCGTCGATCATGATCAGCTGTTCCATCAGCCACTGGTTCAGCGGAGCGGGGAAGCTCTGCAGCACGAAGGCGTCGGAACCGCGCACCGACTCCTCGAACCGAACGAAGATCTCGCCGTTGGCGAAATCGCGCGCAGTCTGCGGCGTGATGTCGACATCCAGTTCCTTGGCGACCTGCTCGGCCAGCTCAGGATGTGACCGGCCGGCGAAGAGCATCAAGTTCTTCTGGTTGTCGATCGAGAACGCGGTCACTGCTGGTTGCCATCCTTTTGCTCGATTGTCTGATCAGACGTCTCGTTTGCCGCGATGGCATCCGCCGCCGCGCGCGCCGCAGCGGTTCCTGGACGGTAACGCTGCACCCAGTTCTCAATGATGCGCTGTGGCCCACCCGACACGGCCAGTGCCCCCGGTGGAACGCTTCTACGCAGCACAGTACCCGCTCCGGTATAGGCTCCGTCACCCACGGTGACCGGGGCGATGAACATGGTGTCGCTACCGGTCCGCACGTGGGAACCGACCACAGTGTGATGCTTGTTGACGCCGTCATAGTTCACAAAGACGCTGGAAGCGCCGATGTTGCTGTGCTCGCCGATCGTCGCGTCGCCGACGTAGGTCAGGTGCGGCACCTTCGAGTGCGCTCCGATCGTGGCGTTCTTGGTTTCGACGAAGGCGCCGAGCTTGCCCGCGTCGCCGACGACGGTGCCAGGGCGCAGGTAACTGAAGGGGCCGATGGTCGCGCCGTCACCGATCTCGGCGCGCTCGCCGTGTGTACGTACGACGCTCGCGCCGGCGCCGACGACGACGTCGGTCAGCGTGGTGTCCGGCCCGATCTCGGCGTCCTCGCCGATGTGGGTCTCGCCGAACAGCTGGGTGCCGGGACGGAGCACGGCGTCGCGCCCGATCCGCACGGTCGCGTCGATCCAGGTCGTCGCCGGATCGATGATCGTGACGCCCGCGCGCATGTGCCGTTCGAGGATGTACCGGTTGAGGGTGGCGCCCGCCTCGGACAGCTGCACCCGGTCGTTGACCCCGGTCACCTTGTTGGAGTCGACGAGTCGCGCGCCGTGCACCGGATGCCCGGCTTCGCGGGCCAGCCGCAGCACGTCGGTCAGGTAGAGCTCGTGCTGGGCGTTGGCGGTGGACAGCCGTCCGATCATGGTGCGCAGCACGGAGGCGTCGAAGGCGTAGACGCCGGAGTTGACCTCTTTGATCTTGGCCTGGGCGGGCGTCGCGTCGGCGTGCTCGACGATCTCGGCGACCTGGCCGTCGGCGTCGCGCACGATCCGGCCGTAGCCGTTGGGGTCGTCGGGGACGAAGGTCAGCACGGTGACGGCGGGCCGTTCGGCGTAGCTGCGGTGCTCGTCGAGCAGCGCGGCGAGCGTGTGCCCGTCAAGCAGCGGCACGTCGGCCGAGGTGACGAGCAGATCGCCGTCGAAGTCCGCGGGCACCGAGCTCAGTGCGCACTGCACCGCGTGGCCGGTACCGAGCTGCTCCTCCTGCACCGCGCTGACGATCTCGCGGCCGAGTTCCTTGCCCACCTCGGCGACGGCGGCGCCGACCTTGTCGCGGTCATGGCCGACCACGGTGATCAGGTGGGTCGGATCGATCTCGGCGGCGGCGTGCAGCGCGTGCGAGAGCATCGACCGGCCTGCTAACGGATGCAGCACTTTCGGAGTCTTCGACCGCATTCGCGTCCCAGCACCTGCTGCGAGAACGACGACGGCGGTCTGCGGTGGCATGGATCTCCCTCGGCTGCCTGTCAGCGAGTGTGCTGTGGCGGGTTCGGTCGGTGATGGTGCGGGCCGACGATACGTCACTGTGTCCGTGTGCTCCGCCGCCAGGACTCGAACCTGAACTATCTGAACCAAAATCAGAGGTGCTGCCATTACACTACGGCGGATCGCCACACCAGTGGGCCGTGAGAGCCCACCACTGTGCTACGGCACGGCCTAGATCCTCGCACATCTCCCCGCTCGGGGGCGAATCTTGTGTGTGCCTGTCGTGGCCGCGGCGCGACCCGTTGTTAGCCTTCTGGAACGCACGTACAGATCTGATGAACCGAAAGCACGGAGAGGCGGGGGAGCTCATGTCTTCGACCGAGTCGGGGCGTCCCATCAGACCAAGGATGACAGGTACGCAGCGGCGGCAGCAGCTGATCGAGATCGGTCGCGCGTTATTCGCCGAGCGGGGGTATGACGCGACATCGATCGAGGAGATCGCGCAGCGTGCGCAGGTGTCCAAGCCGGTGGTCTACGAGCATTTCGGCGGCAAGGAGGGGCTCTACGCGGTGGTCGTCGACCGCGAGATGTCGATGCTGCTGGACATGATCACCTCCTCGCTCACCCAGAATCGCTCGCGGGTCCGGCTGGAGCAGGTGGCGCTGGCGCTGCTCACCTACATCGAGGAGCGCACCGACGGCTTCCGGATCCTGGTGCGCGATCAGCCGGCCGCCAATGCCGACGGCCGCTATTCGAGCCTGCTCAACGAGGCCGTCAATCAGGTCGCCCACCTGCTGGCGAGCGATTTCGCTCGCCGTGATCTCGACACCAGCCTCGCCCCGCTCTACGCGCAGGCACTCGTCGGCATGGTGTCCACCGCCGCGACGTGGTGGCTCGACGAGCGTGAACCACCGAAAGAAGTGGTCGCGGCGCATCTGGTCAATCTGTGCTGGAACGGATTGAGCCACTTGGAAGCCGAACCGGGGCTCAGCTCCGAATGGAATACCGGGCAGGCAGGCGGATCGGCGGGGTAACCGGACGATAGCGCCTACTGCCACAGTGAATCCAGGATTCGGCTGCCCCGTAGCCGCCTGGTGGTACGGTTCACCCATCCTTTTGGGTGCTGCCGGGCGGTATGTCGATCAAACTTCGGGATGTCGGTCTACTTCAGGATGGCTGGATTATTGGATGACAGGCGGATCTGATGGCTAGGCAAGCGCGCGCGGAGATCACCCGCGACTCCGTCCTTGCTGGCGCTGCCGATGTCTTTCTCCGTTTGGGCTACGCCAACGCGAGCCTCAGCGAAATCATCGCGCAGTCCAATGTGACCAAGGGCGCCTTGTACTTTCACTTCGGCTCCAAGGAGGAGCTGGCCAGGGCGGTGGTCGATCAGGGCAACGAGCGCCTGATCGGCTCGTGTCAGGGATTCTTCGATTCCCGGGTACCCGCGCTGGAGGCGTGCATCGGGATCACCTACGTGGTGGCCGACCTGTCGATGAACGATCCGATGGTCGGGGCGATGCTCAAGCTCAACCATCAGATCGGCGACTATCGCGGCGCCCAGGGCGACAACATCGCCAAGGTCTGGAGTGAGACGTACCGGGTGCTGGCCGAGCGCGCCATCGCCCAGGGCGATCTGAACGCCGACCTGGACGCCGATGTGGTCGGCCTGCTGCTGCACGAGCTGACGGCGGGCGTGCACATCGTGGCCGTCGGCACCGAGTCGATGGACGAGATGGCGGCCAGGATGGAACGTGCCTGGTACTTCCTGCTGCCCTCGATCGTGCCGCCGGAGAAGCTGTCGTATTTCCGCGAGTTCGCCGCCCGCCGCCTGCGCCGCTACGTGCTCTAGACGCTGCGGTCGGTGGCGAGCACCGCGCGGATGTCGGCCTCGTCGCCGGTGGTCTCGATCCTGACCTCGTTGCGGCCGAACGCGTGCAGCAACAGCTCCGACGGCTTGCCGGTGAGCACGACCTCGGCGCCGGGCGCCTTGTGCGCGGTGATGCGGTCGCCGTCCGGCGTCGCCAGCGCCACCGCGACGGGTGCCTTGCGATAGGCGGCACGGGCGACCGTGCGCAGCGCCGACCACAGCCGCGACTCGTCGCTCGCCGCCAATTCCCGTGGCGTCCAACCTGGTTCGGCGCGGCGGACGTCCTCGTGATGCACGAACATCTCGGTGAGGTTGGCGAACGCGTCGACCGGCCGCAGCGGTGACCACCAGGGCGGTCCGGTGCGGACCAGGTCGGCGAGTTCGGCGAAGGGGCGCTGCGCGATCTTGTCCTGGGCCGCGTCGAGGTATCCGGCCAGCGGCTTCACCAAGATGCCGAGCGAGGCATCCGGCCTGCGCTCCCTGACCACCAGATGGGCGGCCAGGTCGTGCACCGTCCAGGTACCGCACAGGGTCGGGGCCGACGGGCCCGCTTCGATCATTGTCGCCACCAGGGCGTGGCGTTCCCGCTGAGCCAGACTCACGACCTCGACGGTACGCGTGCACGGGGGACATCACCTCGTCGGGCGCGACCCGAGACCTCACCGCGGCGGGGCGGGAGGCGTGCGCCGAACGTGTCGGGGCCGGTGATTAGACTCGACCCGGAACATCCCGTCTGCGTATCAGGAGCGTTCATGTCCTCCCTTCGTCCTCCGCTCGCCGGTCTGGCCGAGGCGGCTGGGGGTGACGCCGCGCTGCGGACGGTTGCCGACCTGGTCGGCAAGTCCGGGGTGGAACTGGTCGCGCCCTCGGCGGTGCGCCCGTTCGTCGCCGGGACGATCGCGGCCCAGCAGCCGCTGGTCGTTGTCACCGCGACCGGCCGCGAGGCCGACGACCTGACCGTCGAGCTGGCCGAGATGCTCGGTCCGTCGGTGGCGATGTTCCCGTCCTGGGAGACGCTGCCGCACGAACGGCTCTCGCCCGGCCCCGACACGGTGGGCCGCAGGCTCGAGGTACTGCGCAGGCTGGCCCACCCCGAGGACCCGGTCTATCCGGAGCCGCTGCGCGTCGTGGTGACCACGGTGCGCTCGCTGATGCAGCCGATGACGGCGGGCCTCGGCGATATCGAACCGATCGTGCTGCGCGTCGGCGCCGACTACGACTTCGACGCCCTGCTCGCCCGCCTGGTGGAATTCGCCTACACCCGGGTCGACATGGTCGGCAAGCGCGGCGAGTTCGCGGTGCGCGGCGGCATCCTCGACCTGTTCCCGCCGACCGCGGATCACCCTGTGCGCGTGGAGTTCTGGGGCGACGAGGTCACCGAGCTGCGCCCGTTCTCGGTGGCCGATCAGCGCTCGCTGAGCGAGCACACCCTCGACACCATCGTCGCGCCGCCCTGTCGCGAACTGCTTCTCACCGAGCCGGTGCGCGAACGCGCCGCCGCCGTCGCCGCCGACAACGCGGCCGATGCCGCCCTGGTCGAGATGCTGGACAAGATCGCCGAGGGCATTCCGGTCGACGGCATGGAAGCCCTGCTTCCGGTGCTCGCGCCCGGCAAGCTGAGCCTGCTCACCGAGGCCCTGCCCGCAGGCACCCACCTGCTGCTGTGCGATCCGGAGAAGATCCGCACCCGCGCCGCCGATCTCGTGCGCACCGGTGAGGAATTCCTCGAAGCCTCGTGGACCGCCGCGTCTTTCGGAAGCGACGCACCGCTGGGCGCGCATGGCCTCGACCTGGCCGCCTCCGGCTACCGCAGCCTGCCCGAACTGCACACCAGCGCCGACGAACTCGGGTTGCCGTGGTGGACGCTGAGCCCGCTCAGCTCCGGCGATCCGGTGGAGGTGAATCTGCCCGTGCTGGCCGGTCCCACCGCGCGCGGGTCCGAGGAACTGGTCGCCACCATGTTCGCGTCGCTGCGCGCGCACGTGGCCACCGGCGGTCGCGCGGTCGTCGTGGTGACCGGACACGGTACGGCGCAACGCATTCTGGAACGCCTCGCCGACGCCGAGGTGCCCGCAGCGGCCCTGGCGGCGGGCGCGGTGCCGGAACCGGGTGTGGTCGGTGTGCTGTGCGGTTCGCTGCACGACGGCCTGATCTTCGACGACGCGAGCCTGGTGGTCGTCGCCGAATCCGACCTGACCGGCAACCGGGTCACCGCCCCCACCGAGGGCAAGCGGCTGCCTGCCAAGCGCCGCAACCAGGTCGACCCGCTCGCGCTCACCGCGGGCGACATGGTCGTACACGACCAGCACGGCATCGGCCGCTTCGTGGAGATGATCGAGCGCACCATCGGCGGCGCCCGCCGCGAGTACCTCGTCATCGAGTACGCGCCGGGCAAGCGCGGCCAGCCCGGCGACCGGCTGTTCGTGCCGATGGAATCGCTCGACCAGCTCTCCCGCTACGTCGGCGGCGAACTGCCGAGCCTGTCCAAGCTCGGCGGTTCCGACTGGGCGAACACGAAACGCAAGGCACGCAAGGCCGTTCGCGAGATCGCGGGCGAGCTGGTGCAGCTCTACGCGGCCCGCCAGGCGGCGCCGGGTCACGCCTTCGCCCCGGATACACCGTGGCAGCAGGAGATGGAGGACGCGTTCGCGTTCACCGAGACCGTCGACCAGATGACGGCCATCACCGACGTCAAGGCCGACATGGAGAAGGCGGTCCCGATGGACCGCGTGGTGTGCGGCGACGTCGGCTACGGCAAGACCGAGATCGCCGTGCGCGCCGCGTTCAAGGCGGTCCAGGACGGCAAGCAGGTCGTCGTGCTGGTGCCGACCACTCTGCTGGCCCAGCAGCACCTGCAGACGTTCACCGAGCGGGTCGCCGGTTTCCCGGTGACGGTGAAGGGCCTGTCGCGGTTCACCGACGCGGCCGAGTCCAAGGAGATCATGGCCGGGATGGCCGACGGCGCGGTCGACATCGTGGTCGGCACGCACCGGCTGTTGCAGACCGGCGTGCGCTGGAAGGACCTCGGCCTGGTCATCGTCGACGAGGAGCAGCGCTTCGGCGTCGAGCACAAGGAACACATCAAGGCCCTGCGCACCCACGTCGACGTGCTCACCATGTCGGCCACCCCGATCCCGCGCACCCTGGAGATGAGCCTGGCGGGCATCCGCGAGATGTCGACCATCCTCACCCCGCCCGAGGAACGGCACCCCGTCCTCACCTATGTCGGCGCCTACAACGACAAGCAGGTCACCGCCGCCATCCGCCGTGAGCTGATGCGCGACGGTCAGGTGTTCTATGTGCACAACCGGGTGTCCTCGATCGACAAGGCGGCCAAGAAGATTCGCGACCTGGTGCCCGAGGCACGCGTGGTCGTCGCGCACGGCCAGATGAACGAGGACCAGCTAGAGCGCACCGTGCAGGGTTTCTGGCAGCGCGAATACGACGTGCTGGTCTGCACCACGATCATCGAGACCGGCCTCGACATCTCCAACGCCAACACCCTCCTCGTGGAACGCGCGGACTCCCTCGGCCTGTCGCAGCTGCACCAGCTGCGCGGCCGCGTCGGCCGGTCCCGCGAGCGCGGCTACGCCTACTTCCTGTACCCGCCGGAGAAGCCGCTCACCGAGACCGCCTACGACCGCCTGGCCACCATCGCCCAGAACTCCGACCTCGGCGCGGGCATGGCCGTGGCGATGAAGGACCTCGAGATCCGCGGCGCGGGCAATGTGCTCGGCGCCGAGCAGTCCGGCCATGTGGCTGGCGTCGGCTTCGACCTGTACGTGCGCCTGGTCGGCGAGGCCGTCGAGGCGTATCGCGCGGCCGCCGACGGCAAGCCGATCGTCACCGAGGAGAACAAAGAGGTGCGCATCGACCTGCCGGTGGACGCGCACATCCCGCCCGACTACATCGCCAGCGACCGGCTGCGGCTCGAGGCCTACCGCAAACTCGCCGCCGCGCAGGACGATCCGGCGCTGGCCGCGGTCGTGGAGGAGCTCGTCGACCGGTACGGCCCGCTGCCGGTGGAGGTCGGCAGGCTGGTGTCGGTGGCCAAGCTGCGCCTGCTCGCCCGCGCCTACGACGTGTCCGAGATCGTGGTCACCGGAACGACACTCAAGATCGCGCCGCTGAATCTGCCCGATTCCAAACAGCTCCGGCTCAAGCGGCTCTACCCGAGCGCGACCTACCGCGCGGCCAGCGGCCTGGTGCAGTTGCCGCTGCCCCGGGTCACCGACAGCGTCGGCGCCGACCGGGTGCGCGATGTCACCGTGCTGCAGTTCGTCGCCGATCTGCTGCTCGCGCTGGACGGCAAACCGCAAGGCATGGTGGATCTTTCGGTGCCGACGGAAGCGACGCCGGTCTGATGGGCGGCGAGGCTACCCAGGAGGCGGCCGACACCGCCGTCGTCGCGGCCGGACTCGCCGGCGCGGTCGAGGTGATGGACCGGCTGTGGCATTTCGGCGGCTGGGAGACCACCCAGACCCACGACTCGCTGCGGCCCTACCTGCTCGAGGAGACCTACGAGCTGCTCGACGCCATCCAGGCGGGCGACTACGAGACCATCAAGGAAGAACTCGGCGACCTGCTGCTGCAGGTGCTGTTCCATTCCCGGATCGCCGAAGCCGCAGGCGAATTCACCGTCGACGAGGTGGCAGCGACGCTGGTCGGCAAGCTGGTCAACCGCAGCCCGCACCTGACCGCGGCCGACCTGCCGGCGGGCACCTCGGTGGCCGACAAGATCGCCGCCCAGGAAAAGGCGTGGGAGGAGCGCAAATCCGCGGAGAAGTCGCGCCGCTCCTGCCTCGACGGCATCGCCATGGCCCAGCCCGCGCTGGCGCTGGCCGAAAAGGTCCGCTCGCGCAGTTCCCTGGCGGGCCTGCCCGACGATCTGGTCCCCGGCACGCTGCGCGTAGTCGAGCTCGGTGGGCCGGATTCCGCCGAGGAACGCCTGCGTAAGGCCACCCTCGACTTCGCCACCGCCATCCGCGCCGCCGAGGACGCCGCGGAATCCGCACGTGGCGAACGTCTCCCGTTGACGGCGCAGGAATGGCGCGCCTACTGGCCGAAGTAGTTACCGGTCAGCTAATCGAAAAGTGCGCGCAGGTGACGGCTGAGACGTTGCTGAGATCTGCCGGACAATCCGGCGCGAGCCAGCGGGCATGTGGCACACCGCTTTAGACTCGGGGGTGCGCTCGCCGTTCGCGGCGGGCCACGTGGTGTCCGACGATCGTCGAGGTGAGGTAGATGGCAACAGAAGTCGATCCGGCCGAGCAGGATTACGCGACCGATCACCCTGAGCTCGACGTGTTGCCGGTGTGGCCGCAGGAGACGATCGCGGTGCTGGTCACGACCGATCCCGCGCCGCACGCGATTCCCGTCTCGTGGCCGGTGCGCGCGGGCGACCGGCGGATTCTCATCAGCCTCAAGTCCGATCGCGGTTCGCTGGCCCGGCTGCGGGCCCAGCCCGAGGTGGCGCTGCTGATCCTGGGCGGCGGCAATGTCGCGCTGTGCGCGCGCGGACGGGCGAAGGTGATCGCCGAGCAGATGCCTGCGGCGGACGACTACACCGCCGTGCAGCTCGACGTGGACGTGATCGACGACCATCGCCAGTCGGCCTTCGCGGTGGACCGTGGCATTCAGCGCACCGTGCTCGACGAGTCCGAACTGCGCGCACTGGAGGGCCGGGTCGAAACCCTGCGGACCTGGGCAGAGAAAGGAAACTGAAATGACTGTCACGCTCGCCAAGGGCGGCAATGTCTCGCTGTCGAAGCAGACCGACAACCTCACCAAGGTGGCGGTGGGTCTGGGCTGGGACGTGCGGACGACGACCGGCGCCGATCACGACCTCGACGCCAGCGCGCTGGCGACCGGCGCCAACCTGAAAGTGCTCTCCGACCAGCACTTCATCTTCTACAACAACCTGCGCTCGCCGGAAGGCACCATCGAGCACACCGGTGACAACCTGACCGGCGCGGGCGACGGCGACGACGAGGTGATCAACGTCGACCTGGCCGCCACCCCGCCGACGATCACCAACATCTTCTTCCCGGTGTCGATCCACGACGCCCAGGCCCGCGGCCAGTCCTTCGGCCAGATCCGCAACGCCTACATCCGCGTCACCGACGCCAACACCGGCGTCGAGCTGGCCCGCTACGACCTGTCCGAGGACGCCTCCACCGAGACCGCCATGGTCTTCGGCGAGCTGTACCGCCACAACAACGAGTGGAAGTTCCGCGCGATCGGCCAGGGCTACGCCTCCGGCCTGGCAGGCATCGCCCGCGACTACGGCGTGAATATCTGAGACGAACACGGCCCCGGCTCCACTCGGAACCGGGGCCGTGTTGTCAGCGCGATTGAGTGGCAGGCACCCGCAGGGGACGCGCGGTGCTCGCCTGGTCGAGCAGGGCGAAGTACTTGCGCAGCATGAGCGCCGCGGTGGTGGCCAGGCCTGCTGTGAGGCCCCACCACACGCCGGCCGCGCCCAGGCCGAGCGGGAACGCGAACAGCAGGGCCGCGGGGAGGCCGACGCCCCAGTAGCCGACCAACGACAGCCGGAAGCCCGCCGAGGTCTCCTTGAGCCCGCGCAGCAGGCCGGTACCGATGTTCTGCGCGGCGTCGAAGAATTGCAGGACGATGCCGATGAGCAGCAGGGTGTGCGCGATGGCGATCGTGTCGGTGTCGCCGGAGTCGAGGAACGGCGCAAGCACCAGGTTCGGCGCGGCAACATAGATCACGCCGGTGACCGCGGCGACGATGCCCGCGTGCCGCAGCGCTACCCAGGCCAGGTTCTTGGCGTGGCTGTACTCGTCGCGCGACACGGCGTGGCTGACCAGGATCGACGCACCGTGCGAGATGCCGATCGCCACCTGGAACACGATGTAGATGATCTGGTAGACGACATTGTGCGCGGCCAGCGCGGCAGGCCCGAAGCTGCCCATCACCAGTGCCAGCACCGAGAACATGCCCGCTTCCGACCCGTAGGTCAGCGCGATGGGGGTGCCGAGGCGCAATTCCTCGCGCACGGTCGCCCAGCGCACCGGCCACGGCGTGGACGGCAGTGTCGGGCCGAGTCGCTCGTCGTGGCGCACCATCGCCCAGAACACCGCGAAGGTGATCAGGAAGACCAGCGAGGTCGCGATGCCGACGCCGGTCAGGCCGCTCGCCGGAATCCCGGCCCAGCCGTGGATGAAGGTCAGCGCGAGCACCAGGTTCAGCGCGACCGAACCGAGCGTCACCAGCAGCAGCGCCTGCGGTCGCTGCATGCCGACGGTGTACTGGCGCAGCACCTGGAACCACAGACACGGCAGCAGGCCGGGCGCCAGCGCGATCATCATCGGCCTGGCGAGGGCAAGCACTCCCTCGTCCTGACCCAGCAACGACAGCGCCCAGCCGAGCCCGATCAGCAGGGCCCCACCGAGCAGACCCGCGATGGTGGCGATGACGAACGCCGCGCGCACCACGCCGCGCACCTCGTCGTCGGCCGAGTCGCCGCGCTTCCCCGCCGCGCCGAGCGCCCCGGCGATCTGATTGCCGGTGCCGGTGATCAACCCGACGCACATGGTGCGGATCTGGTTGAACAGCACCAGCGCCAGGCCACCGGCGGCGACCTCGGCCACCCCGAGCGTGCCCATCAGCGCGAGGTTGGTGGTCGAGACCGCGATCTGCGCCAGCTGCGTCAACGCGATCGGCGTCGCCAGCCTGGCCAGTGCGCCGCTGTCCGCCCGCGTGCCGATCACCCGCCCGCTCCGGGACGGTTCCACAGGTGGCGCCCCTGGGCGCCGACCCGCAGGCTCCGGGTCGCCCCGGGGCGGCTGCTCGTGTGGCGCGCGATCGCGCTCACCTGACCTCCAGCAGTTCGTCGTGGCGCCGCAGCGGCGAGTAGCGGCGCAGCAGCGTGGTGATCTCGCATTCGGCGGCGGGGTCGAGCAGGTCGCGCGCGGCCATCCAGTCGTCGTCGAACACGGTGTCGAGGTACTTCTCGCCACCGTCGCACACGATGGTGACCACGGTCGACCCGGCCGGGAATTCCTCGAGCCGCGCCAAGGCATTGTGCACCGAACCGCCCGCCGAACCGCCGATCAGCAGACCGTGTGTCCTGGCGACGGCGCGCGCGGTGGCGAAGGCGTCGACATCGCCGACCTTCACGCCCTCGTCGAGCTGGGAGTAGTCGACGGCGGTGCCGATGGTCGCGCCGGGCGGGGTCCCGGTGCCCGACTGCCAGTACGGGCCGCCCTCGCCGCCGAAGGCGATGGAACCGACCGGCTCGACGCCGATCACCCGGGCGGGCAGGCCGAGCTCGCGCAGCCGGGTGGCGGTGCCGAACAGCGAGCCGCCGGTGCCGACCGCCGAGAGCAGGATGTCGACCCGCTCGACCTCGGCCAGCAATTCCTCGGCCACCGCGTAGTAGCCGACGGCATTGGCGTCGTTGTTGTGCTGTTCGGTGAAGAAGGCGTCGTCGCGGGCGGCCGCCATCGCCTCGGCGAGGTCCTCTCGTGCCGAGGTGGCCAGCTCGTCGTCACCGTCGTCGGCGACGAACACCAGGTCGGTGCCCATGGCCCGCATCGCGCGCAGTTTGTCCTTACATGCGTGGTTGTCGACCACGGCGGTGAATCGATAGCCACGTTCGGCCGCGACCACCGCCAAGCCGAGCCCGGTGTTGCCGGACGTCGACTCGATGATATGCCCGCCATCGCGCAGCAAACCTCGCCGCTCCGCGTCGAGCACCATCGACCTGGCCATTCTGATCTTGGCGGCGCCGGTCGGATTGAACTGTTCGAGCTTGAGCAGCAGCCGGGTACCGGAGTCGGTGACGGCGAGTTCGAACAGGGGAGTGCGGCCGATCAGATCCGTCACGCGCGTGACGAGAGCCATGGGAAATTCCTCCATCGGATTGGGAGCTCGGGTGGATCAGCGGGCGTCCATACTCCAGCGCAACCGGTCGCCTGCCGCGCGCACGACGACCTTGGGCGGGAGCGGGAGTTCGTGGAACGGGGACTCGTTGGAGTCCATCTGATACCCGGCGGTGTTCGGGTAGATCAGCAGATCGCCGACGCGGGCGCGGCGCGGCAGCGGGATCCGCCGCCTGCTCAGCAGGTCGGACTCCAGGCAGGTGGTGGCGCCGACACAGGTGGGGGTGCGATGGCCGGATCGTGGCGGCCACAGCACGGGATCGGGCAGGTATTCGCTGGCGAACCACTGCTCGGACAGGCTCAGGCTGGTGCCGTCGACGGTGAGGATGTCGTACGGTTCGCTCTGTGCGGTACGGGTTTTCACGCCTTGGACGCGGAACACGGAACTACCCGCCCGGTCCAGTAGCGCCCGGCCCGGCTCGACAGCGAGACGGATCCCGTTGTCGCGCACCAGTCCTGCCAGATCGTTGTGGGTGAGGATCGCGGTCAGCATGTCCGCGCCCGGGGCCGGGAAGTGATACGGGTAGTAGCCACCGGTGGGCTGGTCGGCATGGAACCAGCTTTCGCTCAGGTTGTCCTGGAACCGCGCCCACGCGTCGGCATCGAGGTAGTCCACCCCGAACCCGCCGCCGATCGAGATCGTGTCGGCCGGGTGACCGTCCGCCCGTGCCCGCAGACAGTGCCCGACCAGTGCGACAGCCTGCTCGGCACGGGCCATGGCGTCATAGCCGGACAAATGAAAGCTGAAGCCGGACAGCATGATCGGGCCTTCGACGGCCACCGCCTGCACGGCCTGTTCCAACTCGACGGGGTCTAGACCGAAACGGCTGGTCGAGCCGCCGGGCAGCACCCGCAGCAGGATGCGGGCAGGTACCCCCAGTTCGGTGAGCCGATCGAGCTCGTCGAGCGCGTCGATCGCGATCAGCGCCCGGTGCCGCGCCGCCAGCCACAACAGCTCGTCGGACTTCGCGGGCCCGGTCACCATCAGATCCTCGCCGCGCACTCCCTGCGCCAGCGCCGCGACCAGCTCACCGATACTGGCGACATCGATGCCGGCGCCGTTCTCGGCACAGGCCCTGGCCACGCACGCCGCCTTGTTCGCCTTCTTCCCGAAGTACACGAACCCGTCGACTCCGGCGTCGGTGAACGCGGCATGGAAGGCGTTGATGTTCATCGCGACCCGGTCGGGAAACATCACGTGGAAGGGTCCGCCGACAACCTCCGCGATATCGCCGAGCAGCTGCGGAGCCTCGAGCAGCCGGTGTTCCACCACGCTGATCCGAGCGGGCATCGGCGGCGCACAGTGCGCCGGCCGATCATGACCCGGCTGCGGTTCGTCCGCCCGGCGCAGGACGGCGGCGTCGGCGGACGAACCACCGCCGCCGCCACCGGAACCGGCGTCCGTCAGTCCCACAACGGCACCTCGGTACCCCGTCCCTCGGCGATGGCACGGGCCGCCAGCGCGTGCGCGACCGCGATATCGGTGAGCACCAGCCCACTGTTGTAGACGAAGATCTTCTCGTCCTCGCTGCGCCGTGCGGGTGTGCTGCGGGTGAGGATCTGCGGCAGTTCGGCATCGACGCTGCGCAGCGTCCCGTCAGGCCCGGCCATATCGGTGCCGGTCAGCGCCATCTGCGCGGCGCTGGTGGCGACCACCCGGTCGGCCTCGACCAGGGTCGACGGCGCGAGCCCGTAACCGACCAGCACCGCCACCGAACCCGGTGCGAGATGGGCGGATTCGAGGGCGACCTCGGTGCCGGGCCCCGCGGTCGCCAGCACCACGTCGGCGGTGGCGGCCGCCGCGTACGGATCGTCGACCACCTCGAGCAGCGCGTGCGGCGCCGCGTCGGCGAGATGGGTGTGTACCGCGGCCAAACCCTCCGGATGGGTGCCGAACACCATCAGCTTGCGCAGCTGCGGATTCACCGCCAGCAGATGCGGCAGGGCGTTGCGGCCCTGGGTGCCGGTGCCGATGAGCAGCGCGCTCTCCGCACCCCGTCGCACGGTCTCGCGCACCAGCAGTGCCGACACCGCGGGCGTGCGTAAGGCGCCGACCCGCGCGCAGTCCATCATCGCGATGGGCGCGCCGGTGGTGTCATCGTAGAGGGTGATGGTGGTGTAGTACCGCTTGGTGCTGCGGTCGTGGCCGGGATCGAACTTGTAGGAGGTCTTCATGGCAACCACCCGGCGCCTGCCGTCGCGGCCGAGCATCGCGTAGGACACCGAGGAACCGCCGGGATCGGCGACGCTCAGCTTGCGCGGGTTGTCGGATTCGCCTGCCGCGAAGGCGAGATACGCCTCCTCGACGGCCCTGACCACCTCCGCCGGGGTGATCGGCACGTCGGCCAGGTCGCTGCGCGAGAGCACCCGCAGCGGGATGCTCCGGTCACGGATGTTCAACGGATCCTCGTTCATCTGTCCTGCCCCGCTCTGCTGTCCGATCAGTGCTCGCCCGGAACGGCGCGACCACCTGTTGCCCATACCCATTCTCGGACGACTCCTGCGGGCGCCTGCGACGTTCGGGCAACCGGACATTGACGCGTTTGAGCCAGCGATCGGTGCCGTCGTAGCGGGCGCGGAACGGCACCCGGCCGTGGACGGCGACGTCGTTGTCCACCAGCAGGACCTCTCCCGGAGCCAGCGCGGGCGCGTGGCAGACCCGGGCGAGCTCGGCGGTGAGGCGGGCATAGGCCGCTCTGAATGCCGGGTCGGCATCGTCGAGCGGGGTATAGGCGGGATCGTAACGCAGTGTGGGACTACCTGTTTCGTCGAACCAGATGGTCGGCAGCGCGGGTGCGGGTTGATCGAAATCGGTGCCGTAGGACACGTCGGGCAGGATCGGCACCGTCGGCACGGCGAGCGCGCGCAGATCCTCCTCGGGCAACCGCACCTGACCCACCGACGACACCGTGGTCGCGACCCGGTCGGGATTGCGCAGGCAGGTCAGCATCAGCAGGTTCGCCCGCGCGGCGTGGAAGGCGTCCTCGCTGTGCGGGCTGAGCAAGGTGGAGCTGCTCGCGCCGGACTGCTCGTCCTCGTGGCCGGCGGCGGGCAGGATGTTGTTGACCAGCCTGCCGTTCTGCTGGCCCTGCCACCCGAACGGCTCGCCCGCGCACCGTGCCAGCAGCAGCAGCGCGATGTCGAGTTCGAGCGAGCCGGTGTGCCGTGGGTCGGCCGCCGCGGTGGCCGCGGCCTGCCAGTGCGGCGGGGTCGGGCCGAATTCGGCGTCGTCGACGCACAGGCCCCGCACGACGGTGGCGCCCGCCGCGGTGGCGGGCGGTCGCACGGCGTGGCGGACGGCGTCGGGGAGTTCGGCGGCGCGCTCGCGCACCTGGGCCAGCAGCACGGGGTCGTGCAGGGTCTCGGTGTGGGGTGCGTCACCTAATCGGTGTCGGATGTCGGTCGCGAGCGCGCGGACGGCCGTGGCGGCGTCGGGCGGTAGCTCGCGATGTTCGATGTCGTGCAGGTGAAGTGTCATACGTTCGGACAGAACGCTTTTCACCGGCCTTCCCTTCTTCGCATCGGTCGAACACGGGTGATCGGAGACTCGATGAGCGAAGGTAGTGCTTGTTTTCTAATTAGGCAAGACTTACCTAAGATATCAGCTGAGAAATAGCTAATTCATATAACACGGTGTTTTACCCGAAGTGTCCGAACGGGCGACATTCGGGGGGTGTCCAGCCCGGCTGCGGTTCGGCGACGGTCGCGAGGATCCCCACCACTCGGCCCGCACTTTAGGCTAGCCTCGCCTAGTTTGCGACGCCAGGAAAAGTGGTGCGGCGCACGCGGTTAGAGGGAGGCAACACGATGGGTTTCACACGCAGGCAACTCCTGCAATCCGGGCTCGGCGTCACCGCACTACTGCTGGCGGCCGCGTGCACGAGCGACGAAGGGGCCGACGGGCCCGCGAAGAAGGGCGGCACGCTGCGTGTCGGCGCGCTCGGCACCACCGCCCGGATCGAGCGCGATCCGCACGCCAATCTCAGCAACGACAGTGACTTCCTGATCGCCTCGCTCGTCTACGACGCGCTCACCGTCCCCGGCGCCGACCCGACCGTCGCGCCGCGACTGGCCTCGCGCTGGGAGCCCTCCGCCGACAACCGCCGCTGGACATTCACCATCGCCGACGGCGCGAAGTTCCACAACGGCGCACCGGTCACCGCCGAGGACGTGGTGTGGTCGATGCGCCGCCTGCGCTCGGTCGGCGGCGCGTCGAAGATGCCGGTGGCCGAGAGCGATATCGCCGCCGACGGCCCGAACCGCGTCGTGTTCACCCTGTCCGCGCCCAATACCCAACTGCCACTGCTGCTTCGGCTCATGACCTTCACCGTTCCGCAGGGCACCACCGACTTCGCCGCCGCGATCGGCACCGGCCCCTTCCGGCTCGAGTCCTATCAGGGCGGCAATGCCAGGCTGGTCCGCAACGAGCAGTGGCACGGCACCCCGCCGCTGCTCGACGCGATCGAGGTGACCATGTTCGACAGCGTCACCGCGCTCGGCAATGCCGCGCTCGGCGGCCAGATCGACCTCGCCTCCAATGTCGGCGCGATCGCCGGACGCACCGCGACGGGCCGTGGCGACCTGCAGGTGGTCCGGCGCGCGAACGACACCATGCTCGGCGTGGCGATGCGCGTCGCCGACGGCCCGTTCGCCGACGCGCGGGTGCGCACCGCGCTGCGTCTCGGCGTCGACCGGACCGCGCTGGTCAACCAGGTGCACTCCGGCTACGGCACCACCGCCGCCGACATCCTCGGCACCGCCGACCCGCTCTACGACACCGCGCTCGCGCGTCGTGACCGCGACATCGAGCGCGCCAAAACCCTGCTGCGCGAAGCGAATTTCGATACCGGCCGCAGCTACCCGTTCGTGACGAAGGCCGAGGTGCCCGGCGAGGTGGAATCGGCGAAGGTGATCGCCACCCAGCTCGCCGAGATCGGCGTCCGCTTGGACGTGCAGGCCGTCGAACCCACGTCCTTCTACGACCAGACCTGGCTGAACGCACCGCTCTACACGGTGTCGTGGGGTACCAACGATTCGGTGCTTTTCTTCGCCGACAAGCTGATGACCTCGGGTACCAACCGCAACGAAACCGCCTTCCGTGACCCGGAGTTCGACGCGGCCACCGCCAAGGCGCTCGCCTCCTCTGGTGACGATTACGCCAAGGCGGTCCGCGACATCCAGCGCATCGAGTCCGAGCGTGGCGGTTATCTGGTGTGGGGCATGGCCGACGGCATCGACATCGCCGCCGCGCCGGTGCGCGGGCTGCCGACCCTCGGCGGCTTCGCCCGCGTCCAGCTGGAACGTGCCTGGCTGGCGTGATCGCCGTGAAAACCTTCGCCCTGCTCCTGCTTCGGCGGATCGCGCTGCTGCTGGCCTTGCTGGCCATCGTCTTCGTGGCGGTGGACCTGCTGCCCGGCAGCGCGGCCCGCTCGGCGCTGGGCAGGGATGCCGGACAGGCCGAGCTCGCCGCGAAGGAACACGAGCTCGGCCTCGACCGCGCAGTGCCAGTGCAGTTCTGGCACTGGCTCTCCGGCGTGCTGACCGGTGACTTCGGGCAGACCGCGCGCGGCAACTCGATCGGTGCGCTGCTCGCCGACAAGTTTCCGCAGACCTTGCTGCTCGGCGGGATCGCGCTACTGCTCACCGTCGCGACCTCGCTCGTGCTCGGCTGCTGGTGGGCGGTGCGGCCGACCACCCTTGGCGCGCGTTTCCTGCAGCCGGCCAGCACGGTCGCGGTCGCGGTTCCCGAATTCGTCTGCGGGACACTCCTGATCCTGGTGTTCTCGTTGGCCACGGGTTTGCTGCCCGCCGTCACCATCACCGACCGCTCCGGTTTCCCCGCGGGCCCGGAGATGCTGATCCTGCCGGTGCTCGCCCTGGCGATACCGCAGATCGGCTGGAACGCCAGGGTGGTGCGCTCGGCACTGCACGATGTCGCCACCGCGCCGCACGTGGAGAGTGCTGTGCTGGAGGGACTTCCGGCCCGCACCGTCCTGGTGCGGCACATGCTGCCCTTCGCCGCGCCGACCATCGTCGCCGGCTACGCCACCTCCGTCGGCATGCTCTTCGGCGGCGCGCTGGTCGTGGAAACCCTGTTCAACTACCCGGGCGTCGGTGCGGTGCTGGCCGGATCGGTCGCCGACCGCGACACCGCGACGGTCGCCGCGGTCGTCGCACTCACCGCCATCGTCATCATGGCCCTGCTCGCGGTGGCCGACTTCGTCCGGAACTGGGCATCGGGAGGTACGCGATGAATGCCGCCAAGACGCCACCGCGGCCTGGTGATCATGCGTCCAGCCGGGCGTGGTGGCGGTGGTCGGCGGCGGCTGGGGTGGGGCTGGTCGCGCTCGTCGCGGTGGTGGGGCCGTTGCTCGCGCCCTATCCCGCCGAGCGGGCGGTCGGGATGCCGTTCGCGCCGCCCGGTGGGGGAGCGGTGCTCGGGACCGATCGGCTCGGCCGGGATGTGCTGAGTCATCTGCTCGCCGGTGGTACCCAGCTGCTGGTGGTGTCGGCGGTGATCGCGGTGGCGGTGACCGTGTTGTCGGCGGTGCTCGGTGCGGTGGCGGCGGTCCGCCCGCGCGCCGGTTCGGTGATCGAACTCGGTGGCGATCTGGTGATCCTGTTGCCCGCGGTGCTCGGCATCCTGCTTGTCCTCACCGCATGGCCGCAGGGCGGGGTGTTCGCGCTGATCACGGTGTCGCTGCTGTTCGGTGTGCCCTATTGCGCCAGGATCTTCGCGGCCGCCGCGTCGAGCATCGCGACCAGCGGCTATGTCGAAGCGGCGATCGCCAGCGGAGAGTCCCTGTCCCATGTGGTCTTCCGGGAGATTCTGCCGAACCTGCGGTCGGTCTTCACCACCCAGCTCGGACTGCGGTTCGTCGTCGCCGTCTACCTCGTCAGTACCGTCTCCTTCCTCGGCGTGCCCGCTCTCGATGACAACAATTGGGCGAATATGGTGCGCGACAATGCCTCCGGCCTACTGCTCAACCCGTGGGCGGTGCTGGCTCCGAGCGCGGCTATCGCGATCGTCGCGGTCGGGGTGAACCTGGTGGTCACCGGTGGTGTCGCGAAGAGCAGGCCCACGGTGGGTGAATCCACCGGCGCGACTGTCGATCAGACGAACACTGATCCCCTCGCGTCGGACCAGGTGACGGCTGGCGGTGGGATATCGGTGGTCGATGCCGGAGACGCCGCCGTCGTCGATGGGTTGACCGTGGTCGCCGAGTCCGGTGCGGTGCTGTTGGCGCCGCTGTCCTTCCGGTTGAAGGCAGGCACGGTCACCGCGCTGACCGGTCCGTCGGGTGCGGGTAAGTCGACCGCGATGCGGGCGCTGCTCGGCCATCTCCCCGCAGGCGCCAGGCGTGAAGGCGCGGTGCTGGTCGCGGGGCACGAGGTGTTCGCGCTGGATTCCGGTGCGCTGCGGACCTTCCGGCGCACCCGGATCGCCTACGTCGGCCAGGACCCCGGATCCGAGCTGAATCCGCTGCTCCGGGTGCGCGCACTGCTCGCCGAAGCCGCGCCGGCCGCCTCCGCCGCCGACCGCCGCGCCACCCTCGAACTGGTCGGCCTCGACGCCACCCACCTGCGCCGCCGCTGCGGCCGCCTCTCCGGCGGCCAGCAACGCCGCGTCGCCCTCGCCCGCGCCTTCCTCCGCCGCCCCGAGGTACTCGTCCTCGACGAGCCGCTCGCCGGGCTACACGGCGCCCTGCGCACCGACATCGCGCGCCTCATCGCCGACCTCGCCGTCCGCGAGTCGACCGCCGTCCTCCTCTCTGGTCACGACACCACCACGGTCCATGCCATCGCGGACACGGTGGTCGAGGTCCACCCGCCCGGCGGTATGCCGGTCATCGACGAGGCGGGGGCCGCCGGGCCGGAGACCGCTCTCCCGTCCACAGGCAAGGATTCGACCCCAGGTCGATTCGACAAGGTCGGCGTTGGCGGCGTGGATGGAGCTGCCGGTCCCGACAGTGTGACGGTGTCGCGGGGGAACGGAGCCGACGGCGCGACTGCCTTGCGCGTCAACGGGATCAGCGCGGTCGCCGACGGCCACGAGATCCTTGTCGACATCGATTTCACGGTGCGCGCGGGCGAAGCGCTGGCCGTGGTCGGCCCGTCCGGCGCGGGGAAGACGACCCTTGCGCGGGTGATCGCGGGTCTGCACGACACCGCCTCTGGTTCGCTCGACTTGCGGGGTGCGCGTATCCCGATCGGCCGTCGGCGCCGAATCACGGCCGGTGTCAACGGCATCCAGCTGGTCACCCAGAACCCGCTCGCGGCACTGAATCCCCGCCGCACCGTCGAGCAGACCCTCGCGCGCCCGCTCCGCCGCATCGCCCGGGTACCGAAGACCGACGTGCGGGCGCACGTCGAATCCCTGCTCACCGCGGTCGAACTCCCCGCCGACCTCGCGACCCGCCATCCCCGCGAACTCTCCGGCGGCCAACGCCAGCGCGTCGCCCTGGCCAGAGCCCTCGCCGCCGACCCCGCCGTCCTGATCTGCGACGAGATCACCACTGCCCTCGACACCGGCACCGCCGCCGCGATCATGACCCTTCTCGACCACCTCCGCACCGACCGCGGCACCACCGTCCTGCTGATCAGCCACGACATGGCCCTGGTCACCAGGCACTGCACCCAGCTCCTCGTGCTGGATCACGGTCGCGTAGTCGAATCAGGCTGTCCGGCAATGGTTCTCGCCGCGCCGACTCATCAGGCGACAGCGGATCTGATGGGCTGACGACCCGGCCGGAGACCCGGGAAACCTCCTCTACGGATATCCGTAACGGATGGCGCGACACCCCCGATGTCATCGGGTTGTCCCCCCACTGTTTTCAGGAGATCTACCCCGATGGCGCACCCGTCACCGCAGCAGCCTGCCGCCCAGTGGAGGCCGGTCGAGTTCCCGACTCCGGTGCCTCCTGAACCGCCGACAGAACCCACCCGGTCGGCCCGCAAGCGCCTCCTCCCTTGGCTCCTCGTCGCCCTGGCGACGATCGTCGCGGTGGCGGGCGGGGTGACCGTATACGCGCTCACCCGCCCCGAACCGCCGACGATGGCGGTGGGCGACTGCGTGAGCAACAGCCCGCAGCCGATCGAATACGGTTGCACCGCACCGACTGCCATGTACAAGATCGTCGGCAGGGAGCCGATCCAGTGGCCGCTCGAGCTGGCTTGCCTGAAGTACCCCGATGCCACCCGCGCTGTCGCCGAGCCCAGCGCCCCGGGAACCGCCGCGACCACCGCGCTGTGTCTTGCCCCGACCGCGAACAACCCGGTCGACCCAGGCGGTCTCGTCGCCGGTGACTGCATCGATGTCAAGAAGGCGGGCGAGACCATCGAACGGCTGCCGTGCGGCACCTCGCGCGCGAGCCTCGACGTGATCGCGATCGAACTGCACACGAAGGTCCCGGTCACCGACAATGCTTGCAAGGCATACCAGGACACGCGCATGGCCTTCGCGCAGACCTCGCTCGGCGGCCGCGCCGTCGTCGTGTGCACGAAGCCGAACGGGTTCGCCACGACGGCCTCGGCGGCACAGGTCGGCGACTGCTACTCCGAGCAGCCGATGGCGAAAGTCGCGTGCGACGGTGCCGGCGCGTCGTCGCGGGTGCTGTCCGTGCGGACCCAGTACGTGGCGCCCGCGAAGCCGGAATGCCTCGGCGTCACCAACACCACCTCGGTGTCGGTCACCAGCAACGAGAAGACCGATCTGATCGTCGTCGTCTGCCTCGGCCCGGTCAGCCCCGCGCAACTCGGCTACGCGAAACCTGGTGACTGCGTTACCGGTTTCGCCACCTCGAGTGACATGCCCACCCTGGTCGACTGCGCCGCACCGACCGCCGACGGCCGGGTGACCTCGGTATACGACTCCGACGGCGTGGCCTGTTCACCCGGCGAGGCACGGATGACGCGCAAGCAATCGATGAGCGAGGGCACGACGATCTGCCTCGGCCCACTCTGAGAAGTCGCTGTGAGAGGTGCCGTCGGTGCCACAGACCTGGATGATGGGTTGAGTGTCTGTGCAGAAAGTCGGCGTCCTCGCCGCCGTGGCGATGACCGCGCTGCTCGCAGGGTGTAGTTCGCTCGCGTCGATCCCCGGCGACATGCCGCCGGGTCCGGGTGCCGCGTTACCCGCGATCGATGTGGACGCGCCGGGTCGCGCGGCCGAGCAGTTACGCGGCTGGGCCGACGAGCAGTCGGGGGCGGTCGGCATCGAACCGGTCGCGCTGGAGGCCTACGGCTACGCGGCGGCGGTGCTCGCGCGGTCCAAGCCCGAATGCGGAATCGCCTGGACCACGCTGGCCGGGATCGCGAGTGTGGAGAGCGGACACGGCACCCATCGCGGCGCCGGCGTCGACGCCGACGGGACGGTGCGCCCGGCGATCATCGGCGTCGCCCTCGACGGCACCAAGGGCAATGCCGACATCCGCGACACCGACGGGGGCAGTCTCGACGGCGACACCACCTACGACCGTGCGGTCGGGCCGTTGCAGTTCATCCCGGAGACCTGGCGCCGCTGGGCGGTCGACGCCAACGGCGACGGCGTGCTCGACCCGCAGAACATCGACGACGCCGCCCTCACCGCCGCCCGGTATCTGTGCATCCGCGGCGGCGACCTGACCTCGGCCGACGGCTGGCAGCGCGCCCTGTTCGCCTACAACCAGTCGAACAAGTACATGCGGGTCGTGCGGGACAGGGCGGCCACCTACAGCATCGGCCGCCGCGTGTAGTCGGCTCCGGCCCGGAGTGCCGGTTACTCGACGTCACGCCGAGGCGATAGGCTCGCACCCGCACGGACCAAGCCGTGAGACCTACCGTGCCTTCAGTCGTAAGGAGTCGTTTTCGTGGCCATCATCGAACAGGTCGGAGCGCGCGAGATTCTGGATTCGCGCGGCAATCCCACTGTCGAGGTCGAGATCGCCCTCGACGACGGCACCCTGACCAGGGCGGACGTTCCGTCCGGCGCGTCCACCGGCGAGCACGAGGCCGTCGAGCTGCGTGACGGTGGCGACCGCTACAACGGCAAGGGTGTCACCAAGGCCGTCGAGGGTGTCCTCGACGAGATCGCGCCCGCCATCATCGGCCTCGACGCCGTCGAGCAGCGTACCGTCGACCAGGTCCTGCTGGATCTGGACGGCACCCCCGACAAGTCCCGCCTCGGCGCGAACGCCCTGCTCGGCGTCTCGCTGGCCGTGGCGCGCGGCGCGGCCGAGTCCTCGGGCCTCGAGCTGTTCCGCTACCTGGGCGGCCCGAACGCGCACGTGCTGCCCGTGCCCATGATGAACATCCTCAACGGTGGCGCGCACGCCGACACCGGCGTCGATGTCCAGGAGTTCATGGTCGCCCCGATCGGCGCCCCCACCTTCCGTGAGGCGCTGCGCTGGGGCACCGAGGTGTACCACTCGCTGAAGTCGGTGCTCAAGGAGAAGGGCCTGTCCACCGGTCTCGGTGACGAGGGTGGCTTCGCCCCCGACGTCGCGGGCACCGTGGAGGCGCTCGACCTGATCAGCGTCGCCATCGAGCGCGCGGGCTACAAGCTCGGTACCGATGTCGCGCTCGCGCTCGATGTCGCCGCCACCGAGTTCTACACCCCCGGTGAGGGCTACAAGTTCGAGGGCCAGGTCCGCACGGCCGCCGAGATGGGCGAGTTCTACGCCGATCTGCTCACCCGGTACCCGCTGGTCTCCATCGAGGACCCGCTGTCGGAAGACGACTGGGACGGCTGGGTCGCGCTGACCGACGCCATCGGCGACAAGGTGCAGCTGGTGGGCGACGACCTGTTCGTCACCAACCCCGAGCGCCTCGAAGAGGGCATCGCCAAGGGCGCCGCCAACGCGCTGCTGGTGAAGGTCAACCAGATCGGCACCCTGACCGAGACCCTCGACGCCGTCGAGCTCGCGCACCGCAACGGCTACAAGACCATGATGTCGCACCGTTCGGGCGAGACCGAGGACACCACCATCGCCGACCTCGCGGTCGCCGTCGGTTCGGGTCAGATCAAGACCGGCGCCCCCGCGCGTTCCGAGCGGGTCGCCAAGTACAACCAGCTGCTGCGCATCGAGGATGCCCTCGGAGACTCGGCACGCTACGCGGGTGACGTGGCCTTCCCGCGTTTCACCGGCGAATTCTGAGATCAGCAGTACCGCAGTACAGGTTGAGATGACGGGGCGGTAGCGAATGACCGAGCGACGTGCGCGTGGAACCAGTCCGGGTGGACGCGGTGACCGCCGCACGTCGCGCGCCGCACGCTCCCGCCCCAGTCATCTCGACGCCCCCGGCCGCCCCGCCGCGGCCAAACGCACCACCCGGCGCCGCCCCGAATCCGCCACCGGCGCGACCACGAGCAAGCGCAAGCCGAGCGGCAAGCTCGAGCGCAGCGAACACACCATCCTCGGTCTCTCGACCGGCAAGGCGGTGATCCTCGCTGCCGTGCTGTGCGGCCTGGCGCTGACCCTGGCCGTGCCGACCCGGACCTACTTCAGTCAGCGCGCCGAAGCGGCCGCGCTGGCCCAGCAGCGGGCGGAACTGGACGCCGACCTGGCCGTCCTGCGTGACCGCCGGGCCCAGCAGCAGGATCCGGCCTACATCCGCTCCGAGGCCCGCGACCGGTTGCGCCTGGTGATGCCCGGCGAAACCCCCTACATCGTGCAGATACCCGGCATCGAAGCACCGGCGCCGCCGCCGATGAGCACCCGAACAGCGGCGCCCGACCCCTGGTACACCGACCTGTGGCGCAGCATCTCCGAACCGGCCCCGGAAGGACCAAGGTGACCGCACCGAACGAGCGCGACCTCGAGATCATCGCCCAGCAGCTGGGCCGCGAGCCGCGCGGTGTCCTCGCCGTCGCCTACCGCACCCCCGACGGCCTGCCCGCCGTGGTGAAGACCGCGCCGCGCCTTCCCGACGGCACGCCGTTCCCCACCCTCTACTACCTGACCGACCCCCGGCTGACCGCCGAGGCGAGCAGGCAGGAGTCGGCCGGGGTGATGCGCGAGATGACCGAACGTCTCGCCGCCGACCCCGAGCTGGCCGCGGCCTACCGCGCCGCGCACGAGAGCTACCTGGCCGAGCGCGACGAGATCGAGTCGCTCGGCACCGATTTCACCGGCGGCGGCATGCCCGACCGGGTCAAGTGCCTGCACGTGCTGATCGCGCATTCGCTGGCCAAGGGACCGGGCGTCAACCCGTTCGGTGACGAAGCCGTGGCACTGGCGGCCGACGCCGGACTGCGCGGTACCGCGATCCCCGCCGACTGGCCCGCCGCCCGCAAGTCCGGCGAACCGGCATAATCGCGGACAGCACGCGGCGCCCGCACCACCTCACACGGCGCCCGGGCCGACCAGGAGGAACATCATGACTGAGCGCATCGCCGCGGTGGACTGCGGCACCAATTCGATCCGTCTGCTGATCGCCGAGGTCGGCGCCGACGGTGGTCTCACCGATGTGCACCGCGAGATGCGGATCGTGCGGCTCGGCCAGGGTGTCGACGCCACCGGCCGGCTCGCGTTGGAGGCGATCGAGCGGACGCGTGTCGCGCTGGCCGACTATGTCGATCTGATGCTCGCGCAGGATGTTTCGCGGGTCCGGATGGTCGCCACCTCGGCCACCCGCGACGCCGCCAACCGGGACGACTTCTTCGAGATGACCCGCGCCGAACTCGGCAGGGTCGTCGACGGCGCCGTCGCCGAGGTGATCACCGGCGACGAAGAAGCGCGACTGTCCTTCGCGGGCGCGGTCGGCGAACTGTCCGCTGACGCAGGGCCTTTCGTCGTTGTCGATCTGGGCGGTGGGTCCACCGAACTGGTCGTCGGCGACGGTGACGGCGTCCAGGCGGCGTTTTCCGCCGACATCGGCTGCGTGCGCGTCACCGAGCGCTGCCTGCCCGGTAACCCGCCGACCGCCGAACAGGTCGACGCCGCACGGGAATTCGCGCAGACCAAGCTGGACGAGGCCTTCGCCAAGGTTCCGGTCGACAAGGTGCACACCTGGGTCGGCGTCGCGGGCACCATGACCACGATCACCGCCGTTGCCCTCGACCTGCCCGAATACGACTCCACCCGAGTCCATCTCACCCGGCTGAGCCTGGCCGAGGTGCACGAGGTGTGCGACCGCCTGATCGGCATGGACCACGACCAGCGCGCTGCCCTCGGACCCATGCACCCGGGCCGGGTCGACGTGATCGGCGGCGGCGCTGTCATCACCGAGGTGCTGGCCGACGAACTGGCCCAGCGCGCGGGGATCTCCGAACTCGTCGTGAGCGAGCACGACATCCTCGACGGCATCGCGATGTCTGTCGTCGGCTGAGCCGCCCGGCCCGCGAGCCAGGTCATCGCGGTGGTCTCGCACCCCTGAAACGACATCGCCGCGCACCGTGATGCTTTCGGTGCGCGGCGATCGGGGCGTTCAGGATCAGGGGAGCACCTGCGGGATGATCTGGGGTGCCGCGATGCCGACCGCAGCGCCGATGAGCGCGCCGATGAGGGCATTGGGCAGGCCGACCATCCCGACACACGGCAGGTACAGGATGACGGCGGTGATCGCGGGCACGCACACGATCGCGGCGAACACCATGCCGACCCCGGCGCCGAGGGCGGCGGCGTTCTGGACCGGGTCGGAGTTCTGCGCGGCCGGATTGGTGGCGATCGTCTTCAGCTCGGCTGCCCCGGCCTGGGTGACCTGCGGCGTCGCCTCGAGAGTGCGCCCGTCGGCGGAGATCTCGGTGGCCACGGTAATGGTGTTGCCGCCGACCGTGCCGAAGCTGGTCGGCACCTGGGCGATCGGGCTGCCGGCCGCGGATTCGACCGTCAGTGTGCCGTCCGGCCCGAGGACGAAGCGCCCGTCGTCGACGGTCGCCGTGACGGTGCGCAGGTCCGGCGTCACCGCGGTGCTGTAGCCGATCCCTTCGGCATTACCCACCGAGGACAAGCCCTGGGCGAAGCGCGCCTGCTGATCGGCATCGACCTCGGCCGAGGCCACACCGGCGAACGTGACAGCCACCGCTACCGGCAACACGGCAGCGAGCATCCGGCGTCCCACGCTGGAACTCGAGTTCTGGAACATATCGGAGAAACTCCCTCTCCGAATTCGCCCGAAGAATTCGACCCCCCGGGTGAATTCGACATTTCGTGGTCGATGAACACAACCTATTCGGACCGCCCGCCACGTTGGATGGATACCTTGCCCGCCCTATTCACCTCGGGCGAGTCGCGGAAGCCCTCGCAGCGGGCCGGATCGGAGCGCGGTAGCGGCGCAGGGCGATCCGCTCGGGTACGGGCGCAGGCCCGAGCGCGGCGACCAGCTCCCGGCGCCGCTCCGGCCCGATCAGTCGGCGATCGCGATAGGTGAGCGCGCCCTCGAGCGCCCAGAGCATCTCCAGGTTCAGGCCTTTCACTTCGGCCGCGCGCAGCCGCCGGTAGGTTTCGACGGCGCCGAGTTCGCTGAGATCGTCCAGCGAACGCACATCGGCATGGGCGAGCATCGCCGCGGCGGCGTGGCCGAGTTCGGCACCGCGTCCGTAGTAGGCGCGAATTCGCAAGTGCGCGTCGCCCCGAACGGATTCCGCCTCGTTCCAGACGGCGGCACGCAAGCCGTCCGGAGACGACGGTATTTCATCGCGGGCGAGGACGCGGGCCCGCGCCTGCCGGGCGACGCCGACCATTGGGCGAAATGCGCGAAAGATCTGGATTTCGCCGTCGTGGCCGCGATTCCATTCGTCCAGATATACGTGATCGGACCCATAGCCCGCGGAATCGAGTCGCGCCGCGCCGATCGCCCACGCGCGGCAGTCGTCGGGCGTCCGTGGGGTGAGCACAAGCATTCCGCGTCGGCGAGCGATGTCGCCCTGTGTTCGTCGATAATGCTGCCGGGTCGCCCAGCTGTCGAACGCCCCGGGTTCCAGCGTTCGGTCCAGTCCGAAGGACCGCCACCGCACCGTCCCCTCCGGATTCCCCCTCCGTACCCGGTGGCTCGATGCCGCAGCGGCCTGATCGTCGAACCGGGTGAACCATCCCGGCACCAGCGCGATGGGATCGGCGGGATCGGCATCGAACGGCGTCGGTAGCAGAAACTCCCGATCGATCAGCACTACCGTCCCAGGCCGAGCCTGATACGAAAGCCCCCACAACAACCGGGCCAGCAACTGTGCCCCGTGGTCGTCCGACAGCACGTGCCACGTGTCATGGAACCGATTCGTACTGAACCGAGCCCGCGTCCCCGGCCGCGGCACGATCACCGTTCGCACACCACGAACTCCCCGCACCGTATACCGATGCAGTTTCAACCCGTCTGCGATATCCCGGGCATTCTCCGGCCGCTGTCTTCTCATCCACCCAAGGAGGCCACATCGCCCAGCACCCGGGCAATCGCTTTTCCGGCCCGGGCGGGCTTGTCGGCGCCGTAGTGGGCTCGTCGTAACGGTTGGTGGCTGGTTGCGGGTGTCGGGGTCTCGAGCGGCCTACGCTCTGTTTCAGCAGTGGGATGGCCCGAACCGGGTTGCCGCCGGTTCACGACGAGCGAGGTGGTACCTGCATGGTCGACGGGGCGATTTCCGGGGGTGCTGATCAGTTCTCGGGTAGCCGACGGCTGCTGGCGGTCCTGCTGGCGATGGCGATGTTCGTCCTGGTCGTGGACACGTCGCTGATGAACGTGTCGATCTCGGCGGTGGTGCGCGACCTCGACACCACCGTCAGCGGTGTGCAGTCCGCGATCGCGCTCGAGGCGTTGGTGTCGGCGGCCTTCATCCTGATCGGCAGCAAAGTCGGCGATCTGATCGGCCGCAGACGCGCCTACGTGCTCGGCCTGCTCGGCTACGCGACCGGGGCGACCGCGATGACCTTCGCGCAGAGTCTGACCGCGGTGATCGTGCTGTGGGCCGTGGTCGGTGGTATCGGCGCGTCCCTGCTGTTGCCCGCCATGCAGTCCCTGGTGCACGGCAACTTCCACGGGGCCGCGCAGAAGAAGGTGTACGCACTCGTCGGCGCGGCGGCCGCGATCGCCGCCGCCGTGGGACCACTGCTCGGCGGCTTCGTCACCACCTACCTGTCGTGGCGCGTCGGGTTCGCGCTCGAGGTGGTGATCATCGCCGCCGTCCTGTCCGGTATCGGGCTGGTTCGCGACGTGCCCTACACCGGGTCGCGAGGAGTCGATGTGGTCGGTGCCGCGCTGTCGGTCGTCGGCATGGGTGGCATTGTGCTGGGGATCCTGGTGTGGCAGGAAGGTGGCGAGGCCGTCGCGGTCTTCCTGGTGGCCGGTGCGGCGGCGTTGATCGGGCTCGCGTACTGGCTGATCCGCAGGAAGCGGCGGGGCGAACCCACTCTGATGGATCCGGACCTGTTCCGGTCCAAGGCGTTCCGGCTCGGAATCACCGGGCAGATGCTCCAGCAGATCGCGTTGGGCGGCACGATGATCGCGCTGCCGATCTACCTGCAGATGGTGCTCGAGTACAACGCGATGCAGGCGGGCCTGTCGCTGGCTCCGTTGTCACTGAGCATGTTCGCCGTCGCGCTGCTCGCGGGGAAGGAGGCGGGGGCTCGGCGTTCGGCGCCGATCATCCGGTGGGGTTTCGTCCTGGTCACCGTCGGTATCGCGGTGCTCCTCCCGCTGGTGCCCCGCGCGGAGTTCGGGTGGGCGCTGCTGCCGCCGCTCGTCGTCGCCGGCGCGGGCTTGGGCCTGCTCGTCTCGCAGCTGAACAACTACACGCTCGCGCCGATCTCGGAGGAACGGGTCAGCGAAGCCTCGGGCACCAACTCCGCCGCCGGGTCGTTCGGGCTCTCGTTCGGGCTGGCGTTCGCCGGCGCGGTCATGCTGGCCACGCTATCGCTCACTTTCACCGCTATGGCGAAGTCGAGCGAGGTGCTCCCACCCGCAGAGCAGGAGCACGTCGCGCAGGTCCTCGAAGACGACGCGCAGGTCATGAGCAATACCGAACTCGAGTCGCTGCTAGCTGGTCAGCCACCGGCGATCCGCGAGGAGATCGTCCGGATCAACACCGACGCGCGGCCACTCGCGCTGCAGGCGGCGCTGCTCGTGCCGATCCTGGCCGGACTGCTCGGGCTGCTCAATTCGTTCCGGATGGTGCGCGAACCCGACGCACCGCCCGCAGCGCCGGGCACCACGCCCGGGCTGCACTGACCTCTCTGCCGTGACACTGATCGGTGTTACCGGTGTTCCCGTCCGGGTGGCGGCTAGGCGGGTGGTGCGACGGTGTCGGCCTCGGCGCGCAGCGCGGCCGCCTCGTCGGCGCGGCTCAGCTGAGCCAATCCGTCCGCTTGGGCGCGGAGCGCGAGAGCGAGCGCTTCCTTCATGCTCTGCCCGAGCTTCTCGACCTCGATCACCAGGTGTTTCGTGGTCGTCTTCGCCTGTGGCCGAGTCGCTTTCGCCACCAGCGTCGGGAACTTCTTGTCGAATCGCTCCGCGATCCAGCGCCGCCGTTCGATCTCCTCGGCCCGGATCACCACCGGCGTGCGACCGGTCGACAGCCTGGCCGGATCATCGTTCGGATGCTTCTTGTCCCAAGCGATTTCGCTGTCGACGTGATACATGGTGGCCCCGTTGGTGAGCATCCAGCCGCCGACCACCTCCGCGGCGACCGCCAGGTACATCACCACGCCGGCGAGCAGCGCCGCGCCGCCCGCGACCGGCCAGGTCCACCCCGACGGGTGCAGCTTCCACACCGCGACGGCGACCGTGCCGGCGACCGCGATCAGCACGAAAGACCAAGCGGCGAAGAGTATTCCGCGCCGCGATGGCATCGCCAGCGCCATCCATACCGCCCCGCGTCCCGCATCGGTGAACCCGAGCCCCGGCAGCATCAGAAAGATGAGCCACAGCTCCTGTCCGGTCCACAGCCAGATCGGCACTCCGATCGTCAACGCCAGCACGGTCCAGATGAGCGCCGCTCCCCAGCCTCCGGCATCCTCCCCACTGCTCATGCCTGGATATTCCCACCGGCCACCGACAGAAACCTCCGCCGCCGCGGAGACAAGTGTTAGACATAATGGGTCATTTGTCTTACATTGGAGTCATGAGTTCAACGACGTCTCATGCGGTAGGGTTCGAGCTTCGCTCCGGGGAAACCTGGCGTGACCCCTGGTCCATGTACTCCGCGCTGCGCGACCATGATCCGGTCCATCGGGTGATCCCCGCGGGGCAGGAAGCCGATGATTTCTACGTGCTGTCCCGCCACGCCGATGTGTGGGCGGCGGCCAGGGATCCTGAGACCTTCTCCTCCGCATCGGGGCTGACCGTGGACTATGTCGACCTGGCGGCGGCCGGCTTCGGCGCGGTCAAGCCGTTCGTCTTCATGGACCCGCCCGAACACACCGATTTCCGGCGTCGGGTGGCACCGGGATTTACACCGCGCCAGGTGAATTCGGTGGAACCCGCGGTGCGCAGGTTCGTCGTCGAGCGCATCGAGCGGCTGCGCGCAGCGGGCGGGGGCGACATCGTCGAGCAGCTGTTCAAGCCGCTGCCGACGATGGTGGTCGCCCACTATCTCGGGGTGCCGGAACGCGATCACGGCAAGTTCGACGAGTGGACCGAGAACATCGTCGGCGGCGCGGTCGCGGGCGCGGGGCTGGCCGCGGGCGACCAGAACGCCTTCACCGCGGTCGGCGAGCTGGTCGGCTACTTCACCGAGCTGATCGCCCGCCGCCGCGTCGAACCGGGCGACGACACTATCTCGCATCTGCTGGCCTCCGGTCTCGGCGAAGACGGCGACAACGAGGGCCTGATCGCGATCCTCGGCTTCGCGTTCACGATGATCACCGGCGGCAACGACACCACCACCGGCAATCTGGGCGGCGCGGTCCAGCTCCTCACCGCCAATCCCGGCCAGCGCGGGCTGCTCATCGATGACCCGTCGCTCATTCCCGACTCCATCGAAGAGTTCCTTC
This sequence comes from Nocardia sp. NPDC055029, assembly GCF_053608525.1. NCBI lineage: Bacteria > Bacillati > Actinomycetota > Actinomycetes > Mycobacteriales > Nocardiaceae > Nocardia > Nocardia sp. NPDC055029. The sequence continues at coordinate 169,387 of NZ_JBSGVQ010000009.1, forward strand.
GCATGACCTCGCCGGTGCAGGGTCTGGCCCGCACCGCCACCCGCGATGTCGAACTGCACGACACGACGATTCCCGCAGGCAGGCGCGTGCTGCTGCTCTACGGCTCGGCGAACCGGGACGAGCGTGAGTTCGGCCCTACCGCAAGCGAACTCGACATCCGGCGCAACCCCAAGCGCATTCTCACCTTCAGCCACGGCCATCACCACTGCCTCGGCGCTGCCGCCGCCCGCATGCAGGCGCGCGTCGCACTCGAGGAACTGCTCGCCCGCTGCCCCGACTTCACCGTCGACCTCGATGCGGTGCGCTGGTCGCAGGGCAACTACGTGCGCTGGCCCGTCTCCGTGCCGTTCCAGGCGGTGGGCGCGTGAGTGGCGACTGGCTGGCCACCGACCGGGCCGATCTGGCCGCCGAGCGCATCCTCGACGCGGCCGCCGAACTGTTCGCCGAACACGGGGTGGCCGCGGTGGGGATGCGCGATATCGCCGCCGCGGCCGGGTGCTCCAGGGCGACCCTGTACCGCTACTTCGACAACCGCCACGCCGTGCGCATCGCCTTCGTGCACCGCGAGACCCGTCGCATCGTCGCCGACCTCGCCGAACAGGTCCGCGACATCGCCGACCCCGGCGAGCGCATCATCGCCGCGATGCTCGGCGCCATCGCGGCGGTCCGCGCCGACCCGCTGCTCATCGCCTGGTTCCGCCCCGGCGATTCGGGCACGGCGGGCCGCATCAGCCAGGACTCCGACGTCATCGAGTCCCTCGCCGCCGCCATGTTCGCCGACACCGACCTCAGCGACCCCGAACGCAGCCGCCTGGCCCGCTGGCTGACCCGCGTCATCGTCTCGTTCCTGGCCACCCCCGGCCGCGACGAAGCCGACGAACGCGCCATGCTCCGGGAATTCGTCGCGCCGATCATCACGCGCACCGCCCCCACCTGGGCGGACCGCTGATCGATCGGTCGAGCGTCAGGATCCGGGTCGCGTCTGCCCACCGATGTGCTCGGCGCCGGAGAATGCGCGTGGCTCCGGCATCGCGCACACCATCCCGTCGGACATTCCGGTCGGCTGCACACCCAGGCCTTGGTTGAGCCGGGCCCGCTGGTTCTCCCAGGCGATGGTCGCGGCCAGCTCGGTCAGCTGGGCCTTCGACAGGTGGGTGAGCAGGGTGTCGCGCAACTCGTCGATCTCGACCGCCGGAGTCGTCGTCATCGCCTCGGCGAACGCGATCACCAGCTTCTCCAGCTCGGTATAGGCCTCGCTGGTCCGATACCGGTGCAGGTCGGTGATCTGTTGCCGGGTCAGTCCGCTGGTATGCGCCATCGCCGATCCGATGTCGAGACAGAACTGACACGCCACCAGCCCCGCCGTCTTGAGCTCGGCAAGCTCTTTGAGCCGGGGATCGAGCTTGTTGCTGAACAACAACGCTGTCTCATAAGTCATGGTCGCGACCCCGATCTGCGGCCGCCGCCCGAGCCATCCGGCAAGATCGCCGCGATTGCGTCGGGCTTGCCCAATTACCTTGGTGTATCCCCTGATTCGCTTGACAACCCGCATCGATAACACCCCTTCGTGTCGACGATTCGCTCATCTACGAACCTACGCCGGTAGGTCGCCGAACCCCAGGGTGAACCGCGTCGCCTTTCCTCGGCAAGGCCGGGGCCCGACCCGGCCAACTAGAACGTGTTCTATATTTGAGGCAAAGTTCCGGCGATCCCTCGGGAGTCCAGATATGTACCAGTGGTCCGACGAAGACCTGATGTTCCGCGACGCTGTGCGCGGCTTCATCGCCAAGGAGGTCACCCCGCACGTCGACCAGCTGGAGAGCGGCGCGCTGCCGCCGTTCGACATCATCCGCAAGCTCTACGCCACCTTCGGCCTCGACGAGATGGCGCGGGAAGGGCTCGACAAGGCCATCGCCCGCGAAGAAGCGGGCACCACCGGCTCGGGCAAGTCGGGTGGCGGGTTCAGCGGTGCGGGCAGCATGGGCGTCATCCTCAACAGTGAGCTCGCCGGCGTCAGCCTGGGCCTGGTTGCCTCGATGGGCGTGAGCCTCGGCCTCACCGCGGGCACCATCCGCAGCCGCGGCACCCTCGCGCAGAAGAAGCGCTGGCTGCCCGAACTGGTCACCATGGCGAAGGTCGGTGCCTGGGCCATCACCGAACCCGATTCGGGGTCGGACGCGTTCGGCGGCATGAAGTCCTACGTCCGTCGCGACGGCGCGGATTACATCCTCAACGGCCGCAAGACGTTCATCACCAACGGTCCGTATGCCGACGTCACCGTCGTCTACGCCAAGCTGGACGAGGAAGACGGCACCGACCGCCGCGACCGCAAGGTGCTGACGTTCGTGCTGGACAAGGACATGCCCGGTTTCGTCCAGAGCCCCGCGTTCAAGAAGATGGGCATGAACTCCTCGCCCACCGGCGAACTGTTCTTCGAGAACGTCCGCATCACCCCCGACCGGCTGCTCGGCGAAACCGAGAACCCGGCCAAGGGCGACGGAAAAGACAGTGCCAAGGAATCTTTCGCGGCCGAGCGCATCGGCATCGCCTCACTGGCGCTCGGCATCATCAACGAATGCCACCGCCTGTGCATCGATTACGCCAAGTCGCGCAAGCTGTGGGGCAAGGAGATCGCGCAGTTCCAGCTCATCCAGCTCAAGCTGGCCGAGATGGAGATCGCCCGGATCAACGTGCAGAACATGGTCTTCAACGCCATCGAGCGCACCGCCGCCGGCGACAAGGTGACCCTCGCCGAGGCCTCGGCCATGAAGCTCTACTCCTCCCGTGCCGCCACCGAGGTGGCGATGGAAGCCGTCCAGCTGTTCGGCGGCAACGGCTATATGGCCGAGTACAAGGTCGAACAACTCGCCCGCGACGCCAAGTCCCTGATGATCTACGCGGGCAGCAACGAAATCCAGGTCACGCATATCGCCAAGGGGCTGATCGCCGGGTAGTCATTTTCGGCGGTTCGGGCTGGTAGTCCGCTCGTATACTCGGAAGATGCGAATCCACCGGGATGCCATCGCCGGCGCCGTCGTGGTCGCCGCCGCGGTCGTCGCCCTGGCACCCTCGGCTTCGGCCACGCCGTCCTCCGGCGTGACCGTCGAGCCGCTGGCGCAGGTCGATGCGAGCGGATTCAGCCCCTTCACCTGGTTGCCGAGCAAGGTCACCTTCCGGCGCATCACCATCGCGCCAGGGGGGTCACTCGGCTGGCATTACCACGACAGCAATGTCTTCGCTGTCGTGACCGCGGGCCAGGTGACGCGCTACGAGGCGGACTGCGTGCCGACGACGTACGCCGCGGGCCAGGGTTTGTCCGAGACTGTCGGCCCGGACCACGTACATACCGGAAGCAACCTCGGCACCGAGCCTGCCGAACTGTATGTCGCGTACGTCAACCGCGCGAACGAACCGCTCTTCGTTGACGCCCCGGCCCCGGACTGTCCGTAGCCGCATCGCGCCACCTGTGCGACCCGAACGGTTCGTGCGGCTCAGGCGCCGAGGCACGCTCCGGCGCCGCCTGCGGCGAGAGTTTCGGCGCTGCAATAGGCGGCCCGCGGGTAATACGGACCCATCGTGGTGGCCGGGTCGCTGCCGGAGTCCTGGGACGCCTGGACCGAATACGGATAGAACTCCGCGCTCGGGGTCATGTTCCGCAGGAACAGCACCTTGTCCACGTCGGTGCTGCCCCAGGGGATCACCGTCACGCCCGGGTCGAGGTTCGCAGGCAGGTCCGCGGGCGCGGCGACCACATAGGTGTAGTAGCCGGACTCGTCGAGCGCGGTCTGGAAGTCGGCCGCGCAGGCGACAACGGGATAGGGCGAGAGTAGGTCGTTCTGACACATCGACCAATACCGCACCTGCTGGCTCGGATCGGTAGGCGATTGCCCCGCCCGGGTATCCGGGAAGATCGGCGCCTTGCCGCGCACCACCAGCAGCCGCCCCTGCTGATAGCTGATGCGCGTTCCGATGTATTTGTTGTCGCCGTTCGGGAACAGCCCGGCGGTGCTCGCCGGGTTTCCGAACGTAGCCTCCGGCCTGTTGCCGGGGAACGCGCCCGACGCCGCAGCGGCGATCGCCCGATCGAAGGCGTCCTTGGCGACATCGGCGACCGGACCGGTGTAGTCGGCCGGGTTGAAGGGCTGCGCGCACGGCTGGCTCGGCACCTCGGCGCCCGCGACCGAGAGCTTCACCTCCGGCAGCGCGACGCCGCCGGTGAGCGAGGCAGGGTCGTCGGGAACATAGACGCGGACGATGGCGAACCCGATCGGCGTGCTCTGCCCACTCGCGACGGCCTGGAGCTCGTTGCGGCTGTGATCGGCCGGTCCGTTGACCAACCTGGCGTGCCAGCGCTGTTGCGACGCGGGCAGCGATGCGGCGGCGGCATCGATGTACGGGTTGGCGCTGCCCGGGTCGGCGACGATCTGGTTGTCGCGCAACGTGTCCACCGTGTCGAGGTCGGTCCCGTAGGTGTTCAGCGAGAAATACCGGGCGGCCGGATAGGAACCGGACAACTCGATCGAATCGCCAGGCCCCAGCGCGTAGGGCATCAGCCAGTACGTCGAGTTGGCGTCGGGGAACGCCACATTCAGCATGGTGCTGTTGGACATGAACCGCCACGCGCACAGCGGCGAGTCGGGCTGATCCGCGGACGCGGGCGCGGCGAACCCCACCGCACCCGAGACCATGGCCAGCACACAACCCATGCGGACGATCAAGGCCACCACCGAATGCATGCCGATCCCTTCGAGCTGTCGAAGAATCCACGCGTACAGGTCACCGCAGCCGAGCCCGAAGATCTGCCCGGCCGTCGGGACACCTTAGCGGACAGTGCCCCGCTGGGACTCGAACCCGGACTGCGCAGATTCGACGATATGCCGAGGTTCAGGAACCAGGCTCGACAATCGGCTCGAATCGGGCAACGAGCCACACCCGCTTGATCGAGCCTTCGGGGTTGGGGAAGCTCGGTTGCACCTCTCCCTCGCCTCCGTGATCCCGGAAACCGCTGATGGTCACCTGATACTCGGCACCGTCGACGCGGACGATATCGTGCTCGTCGACGATCGGCAGCTTGACCCGATCGTCCACGTCCCCGGGGACGTTGGGTGTCTCGTCGTGGCGGAAACGCAGGATGAACGTGTGGTCGAATCCTTCGTCCAGGAAGTCGACCGTCACCCGCAAATACACCCAGAACTGACTGTGCTGCACCACGACTCGGTGGTTGTAGTGGGTGAAGATGCCCAGGTTGAAGTTCTTGCCGTCCAGGCGCGCGTCGACGCCGGTGAGGCCGGTGAAGTCGTAGCCGCTCGGCTCGCCGTCTCCACCGGTGCCCCACCTGATGCCTGCCCTGACACCGCTGCTCGATACGGTGCCGGGTTCCCGCAGACCCTGAAACTGCGATTCGTCCACACTGACGCGCGTCCACACGCCCTTGGTATCGACCTTCCCCATAACAGCTAGCCCCCTTGCTGTGTGCGCGTCGACGACCTGTCGATCCGCGTATTCATCATCCCTTCTGCCTACCGGCCTGTCACCGAAATCGCTTGTGCAACAGACGAAAACACGCCGCGAAGGGTGCAAGCGTCTAATCGGTCGTGGCATCCGAATTCCGGCCAGGACCTGTCTTCGCCCGCACGGGTGCCTGCGGCGCAGATCCTGGACCCGTCGGTCACAGGGTCGCGCCGAGCCGGTGCGTGAACCCGAGCAAGCTCTCGGACTGGCGACGTTGCGCGGCGGCTATCCAAGTTCGCGATCGGACTCCCGCGCACCGCGCACCGCGCTCCTGGAAGAGTTGCCCGTGCCTACTGGGGATGCCTGACCCCGCTCTGGGGGTGGGGCGAAAGCCCATCGAACTGCATCGAAATGACGCCGCGACCCATCTACATGGGTCTTCTTGAGTGCCCCCACAGGGACTCGAACCCTGACTTGGCGGATTTTAAGTCCGCTGCCTCTGCCAATTGGGCTATAGGGGCGTCCCGGACAGCCTAGCGACTCGTACGGGTGTACCGGAATCGTGTCGGTAGACAAGGTCGGCCCGGCGTGTCGCCGATGACCGCGCCGGTCCGACCTTATCGCCGACGGTGCCGGTCAGTCGGTTGTCGGGGACTTCTTGCCGAGGATCGAGTGGCGGCGGCTGTAGGCGAAGTAGACGACGAAGCCGAGGACCATCCAGACGAGGAAGCGGATCCAGGTGTCCACCGAGAGGTTGACCATCAGCCACAGGCAGGACAGGACGGCCAGGATGGGGACGAGGGGGACCAGGGGGACGCGGAAGCCGCGGGGTAGGTCGGGGCGGGTGCGGCGCAGGATGATGACGCCGACCGAGACCAGGACGAAGGCGAACAGCGTGCCGATGTTCACCATTTCTTCCAGGGTGCCGAAGTCGACGAAGCCGGCCAGCACGCAGCAGACGATGCCGACGATGACGGTCAGGCGGACCGGGGTGCCGCGCGAACCGGTGTGGGCCAGCCAGCGCGGTAGCAGCCCGTCGCGCGCCATCGCGAACAGCACGCGGGTCTGGCCGAGGAACAGCACCATCACCACGGTGGTCAGGCCTGCCAGCGCGCCGATGGAGATGACGTTCTTGGCCCAGTCGACGCCGTGGATCGCGAAGGCCGTCGCCAGCGTGGCGTTCTCACCGGCCAGATCGGTGTAGGGCACCATGCCGGTGAGCACCAGCGACACCGCGACATAGAGCACGGTCACGATGAGCAGCGAACCGAGGATGCCGCGCGGCACCGCCTTCTGCGGGTTCTTGGTCTCCTCGGCGGCGGTGGCGACGACATCGAAGCCGATGAACGCGAAGAACACCAGGCTGGCCGCGGCGAGCAGGCCGTACCAGCCGAAGTTGCTGTCGCCCGCCCCGGTGAGGAACGAGAACAGCGACTGGTGCAGTCCGCTCGCGCCTTCTTCGGCCGGCTGCGACGGCGGGATGTAGGGGCTCAGGTTGGACGCCTTGAAATAGGTGATGCCGAGGACGAGCACCAGCGCGATGACGCCGAGCTTGATCGCGACCGCGATCGCCGACACCCGCGAGGACACCTTGGTGCCGATGGCCAGCAGCACGCCGAGCACCGCGATCAGCGTGACCGCACCCCAGTCGAAGGTGACCGAGCCGAGTTGCACGGTGGCGGACTCGAATCCGAAGACCGTGCCCAGATACTGCGACCAGCCCTTGGCGACGACCGACGCGGCGAGCGCGAATTCGAGAATGAGGTCCCAGCCGATGATCCAGGCGACCAATTCACCGAAGGTGGCATAGGAATAGGTGTAGGCGCTACCGGCGACCGGCACCGTCGAGGCGAATTCGGCGTAGCAGAACGCGGTGAGACCACAGGCGATCGCGGCGAACACGAAAGCCAGCGAGACCGACGGGCCGGCCACATTGCCCGCGGTGCGCGCGGTGAGCGTGAAGATGCCGGCGCCGACGACCACGGCGACACCGAAGATCGTGAGATCCCACGCCGTCAGGTCTTTGCGGAGTTTGGAATCCGGTTCGTCGGTATCGAGAATCGACTGCTCGACGGATTTGGTGCGAAACAATCCGCTGCTGCGGCCGGATGTTCGGCCTGCCTCTGGTGTGGCTTCCGGTGTCGGCACGGTCTTTCTCCTTCTGTGCGAACGTCTTCGGGGAGTACCCGGAGGCAGGTCAGTGCACGCCCTGCATGTGGCGCTTGATCCAGGGGGCGCAGGCGACCACGACGAGGCCTGCCGCGATGGCGGCGGCGCCGCTGATCCCGAAGTAGGCGGTCTCGCTGTCGGGGCTGTAGTAGCGGGCCAGGGTGCCCGCCATCGAGGTGCCGATACCGACCGAGAAGAAGTACAGGGCCATCATCTGGGAGCGGAACGCGGCGGGCGCGAGATGGGTGGTCACCGCGAGACCGATCGGCGAGAGCAGCAGTTCGGAGACGGCGAAGCCGCCGAGGATGACGAACACCGCGAGCACCGGGACGGTCTTGCCCTCGAATCCGCTCAGCAGCGCGAACAGCCAGAACGCGATGCCCATGCCGATGACGCCGAGCGCGAACTTGATCGGGGTGCTCGGCGCCCGGTTGCCGAGCTTGGTCCACATGAGCGCGAACAGCGGCGAGAGCGCGATGATCCACACCGGCTCGACCGAGCCGATCCAGCTCGCCGGCGCTTCCCAGCCGAAGATCCGCCAGTCGACGCGCTCGTCGGAGTACACCGCGAGCATGGTGAACATCTGCTGGAACAGTGACCAGAACACCGCGTTGGCGATGAACAGCGGGATGAAGGCGAGCACTCTGGTGCGCTCGACCGGGGTTACCTTGGCGCTGGTGAGCAGCACCCAGAAGTAGGCGATCGAGGCCAGCACGATGACGCCGGTGGTGACGTCGGAGAGATTGTCCAGCGTGATCAGCCCGGCCGCGACGGCCACCGCCACCACGGCCGCGGCGACGGCGACGCCGATCAGCACCGGGGTCAGCTCAGGGCGGGTGACCGGGTTGGGCACGTCACGGCCGTGGGTGCCCAGGTTGCGCCGGAAGATCACGTACTGGGTCAGGCCGAGCGCCATACCGACCGCGGCGGCGGCGAAGCCGACGTGGAAGCCCCACTCGCGCTGTAGTAGGCCGGTGAGCAGCGGTCCGGTGAACGCGCCGATATTGATGCCCAGATAGAACAGCGTGAAGCCACCGTCGACGCGGGCATCCGAGGGCGCGTACAGGGTGCCGAGCAGCGACGACGCGTTCGCCTTCAGCGCGCCGCTGCCGAGCGCGACGAGCACGAGACCGACACCGACACCGGTCAGCCCCGGCAGCACCGCCAGCGCGATATGGCCGGCCATCACCACGACGCCGCCGTAGAAGACGGTGCGCTCCATGCCCAGCACCCGGTCGGCAATCCAGCCGCCGAGCACGGTGGACAGATACACCAGGCCGCCGTACGCGCCGACGATGCCGAGCGCCGTGCTCTGGTCGAGGCCGAGCCCGCCCTCGGCGGTCGAGTAGTAGAGGTAGTAGCCCAGGATCGTGAGCATGCCGTAGAAGGAGAAACGCTCCCACAGCTCGACGCCGAACAGGTTGGTCAAACCGATCGGATGACCGAACAGGGTGCGTTCGGCAGCCTCGTCGGCGGGGCCTGGCGGGTCGCCGAGCCGCGTTTCTTCGGTAGACATACGGGAACGATCCCACGTCCAAACGGTGTACAGCAATTTTCCCGCATCGTCGCGGGTCCGGCGCGCCGTGCCGTCTCACCTCGGCAGAGCTCGGCGCGCGGCGGGCTCGCGCGCCAATTACGCTGGAGTGGCCCGACTCCCGCGACGGACGAGGAAATCAGACATGCTGACTGCCGAAGTCACAGTGCCGGTGGACCGCGGCGCGGCCTTCGCGACCCTGTGTGACGGCTGGCTGTACGCGAGCTGGGTGGTCGGCGCCTCGCATATCGGCCGGGTCGACCCGGACTGGCCCGCTGTCGGCAGCCGCATCCACTACCGATTCGGGCTGTGGCCGGTGCTGATCAGCGACACCACGGTGGTGCGGGCCGTCGACCCGCCGCATCGGCTGGAGCTGGAGGCGCGGCTGTGGTCGGTGGGATCGGCGTGGATCCGGCTGACGCTGGCCGAGGAGGAACCGGGCCACACCACCATCCGGATGACCGAGCGGGCTTCCGGCGGTCCGGCGCAGCTGATCCCCGGACTGGCCCAGGACCTCGTCTTCGCCGCCCGCAACCAGGAATCGCTGGAGCGGCTGGCGAATTTGATCCGCGCTCGCGCGCAGAAACCATGAGAGCCTCGATCGGATAATTGCAACCGGTCGGTTCGAAATATATGCCCTCAATTCCCGGAGTGCTGATTCCGGAGATCCGCACCGTGTGGGATACGGAATGAAAAGCCGAATTCGAATGTGCTGGAACGGAATTCGAATCATGTTTATCCGTCTTCCGCTATAGCGGGTGTATGCGGACCTGGTGGACTACTCTCTAGCCATCGGAAATGCGGAAATGATCGAACTCCGGGGGACTACGTGCTGCACATCGAGCACTTCGGCAATGGCTGGCTGAATCCGGTCCTCGCCTTTTGCCTGTCTTTCATCGGCTCGGTATTGGGATTGCGCTGCGCGGTGCACGCCAAAACATCGGCGGCGCCGATCGGGTGGTTGATCGCGGCGGCGGTCGCGATCGGCGGGGCCGCGATCTGGGTCATGCATTTCACGGCCATGCTCGGGGTCGGCATCGCCGGGGCGCCGATCCGCTACGACGTGCCGACGACGTTGCTGAGCGCGGTCATCGCGATCGGCGTCGTCCTGATCGGGCTGACCATCGTGACGCGGGGACGGCGGCAGTCGGTGTCGCTGCCGCTGGGCGGCGCGATCACCGGCCTGGGGGTGGCGGCCATGCACTACCTGGGCATGCGGGCCATGCGCACCGGGGCCGAGATCGCCTACCGGCCGGAGCTGGTGATGTTGTCGATCGTGATCGCGGTGGTCGCGGCCACGGCGGCGCTGTGGTTCCTGCTGCATGTGCGCGGATTAATCAAGACCGCGGGCGCGGCGCTGGTCATGAGTGTCGCGGTGTGCGGCATGCACTACACCGCGATGGCGGCGATGCGGGCGCGCCACAGTGCCGGAGTGCACGCGGTCGACGGGGTGGCGCCGGTGCAGTTGGTGCTGCCGTTGATCGCGACGGTCTCGCTGGTCGTCACCGGTCTGGTGATCGTGGTCGGGCTGGCCGAGCTGGACGTCGACGCCGAGAACCGGGCCGGACGCGCACCGCTCGGGCGCGCGTCCGGCGGCGACTGGCGAAGCACCGACCCGGCCAACCGGTCCGACGGCGGCGGGCAGTGGCCGCGGCGGAACTGACCGCCATGGACTACTGGCTGGGTTCGGGCAGCTGGCAGTCGTCGACCTTGGGGTTGACCCCCATGTAGTTCAACGGACCGGCGATCATCGTCACCGCGATGGTGCCCAGCGACGCGCAGTTCTGCTCACGATCGGTGAGATAGCCGCGCTGACCCGCGGCGATAACGCCGATCACCAGCCACACCAGCACCAGAATCGGAACGATGCGGGACAGATACATGATGTCTCCTCCGAGGATGGCAGGCCGGGGATCAGTACCAGTGGCGCCGGCCGCCGATCGGACGGCCCATGCCGCCGACCAGGGCGAGGACGACACCGATCACCAGCAGGATCACGCCGATGGTGGTCAGCAGCGAGATGCCGAGGACGAGTCCGAGGATGAGGAGAATTGCGCCGAGAATGATCATTGAGCTCACCTGTTCGGTATGGGATCTACGTCGGGATGTGCCGGGATAGGCCGCCACATCGGGCGTATGCCCCGTTATGCCGATCGGAAACAGGTATCGCTTGCGCGGGAACGGATCTGCCGAAGTCGCGCCCTGGTGCGGTCAGCGGGTCGTGGCGCCACGCCGGGACGCCGCCTCGTTGTCGGCGGTCATCCGGTAGACCGTGCGTTCCATGGTCGCCAGGATCCCGGTGATCGGCAGGGTGCCCGCGGCGAAACGGCCGATCAGGGCCAATGCCATATTGCCCAGGATCAGGCCGAGATCGTCGAGGTAGCCGGGGTCGAGGTCACGCAGGGCGACCTCGGCGACGGGCAGCACCGCGATCAGGCCCTGGCTGTCGAGGCGTTCGCCGCCGGGGCCGGTGCGGGCGTGGTGGTAGGCCTCGAGCATCTTGGGATTGCGCTCCCACGGCTCGAAAACGGTGCGCAGCAGCCGAGTCAGGCTGTCGCGGACGGATTCGCCGGGTTCGGGTGGGGTCACGTCCGCGTAGGCGTTGGCGTCCATCCACTGGTGCAGCGCGGCGATGATCAGCTCGTCCCTGGTGTGGAAGAGCCGGTAGATCTTGGCCAGCGAGACGTGGGCCTGCGCGGCGACGGTCCGTAGCTGGACGGCGTCGTAACCGTCGGTGGTCAGCAGGTCCAGCACCACCGCGATGATCTTCGCCGATGCGTCCGATTCCGGTCCACTGCCCACCGTTGAATGGTAGCGTCGCCCAGCGGTAACCCAGTTACCGCTGGATGGGGTCGGTGCACGCCTCGTCTGAACGAAGCGACACCCAATTACTGGCGAAAGAAAGGCGGCCCCGTTCGCGGGGCCGGCGACAACTCCATGACTCGTCTGTTCACTCCAACGGCCCGCCGCTACGGCCTCGCCGCGGTGGCGGTGCTGCTGATGCCGCTCGGCGCCGCCGCCGTGCCACCCGCGGCCGGTGCACCCGCCGCGCACACCGCCGACTGCCTTCCAGGCTCCCTGCCCGAAACCGGTCTGCAGGGCGACGTCCCCGCCGCCGACCGCGACAGCGGGCGCTCCCGCGACGGATTCCGTTGCAATATGCGGATGCTCGGCAGCTCCGCGGGTCGCGGCGGCGGCATCACCTCGGTGACCTTCGACCACTGCGCTTATATCGGGACCTTCTTCCCCGGCAACCTGCTCGGTCCCGACGAGGGGGTCAGGGTCCTCGACGTCGCCGATCCGTCCGCGCCGGTGCACACCACTACCCTCACCGAGCCCGCGATGCTGGCGGGAACCTGGGAGAGCCTGAAGGTCAATGCCGCGCGGAAACTGCTTGTCGGCGCGGGTGTTCCGGCGCTGACCGGCGCCGGCCTGCTCTCGGTCTACGACATCTCCGACTGCGCGCATCCCCGGCTGCTCAATCCGGGCACCGGCACCGATCTCGCGCTGCCGGTGCCGATCACCGCGCACGAGGGCGGTTTCTCCCCGGACGGCCGCACCTACTGGGCCTCGGGCACGGCGCCTGGCCTGCTCAGCGCGGTCGATCTGACCGATCCCGCCAACCCCCGGGTGATCTGGCAGGGCCTGCCGGGTCTGTCCATGCACGGGTTCGGCTTCTCGCCCGATGGCAATCGGATGTATCTGGCGAACAATATGGGCGGGCTGAAGATCCTCGACGTCGCCGCGGTGCAGCGCCGCGATCCCGAACCGCGCGTCCCGGAACTCGCCGACATGCCGTGGACCGACGGCTGGGCCACCCAGCATGCCGTCCCGGTGACCTATGGCGGGACGCCCTATGTGTTCGCCGTCGACGAGGCCGGTTCGGGCGGGGTGAAGCTCATCGACGTCTCCGACGAGCGTCGCCCCCGGCTCGCGCAGTCGATCAAGCTCGCGATCAACCTGCCCGAAAACCAGGACAGCATGGTCGCCTCGGCGTCGGGTGGCTCGCTGTTCGCCTACGACGCGCACTACTGCGCGGCCGACCGCCCGGTGGATCCGACCGCGCTGGCCTGTAGCTGGACCTCCTCGGGCATCCGGGTCTTCGATGTCCGCGACCCCGGCGCCATCCGCGAGATCGGCTACTTCAACCCGCCCGCCCGCACCGGCGAGAACGCCGGGCTGTGGAACTCGCCGCACGCGCTCGCCTCGATCATCGGTCCGCCGCTGCTGGCGGCGCCGGCGCTGGCCCAGTCGATGCTGCGGGGCGCCTTCGATCCCGCGCAGGCGCTCAGCTCGCGCACCGGCACACTGGCTTTCGGTGATCTGTCGACCGACTGGTGCTTCTCGCCGCCGGAATGGCGTGGCAATCAGCTGTGGACCACCTGCGCGGACAACGGCTTCCTCGCGCTGGAACTGGCGCCCGAGGTGTACACCCCGCCTGCCGACCAGTCATCGACCACCGGATCATGAAAAGGCACAGCGGATTCCGCGCGGCCGCCGTGGCCGGACTGATAGCGCTGCTGCTGGCCATGGGCGCCGCGCTGCGCCCATGGCTGCCCGTGGGCACGGTCGCCGCGGCGCCGGTACTGACCGCCACCGAGATCGGCTTCGTCCAGGACATGGTGGCGCACCACAGCCAGGCCATCGTGCTGGTCCAGCGTCTCGATCGGGGCGCCGACCCGTCGGTCGTCGCGCTGGCCGGGCAGATCGCCGACACCCAGCGCACCGAGCTGGGCATGCTGCTCGGCTGGTTGCGCTTGGCAGGCGCGCCCGTCACCGGCACCGAGACGATGGCGTGGATGCGGCCCCGTGGGGCCCATCGGCACGCCGGAGTCGATCTCGCCCACCATCATTCGACGATGCCGGGGATGGCGACGACCGCCGAACTCGACGAACTCGCCACCGCGCGTGGCGGCCGGGCCGAAGTCCTGTTCCTGCGGCTCATGCAGCGACACCACTACGGCGGCATCGAGATGGCCGCGGCGGCCGACGCGCTGCTCGACGGGGGAGAAGTCGAGCGAGCGGCCCGCGACATGATCACCGGCCAAGGCCGTGAAGCCGGTCTGCTCGGCCTGCTGCTCGACAGCCGCGCCTGAGCGTTCGGCTCGAAATACCGATTCCCCACCCCCGATGAAGGTTTCCCGAATGTCGAAGTTCACCCGCCGTACCCTGCTGACCGGTGCCGCCGCCGCAGGACTCACCCTCGCCACGGCAGGCACCGCCGCGGCGCGGCCCGGTATCGCCCTCCGCACCGGCGGCATCCCGCTCACCCACGAGGACCGCAGGGTCGTCGTGATCGGCTCCGGCTTCGGCGGCGGGGTGACCGCGCTGCGCCTGGCCGAGGCGGGCGTTCCGGTCCTGCTGCTGGAGCGGGGCAGGCGCTGGGCGACCGGCCCGAACGCCCAGACCTTCCCGCTGGCCACCCGCCCCGACAAGCGCCTGCTCTGGTACCGCTCCGATCCGGTGGTGTTCGGGCAGCCGCTGCTGTTCGAGCGGTACGCCGGTCTGGTGGAGGCGGTACCGGGCGCCGGGATGACCGCGTTGTGCGCGGCCGGCCTCGGCGGCGGCTCGCTGATCTACCAGGGCATGTCGCTGCAGCCGGCCCGCGAGGTGTTCGAGACCCACTTCCCGGCCGGGATGGACTGGGATCGGATGGACCGGGTGCACTACCCGAAGGTGGCCAGGATGCTCGGGCTCGCCACCGCGCCCGACGAACTGATCGCCCACCGGAACTACACCGCGGCACGGGTTTTCGCCGACCGGGTCCGCGGCGCGGGGATGCCGCTGTCGAAGATCCCGATGCCGATCGACTGGAACTACGCCCTCGCCGAACTGCGCGGGGAGATGACGCCGTCCTACACCAACGGCGACGGCGCGATGGGGGTGAACAACGGCGGCAAGCATTCCGTCGACGTCACCTATGTCGCGGCGGCCGAGGCGACCGGTCTGGTCGACGTGCAGACCCTGCACGAGGTCACCGAGATCGAGCGCGCCGCCGACGGCCGCTGGGTGGTGCGCGTCGACCGGGTCGACCTCGCCGGCACGGTGCTGGAGAACAAGGTCATCACCACCGGCGCGCTGGTGCTCTCGGCGGGCAGCCTCAATACCACCCGGATGCTCGTGCGCGCGGCGGCATTGGGGCACATTCCCGATCTGCCCGACGAGCTCGGTCGTGGCTGGGGCACCAATGCCGACCGGATCTATGTGTGGCGCAACGCGTCCGCCGGATTCGGTGCGGCGCAGGGCGGTCCGGTCGTGTACGGCAGCAAGAACTGGGACGACCCGAAGTCCGCGTTCACCGTCATCCAGGCGTCGATCCCGTCGCTGCCGGTCGACCCGGGCGCCACCATGCTCGTCGGCTACGGCGTCAGCACCGGTCGCGGCGAATTCGTCTATGAATCAGGCGCCGACATCGCGACCCTGCGCTGGCCCGGCGACGGTGACCGGGCGATCCAGGAGGGACACATCGGCCCCGCGGTACAGCGCATCGCGGGCCCCCACAGCGCGCTCATCGACACGAACGCGCTGTTCCCGTCCACCTGGCATCCGCTCGGCGGCGCCAATATGGGCTCGGTCTGCGACCTCGACGGCCGGGTGCTCGGCCAGCGTGGCCTCTACGTCATCGACGGTGCGCTGATGCCGGGCAACACCGCGGCCTGCAATCCATCGATGACCATCGCCGCGGTCGCCGAACGCGCGCTGGAGAATCTGGTCCGCACCGACGTGGGAACGCTCATCTGAGCGGGGTTCGGCGCGCCGCCGGAAGGGGCGCGCCGAACGCGAATCAGCCTGCGGAGCCGGGAATTCCGGGCAGGACGGCCGAGCCGGTCGACGGCGGGCGCGGGCCGCTGGAGCCGAGGTCGGCATCGAAGGAGCCGGTGCCGCTGCCGAAGTCGGCGTCGACCGAGCCCAGCGAGCTGCCGGTGGGCGGGCCGATCTCGACCGAACCCGAGGGGAGCAGGTCCCAATCGATACCGCCGACGGCGTTGGCGGTGCCGCCGGTGCCGAGCACGGCTCCCGCGGCGAGCACGGCCAGCAGGCCTGCCCGGGTGGTGGACTTACGGATGGACATGGGGTGATACCTCCGAGCACTTCGCTGTGATAGCGCTCATACAGTATCTGAAATAACGCAGTTTCATACCTGCGATGGCCGGCCGACTTCCATCTGCACGCGATAGCGGTCGGCGCGGTACCAGCTCTGGGTGTGCTCGATCGGCACCTCGGCGCTGAACGACACCCGGTCGAAATGCAGGACGGGAGCGCCCTTCTTGACCCCGAGCAGCATCGCGACACCGGACTCCGCGGCCTGGGCGTCGACGGTCTGCACGGCCCGCTCGATGGGGCGGCCGTAGCGGTCGGCGGTGGTCCGGTAGATCGAGCCGGTGAGATCGTGCGAGATCAGGCCGGGCAGCAGTTCGGGATTGAACCAGGCGTCGTCGACGCTGACCGGCTCCTCGTCGGCCAGCCGCAGCCTGCGCACGTGATAGGCGCGCGCGACCTGGGGCAGCCGCAGTGCGCGGGCGGTGGCCTCCGGCGGCACCGCTTCCTCGGCGACCAGTACCAGGGTGGTCGGCTGATGCCCGAGCGCGCGCATCTCCTCGGTGAACGAGGCGAGATGCAATCGCGACTGCACCGGCCGGTGCGCGACGAAGGTGCCCTTGCCGCGCACCCGCACCAGGTAGCCCTCGTTGACCAGCTGGCCGATCGCCTCGCGTACGGTGATCCGGCTGACGCCGTAATCCTGCATGAGATTGCGTTCGCTGGTCATCAGGTCGCCCGGCTGCAGCTCGCGCGTGCATTTCTGCAACAGGATCGCGCGCAGCTGTTCGTGTTTGGGCACTGCGCTGTCGCGCAGCGGTGCGGGCATGAGGGCGGCTCCTTCTCGCGAGCGGTGCACCGGTCCCTACTGGTCCTGTCCGGTGGTTCGAGAATACGCGACCGCGACCCATCGGCCCAGTGTCAATTCCCGCCGGAAGCGACGAAAGCCTCGCGCGCCGGGGGACGGCGCACAAGGCTTTCGGTGGAACCCGGTTCAGGAAAGCGCTCTGGCCTTCAGCCGTTCGAATTCGGCCTGGGTGATCGAGCCTTCGTCGAGCAGCTTCTTGGCGTCGGCGATCTGCGCCGCGGGACTGGTACCCGCGGTCTCCCTGATGTAGGAGTCCTGGGCCTGCTTGATCTGCGCGGCCTCCTTGCTCGAGCGCTCGGCCATGCCCTGGCCACGGACGATCAGGTACGCCAGCGCGGTCAGGAACGGGAGGAAGACTAAGCAGATGATCCAGATCGCCTTCATCCAGCCCGATGTGTTGTGATCCCGGAACAGGTCCCCGATGATCATGAACAACATCAGCAGGTAAGCGACAAAGGCGAAGCTCACAACGATGAGCCAGATAACTTCCCAGAATGACATGGCACACCTCGGGTAGAAGAGGGATCGATCGTCGGTTGCGGGCGATCGATTGAAGCACGCTTTTTGCTGGAAGATTGCCGGTCGTGGAGCATTGTACTGACCCTGTGCAGAGTTGGTCCCCGTCAGCGTACGCGCGCGCGGTGCCCCGTCGCAGGTGGTCGGCGATCACCACCTGCGCGGCGAGGTCAGCGGATTCCGGGCGTGGCGGGGTTGCTGCCGACGCAGCCGAGCACGACGCAGCCGGGCGGCCAGTCGGAGAACGGCGGCTTCGGCGTCTCGCCGAGGCAGTCGACGAAACTGCAGCCCGGGTAGGCGTACGGGCCGATGCCGAGGGTGCCGAAGAACGCGTCGGGGCGGGCGATCATCGGATCGGTGACGCTCACGTCAGGGCGCTCCTGGTACGGGCCCGGATCGGGCAGCTGCTTGTCGACGAAGGCCGAGACCAGCGTGCGCATCACATTGTGGGTGTAGGTCGAGGAGGCGCCCGGCGTCGCGACACCGGTCCAGTTGAGCATCAAACCCAGGCTCGGGACGATGTAGCTGTCGTTGCGCAGCATGCCCGACATCTTCACCGCGTCGTAGGGCAGGCCGGGGAACTCGAGGCGGCACGGTGCGCCGTTGATCACGAACAGGAAGCCGTAGCAGGGCATGCTCGCCGAGGGGGACAGCGCGGCGCGCATGTAGTCGTCGGAGATCACCTGCAGATCGTTCCAGCGTCCCCGATTGCCCACCAGCAGACCGAGTTTCGCGAAGTCGTCCGGCGGCAGGATGAGATGCGCGTGGCCGTAGGTGTTTCCGGCGCGGTCGCGGGCCCAGAAGTAGTCGCCGCGCGCGATGCCCAACGGGTCGAACAGCTTTCGCTGCGCGAAGGTCTGGAAGTCCTCGCCGACGGCCTGCTGGATGACATAGACGAGCAGGTCGACCGCGCGCTGGCTGTAGCGGAACATGGTGCCCTGCGGGCGCTCGATCGGCATCGCCAGCGCCTGGGCGACGACATTCGGGTCGAGCGCGGCCAGCCCCGTCGCGCCCTCGGCGGCGACGGCGACCTCCATCCCGGAGGACTCGGTGAGCAGGTTGCGCACGGTGATCGCCCGGTGCGCCTCGTCGCCGAGACCCGCGGGCAGATAGCGGTCGATCGGCTCGTCGATGAGCAGGCGACCCTCATCCACCGCCAGGCCCGCGACCAGCGCGACGACGCTCTTGGTTCCGCTCCACAGATTCCAGGGCACCCCACCGGATTCGGCATTGCGCGGGCCACCGGCGACCAGGCAGTTGTTGCGGTAGAGCTGGATGTTGAAGCGAGTGGTGTCGATCGCCAGGTTCATGGCGGCGGCGACGCGCTCCGGGTCGAGGGCTGCCTCGGCGGGCGTCGCGGTCTGCGGTGTGCGGCCCGAGCTGACCTCGCACTGCTTGGCGGTGACCGGGTCGGCCTGCGCGGTGGCGGGCAGCAGCGCTCCCGAGGTGAGCGCCAGTGCGGTGACCGCCGCTGCCACAACATATTTCAGATAGCCGTGCACTCAACCCTCCAGAAAAGAGATACCGGGAGGGAATCGTGAACGATCACGTTCTCGTTACGTCGGCTCAGCTTCCGTAGGGCTTGCAGACCTCGATCGCGGTGTCCTTCGCCGCGTTGAACGTGTCGATCACATCGTTGAGTTCGTCGGTGGGCGCGCGGCGTTCGAGGGTGTCGGCGAGGGTGTTGGTGTTGTCGCGGTAGGAGCGCAGCGGCTCGGCCAGCGTCGGGATCACATCGTTGGTGATCTTGCGGCCGAGGTCCTTGGCGTTGTTGCGCAGGGTGGCGACCGCGTCGTTGGCCTTGGTGTCGGTGTCGGGCGCCCTGGTGTTGCTGGCGTCGATGTAGGCGTTGAACGCGGTCACCGAGCTCTTGTTGGCCGCGCGCAGTCCGTCGCAAGCCGTGTCGTTGGCCTTTTTCACCCGTGCCACGGAGGAGGCGGCTACCTCGGAGGTGTAGGAGGCGAGGTCGGTCTGGTTGGCCTGGGCGTCGCCCGGCACCTGCTTGGTGCAGGCCACCAGGACCATTCCGGTCGTGACGGCCACGAGTGCCGTTGTGACCCCCAGTCGTTCCCGTTGTCTCATGTCTCCCTCTCCTCCCTCGGGACCGCCGGCCCCGGATCGCGCCGGAGCCGAACATATCGACCGTACTGGCTGTGAGCGGGTGACGTCAGCTCGCGGTGGGGATTTCGATGACCAACCGAGACGTCGGGCCGGTCGGGGTGCCGGGACCGCCTGCCCCGGCACCGCCCCTGATCAGCCCTGGCCGAGCATGCCGCGCATCGTGGTGATCTCAGTCTCCTGAGTGGCCACGATGGCCGTCGCGAGCTGCCTGGATTCCGGGTTGACGCCGCCGGCGAGCTCGGTACGCGCCATGTCGACCGCGCCCTCGTGGTGGTCGATCATCATCTCCAGCCACTGCTTGTCGAACTCGGCGCCCTTGGCGGACTGCAATGCGGTCATCTGGGCGTCGGTCATCATGCCGGGCATGGCGTGACCGCCGTGGCCCGCACTCGCACTCGGTGCGGGCTTACCGAAGGACGCCAGCAGATCGGTGATCTGCTGCATCTCCGGCGCCTGCGCCTTCTCGACCTCCGCCGCCAGCGCGATCAGCTGCTGGTTCTGGGTGTGGCTCGGCACCATCTTCGCCATCTCGACGGCCTGCGCGTGGTGCGGGTACATCATCTGCAGGAAGGTGACGTCGGCGTCGTTGAAGTCGGTGCGGGCCGCGGCCGTCGCGCTGGTCACGCTGGCCGAGCTGGTCGACGAGTGGGTGTCGTGCGTCGCGGACTCGGTGTCGTCGCCGCAGGCGGCGAGCAGCAGAACGCTCGCGGCGGAGACGGCGAGGACGGTGGCGCGGGTACGGGTGCTGAACATGGGTGATCCTCCTGGGGATTCTGGTGACGGTGAGAGGAGTTGGACCGCCGCCGGGCACACCGGTGGCGGCTGACCTGTCAGATCCGCAGAATCGCCAGTTGGGAGAGGGAGAGAACGGTCCATGGCGGTGGGCGTTCGCGCCTGCCACGCCACGGCCGGGTGGCGGCGTGGCCGGTCGCCGCGGTGTCGCCGGCGAGCCGGTAGAGCAGCACGAGTGTCAGGGCGACGGCGAGTGCGGCGAGCACGAAGACGCAGGAGTGGACGGCGGCGTGTTCGCCGCAGCCGGCGGCCCCGCAGCCGGAGCCGGTCGGGTGCCCGTCGTCGGCGGGGGCCGTGCCCTGTGTGATGTCGGCGGCCGCGTGGGTGCGCTCGATCGGCTGGAAATCGCCGACTCCCAGGAGCATCGAGCTCGCTGGCGTCGCCTCGGTGGTGCCGGTGCGCGAAATTTCCGCGGTGCCGGTGTGCGTCGCCTCGACGGTCCCGTCGTGTGCGGACTGGGAGGTGCTTGCTGGTGTCGCCTCGACGGGCCCGGCGTGGACTGGCCAGGCGCTGCGGGTCTGTTGTCCCGCTGCGGTCCCTGCGTGCGATGCCGGTGTGGCGTCCGTATGTGACGGCTCGGCGGTGGTGGCGTGCGCGGTGCCGAAGACCGCGGAGTGCATGGCGACGATCCCGGCCAGCAGCATCAGCATGGCGAGCACCCTGGCGATGCCGGGTGCGCGCTGGAGCCGATGCTGCTCGATCACGGAACCTAGTCTAACCAGCGCGATCGGGACGTCGGAAATACCCCGACATGGTAGGGGTAATTACTGGGTGGCGATGTCGACGACCAGCCGCGGCGGGTTCGTCAGCGCGGTGACGGCGAACGGCGGTCGATCCGCGTCGACGCCGACGAAGGACTGGGTCACGCCTTCGTAGACCAGGGTCTTGTAGACGCCGGTGATCCCGGGGACGCCGGGGTCGGTCACCGGGTCGGGCCCCGAATACGCCGGGACGGTCGAGTCGAACGGGTAGACGGATCCGAGGATGCGTACCTCCAGGATCGAACTGCCCGCCACGTCGACGGTCTTGCCGCTGCCGTCCTGCACCGCGCGGTCGGTGTAGGCGACGCGCCAGCCCGGTGTGCCGGTGCCACCGAGGGCGAAGACCACCCGGTCGAAGCCCTCCTGGCGGCCGACCCGGATATCGGTGACGGTCAGCGCGGCGCCGGTGGAGGCCTCGCCGGATTTGGGTTCGTTGTCGGTCGGCACCTCGCCGGTGGCGTCGGTGAAGGTGCCGGTGGTGCTCGTCGGCGCGGAGGTGGCGACCGGCGCGGTGTCGGTGCCGCAGCCGGACACTGCCAGCGACGCGATGGCGACCATGCCGAACACGAGAGCGTTACGCATGAGGCCGATGGTACTCAGCCCAGGTGGCGCGGCGGGCGAAGAAACGCGGGGTGTGTTCGGGCTACGGCAAGTTTGCTGGGGAACGGGCGAGTGGACCGATCGGCCCGGTCTACGCGAGGGCTGCCGGTGATCAGCGGCGGCGACGGGTTCGACGCGGAGCGCAATTGCGTTCGACGCGGATCAGACGCGGTCGATCTGGTCCACAAGCAGCGGCCGAAACAGTGGGGAACAACGGGATTCGTGAGATCACCCAGCTCGAGCCGATCTGCAAGGGTGTCGCAAATCGATGGAAGCTGTTCGTGCCCACCGGAGTACGTGCCACGACACCGCACTGTGAGCAAGACCACCGGCGGATATCAGGGCCGGATGTGACGGTGGGGCAACGATCTAGCACACTTGTCGCGTGGACAGAGTCGAGGACGTATTCACCCGGCTGCGCCGGTATCCGGATGTGGAGGCGCCGAACCTCTATGCCGTCGACGCCGCCGACCGGTTACTCCTCGACACCGCCGCGGACGCCCTGGCGGCGGCGGGTAGCGGCGAGGTTGCGGTGATCGGCGACACCTACGGCGCGCTCACCGTCGGCGCGGCGACCCGGCACGATCTGACCGGCCTGCGCGTGCATCAGGACCTGCTCACCGGGGAACTCGCGCTGGCTGCCAATGCCAAGAATCTCGGGCTGACCGACCGCTACACCGCGCACGGCCTCGACGCCGAGTTGCTGACCGGCGCGCGGGTCGTCCTGATGCGCCTGCCGCGGATGCTGTCCGGCCTGGCCGAGATCGCCGAAGTCATCGCCCGCTACGCCGCCGAGGATGTCGTCGTCTACGCGGGCGGCCGCGACAAGTACCTGACCCCGGCCATGAACGAGGTGCTCGCCGAATCGTTCGGGCAGGTGCGCGCGGGCCGTGGCAGGCAGAAGTCACGGGTGCTGGTCGTGAGCGAGCCGCTGCCGGTCGGTGAGTCCCGGTTCCCGGTGGCCGAGCACATCGCCGAGATCGACGGCGCCGTGCTCGCCTACGGCGCCGCGTTCTCCGGGCCGCGCCTCGACATCGGCACCCGCTTCCTGCTCGAGCACCTGGACCGGATGAAGCCCGACGCCCGCGAGGCCATCGACCTCGGCTGCGGCACCGGCATCCTCGCGGTGGCGCTGGCCAAGTCGCGTCCGCACATCCGGGTCGTCGGGACCGACCAGTCCGCCGCCGCGGTCGCCTCGGCGAGAGCCACCGCGGCCGCCAACGGCGTGGCCGACCGGGTGACGGTGGTGCGTGACGACGCCATGTCCTCGGCCGCCGACAACAGCGCCGACCTGGTGCTGTGCAATCCGCCGTTCCACGTCGGCGCGGCTGTGCACACCGGCTCGGCGATCAAGATGTTCGCCGAGACCGGCCGGGTGCTGCGGCCGGGCGGCGAGCTGTGGACGGTCTACAACTCGCACTTGAACTATCGGGGAGTGGTCGAACGGATGGTCGGGCGCACCGATGTGATCGGGCGGAACCAGAAGTTCACGGTGACGCGGTCTGTTCGTGGCCTGCGCGACGTACAACGATAGAGCCGGTCGGACGCGGTAGAGTCCGATTTGTCCGAACGGACGGGGGTGCGGTCGACGGTCGCGCCGCCGGGAACTTTGTCCGATCGTGGCGCGTTGAACAGGGCAGTTGGAGCTGTACAGCGACTAATCACTCCAAGAAAGGCGCACGGTGCGTACCTCATCGAATCCGGTGTTCAAGAACTTACCTCGCCAGGAGGGTGTCGGCGGTTACGCGAACTTCGGTTCGGGCGTCGCCGGCGCGGGCCAGCTGGGCAACCAGCCGTACGGACAGCAGCAGTACGGCGAGTACGGGCAGCAGTACGGCCAGCAGTTCCAGCAGGCCCCCGCCACCCGCGCGATGACCATCGACGACGTGGTCACCAAGACCGGCATCACCCTCGCGGTGCTGACCGTCACGGCGATCATCTCCTTCGCGCTGTCCTCGGCGAACCCCTCGCTGGCTCCGCTGTTCGTCATCGGCGGCGGCCTGATCGGCCTGGTGCTGGTCCTGGTGGCGAGCTTCGGCAACAAGATGGACAACCCGGCCATCGTGCTGTCCTACGCGGCGTTCGAGGGTCTGTTCCTCGGCGCGCTGTCGCTGATGTTCACCGACGTCACCTTCGGCGGTGTCGGCGGTAGCGCCCTGATCGGCCAGGCGGTGCTCGGCACGTTCGGCGTGTTCTTCGGCATGCTCGTCGTCTACAAGACGGGCGCGATCCGGGTCACCCCGCGTTTCACCCGCATGCTGCTCGGCGCCATGGTCGGTGTGCTGGTCCTGATGGTCGGCAACCTGATCGCGAGCTTCTTCACCGACGGCGGCTTCGGCCTGCGTGACGGTGGCGCGCTGGCGATCGTGTTCAGCCTGGTCTGCATCGCCATCGCCGCGTTCAGCTTCCTGCTGGACTTCGACGCCGCCGATCAGCTGATCCGCGCCCAGGCCCCCGCGAAGGCCGCCTGGGGTGTCGCCCTCGGCCTGACCGTCACCCTGGTCTGGCTCTACGTCGAGATCCTCCGCCTGCTGAGCTACTTCCAGCGGGACTGATCACAAGACATAAAAGAGCGGCCCACCGAATTC
>NZ_JBSGVQ010000010.1:0-191605 GCF_053608525.1 Nocardia sp. NPDC055029
CCGTTTCGCCGAGGGGTACGGGGCGTGGGCGCCCCCGGAGGTGTGGGCGCGCGCGGGGCGGCCCGCGGGGGCGGGCGCGGCCATGACGTTGCGGGCAGCGCCCGAGGGCACCGAACCCGAGCTGGGCGCCGCCGGAGCCGAACCACCGCCGCGCGGTGGCGGTGTCGGCGCCGGGCCGCGGGGCGCGCCGCCACCGGGACCCGCGCCGCCCGGACGCGGACCGGCGCCGCCGCTGCCGAAGTAGCCGGCCGAACCGGGCGCCGCGGCGGGCCGGGAGGCGACCGCCTTGGTACCGATCGCACCGAGCGCCATCGCGCCGACCGCGGTACCACCGGCCACCATCAGACCGGAACCACCGGTGCCGACCGTGGCGACCGCGGGTGCGACCAGGCGCATCAGCGCGGGCAGCACGAACGCCACGCTGCACAGCAGCACCAGCGCGACCAGCATCCGCTGTGCCTGTTCACCTTCCGGCAGCCCGGCAGAGGTCGTCGTCTCGTCGACGTGTCCCGCGGTGGTGAACGCGATCATGTACACGATCGCGGCGACCGGTTTGAACAGCATGAACGCGATGATCCAGCCGACCAGCTTCTGATACGACTGCTTACCGGTCCCGGTCGCCGACGCGGCCGCGGCCAGTGGCAGCACGCCGGCGGCGACCACCAGCAGACCCTGCCGGACGATGGCGAGCACGATCTGGGCGAGCGCGCCGAGCAGACCGACGATCGCGATGATCAGCACCAGACCGGGCGAGAACGCCTGCAGCTTGGACGTTTTCACCATCAACTCGGCCATGTTCTTGGCATTGCCGCCGGTCGCGTCCTCGATGATCCACTCGGAGAACCGGTCCGAGGCCCTGGTGCCCGCGACGATCACCGCGCCGAGCATCCACGAACTGAACACGACCCGGGCGAAGAGCCGGAACGATTCGGCGGCCTCGCTGACGGCCGCCCCGCGTCTGGCCTCGGCCAATCTGCCACCGGTGATGATCACCGAGGCGATCAGCAACAACATCTGGATCTGATAGGTGTAGTCGTTGATCTTGGTGAACAGGGCGCCCGAGTCGCTCACCGCCTCGTTGGGCACCTTCATCCAGAAGGTCAGCGCCAGGATCAGCGCCTCGCCGAGACCCTTCATCAGCGAGTCGACCACCTTACCGAAGGTGGAGTCCCACGCCTTGTCCTTGACCGCGGTCGCCGCGTCGCCGGGATGGGTGGCGGCATTGCCCGCCTTGCACACCGCCGAGGCGGCGTCCCCGAGGGATACACCGGGAATGGCGACACTGTCGAGTGTGTCGTGCAGCTCGTTGCATGCCTGGTCGAAGCCGTAGGTCTGGCCGTAGGCCACCGTCGGCGTCGCGATCATCACGGTGAAGATCACCGCGAATATTGTGACGATCCGCCTCAGCATTGTTGGCACCCCTCGATGGTCCGCAGGGAATCGATCCGGGCTGTGCTGCTGTACACCGATGCTCACCATTTCGTCCACCCCGCCAGCGATTCCACATATTCGGTCTGGGTATTGGTCGTGGTCGACGGCTTGAGCCGCCAGTCGCCCTCGTCCCACACCACGATCATCCGCATGGCGGCATACAACTGCTTGCCGTCGATGACCGGACCGCGCGAGGCGAGTCGCACGATGGCCATGTCGTCGGCGTAATCGTCGATCTTGAACGCGTCCGATGCCACGAAGTAGCGGGTCACCTTCTCCGGCTGCTGTTTCGGCAGCCGGTCGCTCGACAGCGCCGAGTCGTAGGCGGCCAGCTGCGCCGAACTGACCCGCACCTGCGTGACGTACAGGTCGCGATCGGCGGGCCTGGCGTTGAGCCGGTAGGTGATCTGCGCGGCGGCGAGCGCGGCGCCCTGCGGGGTCCGCGCGTAGCCGACGGCCAGACCGTCGGAGATCCTGGTCGGCCCGTCGGAGGTGGAGAACGGCACCGAGGCGCCGTACACCCGCTGCCAGCCATGCGGTTTCGTCGTGCCCTCCGGCGCCCCGGTCAGCCAGTCCGAATCGACGGGCGTGCGCTGGGTTCCCGGTACCTGCGCCAGCGGCTGACCCGCCGGGTTGTTCGGCACGTCGACGCGCCTGCCGAGCAGATCGATCTCGGGATCGGCGAAACCCGTTCCGCCCGCGGCCTGCGCCGGCGGCGGCGCGCTGTCGGTCTCGGCGTCGCTGCTGGTGAAGTACACGACCGCGCCGACGACCAGGATCAGGGCGAGCAGGGCACCCGAGGCGATCATGCCGAAAGAAGCGCGGTCGCGCGCGCCCGGCTCCTTCTCGCTCACGTCGGTGCCTCCAATGTCACAATGTCGGTGGGTAATTCGTCGATCGCGTCGACGGGCCGGTCGGTGGACTGCGGATCGGGTAACTGCAGTCGCCAGTCTCCGCCGTACCAGCTGACCGTGGTGTGGTTCACCGCCCTGGATCTGTCCGAATATTCGGTATAGACATCGACCCGGGACTGTTCGTCACGGTATTCGGTGATTTTGTAACCCAACAATCTCGGCGCGTACTCCGGCGCGGCGGGCCCGGTGATCGACAGCTGCACGCGATTGATCGCCCACTCGTCGCGGGCCGGACCCGGCACGAGTTCCTGATTCACCACGGTGGCCCACTGGTTGTCGGGCGCCACCGACAGCCGGATGGTGTGGGTCAGCGCCGCCAGCCCTGCCCCGCGCGGGGAATGCTCGAAACCCGTTGCGGCGCCCTGGGCCACCGTCGCCGGGCCCTGGTCGGACTGGGGCAGGGCGATGCCCTGGTAGTCCTGCCAGCGCACCCCGGTCGGTGCGGCGGACAGGTCGGGGCCCGCGTCGTCGCCACCGCCGCAGCCGACCGCCGCGGCCAGCAGGGCGATGCCGACCGCGACCGGCCGTGTCACTGTGGAATTCATCTTTCCGTCCGAACCCTCACGCCGGCAGGAACGCCAGCGCGATCGCGGAGGCGGTACTGGCGACCGCCGCGCCGAGCAGGCTCATCAGGACGCCGTGTGAGGCGTCGTTGACGGCCAGGTCGGAGCGGAACGCGATCCACAGCCGACCCGCCGACAGGATCATCCAGGCAAGGCACGACAGCAGGACGAACCAGAGCAGCCAGTTCAGCAGCTGCATCATCGGCGCCAGCACGTCGGCCGGGATCTGCTTATAGGCGAGCACGGTGATCACGTACCGATGACCGCGTTCATGATGGTGCCCGCGCTGGTCGCGACGACACCGCCGATCATGGCGCCGGCCACCATCTTCGGCGACTCGAGGCCACCGCCGGTCCAGCGCTCCCAGGCGAACTTGCCGCCCGCGTAGGTGATGCCGCAGATGCCCGACAACAGCACGAACCAGGTGAGGTATCGCACCAGCTGCAGGATCTTCTCCGAGCCGGGAGGAGCTTCCGGTGTCGGATTACCCACCTGGGCCAGGACGGTGCCGTACGTGTCCTGCACGGCGAGGAGGATCATGCTCATCGGGTGCCTTTCTCCCACTGTAAAGGTGTTGTGCCACAAACACTTCGACGCCGACAACCGTTTGTACACCACCGGCGGCCCGACCGCCCGGCGTTCACGATCGACCCTCCCCCGGGCCAGGCCCGTCGATACTCGCGCGGATCGCGGCGACCAGATCGGTTCCGAGCTCACCGATCTCGGCGGGCACCTCGTCGAGCGGATCGACCCGGCGCTTGCGCGGCGCCACGTCGTCGCCCGGTGACCACACCGGCAGCGCCTCGGACTCGACCAGGGTCCATTCCTCGATCCACGGCACCTGCCAGACGTGCCCGGCGAGTGAGCCGACCACATCCCGGTACCGCCGGATCTCCGGTGGTACCCGTCCCGGGCGCGCGGCGACCGTGATCAGCCCGAGCACCAGCGACGGACCGGCGAGCCCGGCGTGGTGCTGGCGCAGCAGGTCGTGCGCGCGGGTGAGGCCGGAGATGGTCTCGCGCGCGACCAGGACGACATAGGGGGATTCCCGGTCGAACACACCGGGCCACCGGCCGCGGGCGTCGGCGGCGGGGGCGAGCACGTGGGCGAGCGTGGTCGCGCCGGAGCCACCGTGCACGCCGAGCAGCCACACCAGCGGCGCCCGGCCAACCCCGGGCACCGGACGATCCCAGATCGGCGCGCGCAGCGATTCGGGCGGCGCGACGACACCGATTCCGGCGGGCGCCGGTTCACGACGACGACGAAGATTCATAGCGGCCGTCATGATGCCACCCCGGCGAGCAACCGCCCATATGCCGCACGCGTCGCCTCGGTCAGTTCGCTGTGCCGAACCAGCTCACCGCGGGCCAGATGCGGGTCGTAGGGGATCTCGACGACCTCGCGCACCCAGCCGGACAGATGCTCGCGCAAATGCTCGGCTACCCGCGAGTCGTCGTGCGAATACTGGTGTGAGACAACGATGGTGGTGTCGGCGACGACACCGGCGCCATCGTCACCGTAGTGGTCGTCGAGCCATTCCAGCGTGACCCGCAGGCGGTTGGCGGCGTCGACGCGGGCCGGAATCGCCAGTACCAGTGCGATATCGGCGTCGTCGAGCAGCGGGCGCAGTTGCCGACCGGCAATCGGGTTGCCACCGTCGTAGACCGCCGTGTACCCACCGTTGTCCAAAGCCCTGGCGACAGTGAGATATGTCGCGCGCCGCCGCAGCGGAGTCGCGTCGCGCCAGAGCAGTCCGAACCCGGAGGTCGACCGGGACAGGCAGTCCTCGAGCGGGGCCGGTTCGTCGTCGCCGCGGCCGTAGACCCACGACTGCAGGTTCACCGGATGCAGGTGCTTGTCGGCGCCGCGCAGGGCAAGATCGCTGCCCGCCGCGGTGGCGTCCACCGCCACGGTGGCGCCCTCGGTGACCAATTCGCCCGCCAGCCCGAGCGCCGTCGTCGTCGTGCCCGCGCCGCCACAGCCGCCGACCACCAGGATCGGCCTGCGCCCGCCCTCGGCGCGCTCACCGCTCTTGCGCCGCAACCGCACCACCGGAGCCGGATCACGCGCCACGTCACCCGACGGCTCCCCCTCGGGGGCTTCGTCGAGCCATCGGCTCCAGTCGTCTGTCATCGCCTCTGCTCCTTACCCTGCCGCGATGCCCGTGATGAGCGTGCGATCGCCGATCAGCGCGGTCCGCACCGACTGCTTGGTGTAGGTGGCCGGTGCGCCCGCGGGCCGGAACTCGGTGACCTCCACCGTGTACCGGTCCGCGGCGACGGTGGTGATCCGCACGCAGTGGGTGGTCCCCACCGGGATGGAGTCGATACCGCGCTGGATCACGGCGGCCGGCGAGACAGCGGCGCCGGGGGCGGCCAGCGCCCTGGCCTGCTCCCCCGATCGGTTCACGTAGTAGGCGTACTGGAAGGCGAGCACGGCGTCGGGGCCCGAGCCGGTGCCGCCCGCTTCGGCGCTGCGCACCACCGTCTCGGTGCGTTCGGTCGGGCAGGGACCTTGCGGGTCGGCGGCCATGTTGCCCGCCACGAAGTGCAGGGGCGCCGCGCGTTCGGCGGTGTCGCCGCCGCGGCCGAGCAGCAGGAAGAACACGCCGGTCGCGGCGAGGACGAAGACGAGTACCGCGACGGCGAGCACGATCCAGGTGCGGTTGCGGCGGGTTTTCGCGCGCAGCGCGCCGGAAGGCTGGAGTACCCGCGCCTCGTCGTAGTCGTCGGCCGCGGCGTCGGGCCAGGGGAACTGGACCAGTCGGGCGTCGTAGTCGTCATCGGGGCCCGGTGCGGGTTCGGCGACCCAGTCCGACCAGCCGCCGGTGAATTCGCGGCGCCGCGCGGCCAGTTCGGCGGGCGGCGCCGGCTCCGGTTCGGGCTCGGGTTCGATCGGGTACGGCTGGGCGCCGTAGGCCGAGTTGTCGTAGCCGTCGTCGGTGTCCCGGCGATCGGTGTCGAGGCCGGTCGTGCGGTCCGAGTCGTCCCCTGCCGTGGTGGACAGCTCGGGCCCGGTGGGCTCGGCTGCCTGGTCGGCGGACGGGGCGCGCTCGGGGCGCTGCGAATATCGGTCGAGGCCGTCGTCCTCGCCCGCCGCCTGGTCGGCGGTGTCCTGGCGCGCAGGGTCGGCTGCCTCGGTCTCTGGCTCGAGCGCCGAATACCAGCGCGACAGTTCGTTGTACGACTTCAACATTCCCCCCTTTCCGCGGCGCCGGGCACATCGATTCGCATTGCAGACCTCTCGGTGATCAGTTCACAGAGAACGGACGGGTGGTGGGAGCGATGGTTCCGGGTGACGCGGCAGGCGGAGTCGACGCGCCACCGGATGAGGCGCCATCGGCTCCTGTCCCGAACGGAAATTGTCCCCCACGGGAGGGTGTGGGCGTCGTAGACGCGCCGGTCGGGCTGGTGAAGATTCCGGCACTGCGCTGGTCCGACCCGCCGACCGGCACCGCACCCCGTCCGGAGGCGCCCGCGGCGTCTCGCGCGACCGCGGCGAGCCAGTCCGCGACGTACTGGGTCGGGGTCGCGCCCTGCGCGCCGACGCCCATGCGCGAGTACGCGTCGTGGCGTTGCGTGGTGTCCCAGTAGCGCACCCAGGTGGTCACGTCGAGCAGCTCGGAGTTGTCGGTGATGTTCTGCTGGACGGCCGTGTACGCCTCGCTGACCAGCCGGATCCCGGTGGTCGGCGGTACCAGCTGCGGCACGGCGCCGACCAGCTTGGTGCCGAGCAAGGTGAGCCCGACCAGCGGATTCGACAGTGTCGCGGTGGCCAATTCGGCGATGCTCGCCGGGTTGAGCAGGGTCTTCACCACGGTGGTGACGGCGTTGAGCCCGATCATGCCGACCTTCAGCAGCGCCTGGTAGGTGGCGTTCACATCGAGCTGGTTGCGCGGGTCGGAGGCGTCGGCGATGCGCTGGGAGATCGACTTCTTCGGCGAGAGCGAGACATCCGCGAGCGTGCTGCCGGAGATGTCCTCGTTGACGACCGTCGAGGCCGTCTTGATGGACGTGTAGGCCAGCGCCTGCGCGATCGAGACCAGCGAGCCGATCGGGTCGCCGCCGGACAGTTTCACCTGGCTGACGAGATTGGTCACCGCCCGCAGGAGCGGGGCACCCTGCGGCGCATCGCAGGCGAGATCACCTGTCGCGCAGAAGCTCGCGACCCGGCCCGTGAGCTTGCCGAAGTCGGCGGGCTGAGTGCCGCTCGCTCCGAGCCCACCGCCTGGCGCGGGGGCCTGGCGCACCGCGGCGACAGCGTCGAGCGATTCACCCGAGGTACCGGGTGCCGCGCTCGGCGTCGTCCGGTCGGGCGCGCCGGGGAACACCGGGGCGTTCGTGCCACGGGTCGGGTCGGCGAACAACGCGACCGCGGCGACCTTGTCGGCGGGCACCTTGCCGGTGCCCGCGCCCACTTCCTGGGCGAACAGCGAGGCCACGTGGGCGCCTTGGGAATACCCGACCACCGCGATCCGCGAGTCGGGGCAGCGCTGCAAGACCTGGGCGGTCATCGACCGCAGCCGCTCGAGTCCACCGTCGACCGATTGTGTGTAGGGCACAGCCCCACCCGGTACCGCGCCACCGAATCCGGCCTCGTACGGCACATACGCGCGATCGACCAGCCCCGGCTCAGCAGCCTTGGCGAACATCGGCCGGAAGACCGTCGACAGCATGCCGGTGTCGGTACTGGTCGCAGCGTCCGGTGACGATTCGCCTGTGCCCTGAATCCCCAAGGCGTACAGTGCCGGACACGCCGAGATCGATACCTGGGTGGAGGGAGCGTCGGGCGCGCCCTCGTCCGCGGAGGCCACACCTGCCGATGCCGTCACCGAAGCGACGACGAACGAGATCATCGTCGCCGTGAGTCGTGTCGTGCACCGAGCCATATCGATCCGCATCACAGTCCGTTTCGGCTGACCAGTGGAGCGTTGAAACGCAGTAAACCGTAACAGATTCCGGGACTCCCAACCGCTGCCCAAAGTGGCCCTTTCACTGCCCCCGGCAAACACCGTTGTCTCAGCAATCGCCTGGCGATCCGGGCGGCTCGGAAAAGACGAGGGCACCGTCGCGAACGACGGTGCCCTCGCGGGAATTCGGGGTCAGGCGGCGGAGGTCACCCGGTAGACGTCGTAGACGCCCTCGACATTGCGCACGACATTGAGCAGGTGGCCCAGATGCTTCGGGTCGCCCATCTCGAAGGTGAACTTGCTGATCGCGACCCGGTCGCCGTGGGTGGCCACCGACGCGGACAGGATGTTGACCTTCTCGTCGGCCAGCACCTTGGTGACATCCGACAGCAACCTGGTGCGGTCCAGCGCCTCGATCTGAATGGCGACCAGGAACACCGACGACGGCGACGGCGCCCACTCGACGTCGATGATCCGCTCGGCCTGCGACTGCAACGATCCGGCATTGGTGCAGTCGGTGCGGTGCACGCTCACCGCGCCACCGCGGGTGACGAAGCCCATGATCTCGTCGCCCGGCACCGGCGTGCAGCATTTGGCCAGCTTCGCCACGGTGCCGGAGGCGCCGGGAATGAGCACACCCGCGTCGCCGGTGACCCGCTGCCTGCTCGGGGTGGTCGACGGGGTCGACCGTTCGGCGAGCTCGTTCTCCACGTCACCGATGCCACCGAGCTGGGCCATGAGCCGCTGCACCACATGGTGCGCGGACACCTGGTGCTCGCCGACGGCGGTGTAGAGCGCGGAGATGTCGGAGTAGTGCAGTTCGTGCGCGACCGCGGTCATGGCGTCGACGCTCATCAACCGCTGCAGCGGCAGCCCGACCCGGCGGACCTCCTTGGAGATCTGCTCCTTGCCGCTTTCGAGCGCTTCCTCGCGGCGCTCCTTGGCAAACCACTGGCGAATTTTGGCCTTCGCGCGTGGCGAGACTACGAAGTTCTGCCAGTCGCGGCTCGGTCCGGCGTTCTGCGCCTTGGAGGTGAACACCTCGACGACTTCGCCGTTCTCGAGCTGCCGTTCCAGCGCGACGAGCCTGCCGTTGACCCTGGCACCGATGCACTTGTGCCCGACCTCGGTGTGCACGGCGTAGGCGAAGTCGACCGGGGTCGACTTCTGCGGCAGCGTGATCACATCGCCCTTGGGCGTGAACACGAAGATCTCCGGCGATTTGAGGTCGAAGCGCAGCGACTCGAGGAACTCGGCCGGGTCGGCGGCTTCCCGCTGCCAGTCGAGCAGCTGGCGCATCCAGGCCATGTCGTCGACCTCGGCGGCGTCACCGGAGTGCTTGCCCTTGGTCTCCTTGTAGCGCCAGTGCGCGGCGATGCCGAACTCGGCGGTGCGGTGCATGTCCTGGGTGCGGATCTGCACTTCCAGCGGCTTGCCGTCCGGGCCGACGACGGTGGTGTGCAGCGACTGGTAGACGCCGTAACGCGGTTGCGCGATGTAGTCCTTGAACCGGCCCGCCATCGGCTGCCACAGCGAGTGCACGACACCGACGGCGGCGTAGCAGTCGCGGACCTCGTCGCACAGGATGCGCATGCCGACCAGGTCGTGGATGTCGTCGAAGTCCTTACCCTTGACGATCATCTTCTGGTAGATCGACCAGTAGTGCTTGGGCCTGCCTTCGACGATCGCGTTGATCCGCGAGGCGGCGAGGGTGTTGACGATCTCGGCGCGCACCTTGGCCAGGTAGGTGTCGCGCGAGGGCGCGCGGTCGGCGACCAGGCGCACGATCTCGTCGTACTTCTTGGGGTGCAGGATCGCGAAGGCGAGGTCCTCGAGCTCCCATTTGACCGTGGCCATACCGAGGCGATGCGCCAGCGGCGCGATCACCTCGAGGGTCTCCTTGGCCTTCTTGGCCTGCTTCTCCGGCGGTAGGAAGCGCATGGTGCGCATGTTGTGCAGCCGGTCGGCGACCTTGATCACCAGCACGCGCGGGTCCCGCGCCATGGCGATGATCATCTTGCGGATGGTCTCGGCTTCGGCGGCCGCGCCGAGGTTGACCTTGTCGAGCTTGGTGACGCCGTCGACGAGGTGGGCGACTTCCTGCCCGAACTCCTCTTTGAGCTGCTCGAGCGAGTAGCCGGTGTCCTCCACGGTGTCGTGCAGCAGGGCGGCGACCAGCGTGGTGGTGTCCATGCCGAGCTCGGCGAGGATGTTGGCGACCGCCAGCGGGTGGGTGATGTACGGGTCGCCCGACTTACGGAACTGTTTGGCGTGCCGTTCGTCGGCGACGTCGAAGGCGCGCTGCAGCAGCGCCAGATTGGCCTTCGGGTACAGCTCCCGGTGGACGGTGGCCAGCGGTTCCAGGACCGGCTTCACCGCCGCGATGCCGCGCTGACCGGTCATCCGGCGCGCGAGCCTGGCCCGCACGCGCCGCGATGCCGAGCTGGGCACGGAGGCGGTCGGGGACTGTTTGGCGGGTTCGGGGGTCGCCGGGGCACCGTCGGTCCGCGGGGCGCCGGTGGACTCCTGCCCAACCTTCGCCTCGCCGAGTTGTCGAGTCATGCCACCGCCTCTCACGCTGCATTCGGACCCTTCGGCCGAGTGCTGCAACCGCCCGGACCACCAACTTTAGTCCCCACACCGACCAGGCGTTCCATTCCCGGCGGTCACGGGCGTGCGACGGTCCCGACTCGGCCCGAAATCGGCCTCCGACCTGCGGTTCGATCAGCGTTCGTCGATCGCTGCCCGCCGCGTGCGCAGGCTGTGACCGTCGAGGCGGCCGGGCGGGACGCCGAGCAGGTCGAGCACGGTCGGGGTGATGTCGATCAGCGTGTACGCGCTGGTCGTGGCGCCGGAGGTGAAGTCGGCGCCGCGGGCGATGACGAAATTGGCGGTCTCGGCGGGTGTCTGGCCGCCGTGCCCACCCGTCGGCAGGTGGCCGTGATCGGTGGTGACCAGCACGGTCCACTGTTCACGTGGATGCCCGGCGGCGCGCCGGTCGACGGCGGCGACGATCTGCCCGACCAGCACGTCGACGCGGCGGATGGCGGCGAGATAGGCGCGCGATGCGCCACCGTGCTGATGACCGGCCAGGTCGACCTGGTCGAGGTGGGTGAACACCAGATCGGGCCCGCTCCGCTCGATCGCGGCGACCACCTCGGTCGCGGTGGTCGCGTCGGTGAGCGCCTCGTCGCTGTCGCGAGGGTCGGGCGAGGTGGTCAGGGCGACGTCGGCCCGCCGGTCACCACTGGCGGCGATGGTCGCGATCTGGTGCCAGGTGCCGATCGACACGGTGTGCCGCGTGGGGTCGGCGCGTTCGATCCGGGTGAAGACGCTGGGGTAGGCCAGGAACGGGCTCGCGTCGAACTCGTTGCCGGTGATGCCGTGCGCGGTGTCCCACACCCCGGTCAGCACACTCGCCCACGACGGCCCGGAGACGGTGATGTGCCCGGCGATGCTGCCGCGCGAGAGCAGCCCCTGCGCGGCGAGGTGCCGCAGTCGCGGGGCTTGGGCACGGTCGGCCTTGTCGAAGAGCAATCCGTCGATCCCGATGACGACGACCTTCGCCTCCGGTCCACCCCGGCGTGGCATGCCGAACGCGGCCGCCGGATCGATCGCGACACCCGGATCGTCGAAGGTGGTGTCGGAGCCCGCGGCCGACCACAGCAGCGGAAGAGTCACCAGGGCGGTGACCAGTGCCACGAGGACCTTCGCGGGGGCCGACAGCTCGCGCATGTCCTCACGATGCGGGAGCGCGGACGGCCCAGCGAGGCCGCCACGACGGTGTTCATCGACGTTTCACCGGCGCCGCGCACACCGGTTGCCCCGTTGAACGACAAGCCAACGGCGGCAGATCAAGTCGTGGCGCGGAGCTCCTCGGCGAGGATCGCGACGGTGTCGCGGATCTGCTCTTCGGTGTGGCAGGCGGTGACGAAGAAGCGCAGCCGCGCCAGGTCTTCCGGCACCGCGGGGTAGATGATCGGATTGACGTTGATGCCGCGGCGCAGCAGCGTGTTCGACAGTCGCATCGTCTTGAGCGAATCACCCACGATGCACGGGATGATCGGGGTGTCGTGGCTGTCGCCGGTGTCGATCCCGGCGGCGCGGGCCAGTTCGAGGAACAGTCGCGCGTTGTGCCGCAGACGCCCCAGCGCTGTGCCGTCGGCCCGCAGCTGCCGGATCGCTTCCGCCGAGGCGGCGGCGTTCATCGGCGTCATGCCCACGCTGTAGACGAACCCGGGCGTCGTGTACTTCAGGAAGCGGATCAGCTCCGCGCTGCCCGCCACATATCCCCCGCATCCGGCCAGTGCCTTCGACATGGTGCCCGACCACAATTCGACGTCGCCGCGGTCGACGCCGAAGTACTCGCCGATGCCGCCGCCGTGCGCGCCGAGCACGCCGACGCTGTGCGCCTCGTCGATCATCAGCAGCGCCTGGTGCTTCTTCTTGATCTCGATGATCGCGGGCAGGTCGGGAATGTCGCCGTCCTGGCTGTAGACGCCCTCGATGAGGATCAGGACCCGGCGGTAGCGGTGCCGCAGCTCGCCGAGCAGCCGGTCGAGAGCGGCATGGTCGTTGTGCGGGAACGGCCTTCGCGTCGCGCCCGACAGCACGCAACCCTGCAGGATGCTGTCGTGGGCGAGGCTGTCGTGGATCACCAGGTCGTCGGGACCGACGAGGTGCCCGATGATGGTGACATTCGTGGAGTGGCCGCCGACCAGCGCGATCGCGTCCTCGGTGCCCAGCAGCGCGGCGAGTTCGGCCTCCAGTTCCCGGTGCACCGGCTTCTCGCCGGACAGCACCCGGCTGGCCGAGCAGGAGCTGCCGTAGCGGGCGACGGAGTCCTGCACGGCCGCGACGACCGCCGGGTGCCCGGACAGCCCCAGGTAGTTGTAGCTGGAGAAGTTCACCACCGGAGCACCGTCGATCAGCGAGGTGTCGCGGGTGACGCCGTCGTTGACGAGGAAGTACGGGTTGTCCAGGCCCAGTGCCGCAGCGCCGGAGAGCCGGTCCTCGATCGCCTTCACCTCGGGGAAGTCGGCGATCCGGTACTCCGGGGTGACGGCCACCGAAGGCGTTTCCGGCACGACCGGCGCCGGAGCGGGAACGGTCGGGGCCGGAGTGGGTGTCCCGGCGACCTGACCGGTGACGTAGCCGACGACGTCGCCGAGTGTGGTCGCGGCGCTCGGCCAGGAGGGGTCGACCTGCAGTCCCGGCAGCTTGCGCATCAGGCCACCGAACAGGTCCGACAGCATCATCGAGTCGAATCCGAGCTCGCCGGTGAGGGTTTCGGTATCGCGGAGCCGATCGACGGAGTACCCGCTGACCCGGCCGCACTCCGCGCGCACGATGCCGGCGATCGTGCCCGGATCGACTGTGGGACCCGCCTGCGGCGAGGCGAGGGTCGCGGTACCCGGCGCGAGGGGGGCGGTGGCGCCAGGTGCGCGGGTCGCCGTCGCGCCCGGCGCCATGCTCGCCAGCAGCGCGTTCTGTTCACGGAAGAGCGCGATCATCTGGTCCATGGTGGTGTCCTGGTCCATGGTGGTGGCCTCCGCCGGGGTGGCAGGTGGGGTGAGGGTGGTCGGTTCGAGCCAGAAGCGGTGCTCGGTCGAGAAGTCGTAGACCGGCAGCCGACGGCGGACGCGCTGTTCGGCGTCGTACAGGTGATCCCAGTCGGGATCGAGACCGTCGCGGTGCAGCGCGGCAACGGTTTCCGCGAGTTCACGGCCACTCGCGCCGGGCCCGGGGCTCGGCGTCAGGCACCGCGGCAGCAGATCGGGTCGCAGCCGCCCGACGAGCGGGGTCAGCATGCGGCGCGGGCCGATCTCGACGACGTGGGTGGGGTCGGCCTCGACCGCCGCCGCCAGCGCGTCGCCGAAAAGCACGGTGGCACGGACATGTTCGACCCAGTACTCGGCGTCCATCATCTCGGCCGGGTCGAGCAGCCGCCCGCGCACGGTCGAGTAGATCGGCAGAGCCGGTGCCCGGTAGGCGCATTCCCGGGCGACGTCCGCGAACTTCTCCAGCATCGGCGCCATCAGCGGACTGTGGAACGCGTGCGACACGGTGAGCGGCTTGGCGGCCACCTGCTGCTCGGCCAGGACCGTCCGGATCCGGTCGAGCGCCGTCGCGGCACCGGAAAGCACGAGATCGGTGGGCCCGTTCACGGCCGCCAAGGCCACTTCTGGCTCGCCGTCGAGCAGGTCGGCGAGCTGTGCGCGCGTCGCTCGGACCGCGAGCATCCCACCCCCGTCTGGCAATTGCTGCATCAGCCGACCACGGGCGACGACCAGGCGGCACGCGTCTTCGAGGTCGACGACTCCGGCCACGGCCGCCGCCGTGAATTCCCCGATGCTGTGCCCGATCACCCAGGCGGGGCGCACGCCCGCGTCGGCAAGTGACTGTGCCAGCGCGTATTCCATGGCGAAGATCGCCGGCTGCGCGAGTTCGGTGCGATCGATGACGGCGTTGTCGTCGAGCAGCAGCTCGCGGATCGAGGAGCCGAGATGCGCCGTCATCGCCGCGTCGACGGTCCGCAGCGCCCGGTGGAACGACCCGCTCACGGCGTCCAGCGGCCGCGCCATTCCGGCGAATTGGGACCCCTGGCCGGTGAACATCCAGCCTGCCCGAACCGGCCCCGCCACACCGGATTCCGCACCGTCGCGCAGCCGCGTGATCGCCTCGGCCGGGTCGGCGGCAACGACCGCGAGCCGGTGCCGCCCCGACGACTTCACCCGGTTGCTCGTCCAGCAGACCTGCGCGAACCGATCCTCGGGAACCGAGTTCAGCAGCTGCGCCATGCGCAGTGCGTTGCGCTCCAGCCCTTTCGCATTGTCGGCCGACACGGTGAGTACTCCACCGCCACCCGCGGGCGCGTCCTCCGCCATCGGCGCACCGCCGAGCACGAGGTGCGCGTTCGTGCCGCCGATGCCGAAGCTGCTGACCCCGGCCAGCGACGGTCCGTCGAGCGGCATCGGTTCGGCGAGCAGGCGCAGCCCGTTGCGTTCCAGCTGCAACCGCGGATTCTCCTGGTCGGCGAACCTGGTCGGCGCCGCTATGCCATGGTGCAGACTCAGCGCGACCTTGATGATCCCGGCGACACCCGCCGCGCCCTCGGTGTGGCCCAGATTGCCTTTGATGGAACCGATTCCGCAGGCCTTCGCACGATCGCGCCCGTGCAGCCCGCCCAGCGCCTTGACCTCGATCATGTCCCCGAGCACCGTCCCGGTGCCGTGCGCCTCGAGGAAATCGACCGCCCCTGCCTCGACTCCGGCCCTGCGGTACGCCTCGCCGATCACCTGTTGCTGCGCCCACCGGTTCGGCGCGGTGATGCCGTTGCTGCGCCCGTCGGAGTTCACCGCACTGCCCTTGATCACCGCGTAGATCGGCAGCCCCGCCGCCTGCGCGTCGGCCAGGCGGCGCAGCACCAGCGCCGCAACGCCTTCACC
This sequence comes from Nocardia sp. NPDC055029, assembly GCF_053608525.1. Taxonomy (NCBI): domain Bacteria; kingdom Bacillati; phylum Actinomycetota; class Actinomycetes; order Mycobacteriales; family Nocardiaceae; genus Nocardia; species Nocardia sp. NPDC055029. Next base: position 15,266 of record NZ_JBSGVQ010000010.1, read on the forward strand.
CCGGACGATTCCATCCGCGTTGCCGCTGAACGGTTTACAGCGCGCATCGGGCGCCGAGAGCCCCGCCTGGGTGTAGAACACGCCGACCGCCGGAGTGAGCACCAGATTCACGCCGCCGGCCACGGCCTGGTCGCATTCGCCGGAAGCCAGTGCGGCACAGGCGAGATGGACCGCTACCAGCGACGACGAGCAGGCGGTGTCGACCGCCAGGCTCGGGCCCTTCAGGTCGAGCTGATAGGACAGCCGGTTGGCGGTCATGAAGTAGCCGTTGCCCGATCCGTGCTGCGGGGTGATCGCGGCGTAATCCGACATCTGCAGGTTGGCCCATTCATTGGCCATCACCCCGATGTACACCCCGGTGCGCGAACCGGATTGGCCCCTGGGGTCGAGCGTCGCGTCCTCGAATGCGCGCCAGGTCGCTTGCAGCAGCAGCCGCTGTTGCGGGTCCATCGCCTCGGCCTCGTGCGGGGTGATCCCGAAGAACTCGTGGTCGAACGCGTCGGCGTCGTCGATGAACCCGCCGCTGTGGGTGTTGATGGTGCCGGGCCCGCCCGCCGGGTCGTGGAAGTCCTCGGCGTGCCAGCGATTCGCGGGCACCGCCGAGATCGCGTCGCGGCCGTCGATCAGCAGCTGCCACAGCGCGGCGGGATCGGCAGCGCTGGGGAAGCGGCAGTCGAGACCGACGATGGCGATGTCGCTCATGCCGCGAGGACGAACTCGTCGGCGAGATAGGTGGCGATGGCGGCGACGGTGGGATAGTCGAAGACCAGCGTCGGGTCGATCTCGAGGGACCAGCGGTCCTCGATCTCCCCGCACAGCGACACCGCCGAGACCGAGTCCATCCCGAGTTCGGCCAGCGGAGTCGCCGGATCCACCTGGTGGGGGGAACGGCCGAGGTAGTCGGCGACCCGCTCGACGAGCCAGTCCTGGACGGTGTTCGACGTGTGGGTGGTGGTGCTGAACATGGTCGGCTCCTGGCTGGGTACGGATCGATCAGACGGTCAGTGATCGGCTCAGCGCCGGTTCGAGATCCTCGTGCAGAACCCGTTCGAGGCTATGGGTGAGGAACGCCTCGCGCATCGAGCCACGCTGGACTTTGCCGCTGGTGGTGCGATGCACCGAGCGTGCGGATCGGGCGGCGACCAGCACGACGTTCGGCGCGGGCACATCGAACCCGCGGGCCACCGCGATCTTGATCGCGGAGGTCAGCTCGGCGAGCGTGGTCTCACCGAGCAGGTCCGGTTTCACGCCCTGCATCACCACCATCCGTTCCCGGTCGAGCACGTCGACCGAGACCACCGCGCCCGCGTTGCCCGCCAGCGCCGGATGCAGGTTCTGCACGAGTTCCTCGACGTCGGTCGGGTGGACGTTGCGGCCGTTGACGATCAGCAGATCCTTGAGGCGGCCCGCGACGAACAGTTCGCCGTCGTGCAGCAGGCCGAGGTCGCCGGTCCGCAGGAACGGGCCTTCGGTGCCGAGATGAGCGTCGAAGACCTCGCGGGTTTCGGCGGGCCGGTTCCAGTACCCGGCGGCGACGCTGTCCCCGCGCACCCAGATCTCCCCGGTGGCGCCGTCCGGCAGTTCTTCGCGAGTCGCGGGGTCGACGATGCGGATCTCGAGGCCGTGGGGAGCGCGCCCGCAACCGACCAGCGGGGCATCGCCTGCCCGGTCGTAGCGCACCAGCGGCGCGCCCATCGTCGCGGCGCTGGCCAGCAGCGTCACCTCGGCCAGCCCGTAGGCGGGCAGGAACACCGTGGGGCGCAGCCCGGCGGGGGCGAATCTTTCCAGGACCGCGTCCAGGGTCCGGGCCCGCACCGGCTCGGCGCCGCTCAGCGCCACTTCGAGGGTGCTCAGGTCGAGCTCGGCGAGCTGCTTGTCGCTGACCCGGCGCAGGATCAGGTCGTAGGCGAAATTCGGGGCGCCGGTGAACGTCGCGCGGTACCGGTCGATGGCTTGCAGCCAGCGCACCGGGTGTTTGATGAACGTCGTCGGCGCCATGAACACCAGGTTCGCGCCGGAGTACGCCGTGCCGAGCAGCATGCCGATCAGGCCCATGTCGTGGAATTGCGGGATCCAGCTGACGCCGGTCGAGTCCGCGGTCAGCCCCCCGGCGGAGATCGCCGCCAAGTTGTGCAGCAGATTGCGGTGCGTGACGACGACGCCCTTGGGCGTGCCCGTCGATCCCGAGGTGTACTGCAGGAAGGCGATCGTGCCCAGGTCGAGGTCGGGCAGCTGCCAGGCGTCGGCGTCGCCGAGCGGCTGATCGGTCGCGACGACAGTGGCGGTGGTGCTGGTGGCGACCAGCGGTGCGAAGTCGGTGGTGGTGAGCACGAGCTGTGCCCCGGAGTCGGCGATGATGCCGCCCACCCGCTGCGCGGCCCGGTCCTCGTGCGGCAGCGGCGCCGGGACAGCGATGACACCGGCGTACAGGCAGCCGAGGAAGGCACGCAGGAACTCCATCCCGTCGAGATAGAGCAACACCACCGGCTGCGCCGACTCGGGCCGTTCCGACAGCCACTGGGCAAACGCTCGGGCATCGCGGTCGAGTGCACGGTAGGTGACGACCTCCTCGACCAGCTCCCGCCCGGATTCCCGCAGGTAGATGTACGAACGGGTGTCCGCGTACCGGGAAAACTGCTGCCTGACGTGGTGCACGTAGCTGGAGTGCATATCGTGGTTTCCTTCGGAGGTCGGTGGGGTAGCTACTACTCTGCGCTCCTCGGCCGCACACCGGAAGAGACCTCAGGGGCCACCCGCCGAACCCTCAGGGTGTGCTGTCCCGACCCCTTTGGTGGAGGAAGAATGGCGTTGACAGCCGCGCCCCACTGTGGCTGCCTTGGCAGGTGGGGAACATCGCGCCGATCCGTCTCGCCGCCACCGCCGACCTGCACCTGCGACCCGCCGTCGCGGGCAAGTTCCGGCCCGGCTTTCTTCGACTCGATCACCATGCCGACCTGTTGCTCCTGGCCGGCGACCTCACCGAGGGCGGTACCCGAGCCAACACCGAACTGCTCTGCGCCGAACTCGCCGATCTCCCGGTTCCGGTGATCGCCGTCCTTGGCAATCACGACCACGACGAGCACCACGGCGAGTGGATCACGCGGCGGCTCACCGAAACCGGTGTCGTTGTCCTGGACGGTGATTCGACGATGCTCACGATTCGCGGGCACCGTATCGGGGTCGCCGGGGTGATGGGCGGTTCCGGTGGCTTCCCCGCGCACCCGGGTGATCCCGACTCGGGCTCGGCGGAGCATCGGGCCAGGATGCGCCGTGGTCCGATCGACGCCGAGCGCCTCCGCCGGGCACTCGACGCCCTCGACTGCGATACCCGGATCGCCCTCACCCACTTCTCCCCCGTCGTCGACACCCTCGTCGGCGAACCCACGTCCATCTATCCCGGACTGGGCTGTCACGCCATGGGTGCGGCGATCGACGCGGGTCGTGCCACCCTCGCGGTGCACGGTCACGCCCACGCGGGGAGCGAATGCGGCCAGACCACGGGAGGCGTTCCCGTGCGCAATGTTTCGTATCCGGTGCTGCGCCGGACCTACGCGCTCTACGACCTGCCCGCCGATCGGGTCTAGCCCGCACACCGGCTCACAGCCGCCGAGAACAGTCGAACACGGGGGGCGGTCGGGGTTTGCCCGCTCCCGGCGGCCGGACGACCGGCAGCCGTCGGTTACGCCTCGCTGTCGCTGAACGCCCACACGACGGCGGGTCGACCGGTGGCCTTCACCCGCCGCCGTTCGCCGGTGCGGTCCAGACCCGGGATCGCGGCCAGCGTGCGGTTGAGGTTCGCCGGGTCGGGGCGGGTGCCGTGCAAGGACGTGCTGAGGTCGACCGCGCGGGTCGCGGGAAACTCTTCCCCGGTCAGTGCGCGGGTGAGGGCCTGGTCTTTCCACAGCATCCCGGCCAGCAGGCCGCGGCTGGTGTCGACGATGCGGTTGTGGTCGAACGCCAGCGGGGGAACCTCGTCGAAATCGACCCACTCGGCGGGCCCTTCGTGCTCGGCGACGACGGCCCACATGGCGATCGACAGCGTCGGCCCGCGCGGATCACGGTGCGGCTCATCGAAGGTGACCAGCTGACCGACCGCGCCGATCGCCGCACTCGGCACGCCGAGTTTGGTGTGCACCGCACGCCGGGCAGCCTCGGCGAGGCGTTCGCCCCGCCCCAGCAGCACGCCGGGCAGCGCGAGTTCGCCGGTGAACGGTGCGAACTCGCGCGCGGCGATCCCGATGCGCACCCCGCTGTCGGCATCCCAGCACCGCAACGTCACGACATCGATCGACACAACGGATTGCTCCACGTCATCCCATCCTGCCGCAAGCGCGCCCCGGAGGCGAAGCCGCGGTGCCCACAGTCGGCGTCGCGAGCCCGCTGCCTGCGCAACCCACAGCCCGCTATCGGACGTTCCCTCATCCGGGCTGTTCGGCAGCCGCGACGCCGCGATCCCCGCCCACCGGCACAGTGTTCGCCGAACCGGCGCCGAGCGATGGTTCGAGACGAAGGACGCGGTCACGCCGTTCCGGGCCATGGCCGGTCAGCACGACCGGCACGCGGAGATGCTCGGCGAGCCAGTCCGCCGGGTCACCTCGGACCGGCTCGAGGATCGGCGTCGCCTCGGACACCTGGTCGGTGAGCCGCTGCTGGTGGTCGAGATCACGCCATGGGCCCGGGATGAGTTCGGTGACGATGCCCGCGCCGGTGTCGTATGCCGCTGCGGCGCACAGCGTCGCGGGCACGTCGAGGTGGTTGACGACCAACCCGTCGATCCCGCCGCAGACCTCGATCGCGTACCGCAACAGGATCGGGTCGAGGTGGCCCTGCCGGAACGCGCCCTGATACGGGCCGGTGCCGTTGTGCGGCTCCGGGTGTCCCAGTGGCGCTTCGGTCGGTAGCGGACCCGCGCCGTGCCGGGTCATGTAGGTGCGGGTGACACCCAGAACCGTTACGGTGCCACCGATCCCGGCGACCATGGCGCGGGCATGGCGCGGTTCGACGGTCGACCAGGTGGTGTGCGGGTGGAATCCGCGCCATTCGTCGAGGAGAACGCCCTGCGCGCCCTCGAACACCAGCCTGCCGCGCCCGGCGGTGCGCGCGAGTTCACCGTCGTCGGTGACGCGCACGGCCCTGGCGAACTCGCCGTACATCGCGACCAGGGCGTCGATCGATTCGTAGCCGTGCGCGCTCGGGCCGATCAGCTCGTCGTACTGGGCGGCCAGCCGATCCAGCTTGGCGCGCAGGACGACGGGCGTCCGGCAGTCGGCGACGGTCGGCGCCTCGTGTTCGAGTGCGTACCACGCGGTTTCGCCGATGCCACGACCGCAGGAGCCGTGCCGCGAGGAACCCCTCGCGTCCTCGCGCGCACGGTTCGCCGCGATGTGGATCGGCGTGGTGAGCAGGGCGCGACCGTCGACGGCGAGCAGTCCCAGCGGATCACGCACACCGACCGCGGCGAGCTGCTCGGATTCGGCGGCGAGCGCGATCGGCTCCACCAGCATGTGCCGCGAGAGCAGTGTCGGCACACCGTGGAAGGTCCCCGCGCCGAACTGCGCGAAGGTGTGGTGGCGGCCGTCGGCGACGACATTGTGCGCGGCCTGCGCACCGCCGTTGAACCGCACGACCGCCGCCACCCCGAGGCCCGCCTCCGCCGCACACAGCCAGTCGACGGTCGCGCCCTTGCCCGCGTCACCGAATCCCAGATCGACGACGACGATGTGCCCGGCACCGAACATGCTTGCGCCCCTTATCCTTCTCGTACCTCACCGACCGGGCGGCAGCGCCCGCACACCGCGCACCGGCTTCGACCCCAGCGCCCGGCCGACAGCGTCGGCCTCGGCCACCGATCCGACATCGCGCAGGTCGGCCAGTCCGGTGTCGACGTCGACCCGGTCCTCCCCCAGCCCGATCGTCAGCGCGATCAGCTCACACACCGCGCCGGGATCGTCGAGCTTCAGGAAGTTCTGCCCGAGCAGACCTCGCCAGTGCTCGGCGATCTCCGGATCCTGGTAGTAGGACGACTGATTCGGCAGGATGTAGTAGATGTGCCAGCGCTGCGCGAGCTCACGGTAGATCGACTCGACCGACACATCGCGCCGCACGTGATCCCCGATGACCGACCGGATGTGCCGGGCGGCCAGCCGCGGCTTGTTGAGCTCGTCGCCGATCACGAACAGATACCCCCGCTTCCCGCGCTTCTCCCACGCATCGGTCGCGACATGCTCCGCCATGAAATAGGCGGCCAGTTCATAGCTTTCGGACTTCTGCCCGCCACCACCGCCTTCGAGCAGGATCGACCGCAGCTGCTCGTCCATCCGGTTGTCGGACTCGAACTGCCCCACCTGCAACGGCACCCGATCGGTATCGGCATCCCCGATCGCCCCGAACAGGACCTGCGGATCCTGCGCATACCCCTTGCTCTTCAACAGCCCGTGCAACTTCCCGAGCTTGTCCTGCATGATCCGCGGCACCCGCCCCATCGACCCGGTCACATCGAACAGCACCGCCACCGGCAACGAGTTCCCATGCTCCGCCGAATCCCGGCACTCCCGCACTCCCACCCCGAACGGATCAAGCGACGGATGCGCACACCACGTCTCATACGGCTGCTCCCGCATCTCGGCCGTATACCCGAAGTCATCCACCCCAGCCCGCGCGCGGAACGTCTTCCCCGCCCGATAAGCACTGTCATCCCAATGCCCATATCCCATCAGAACCACTCCCTCTCGTTCTCGTAGTTTTAGTCTATTCAACCAAAACAACGATCGTCAAGAGCCCCAGAGAATCCGGCCGATCGGACGCCGGACTGATCTCGCGAGGCGTAGCGACTATTGCCGATCCGGGAGGGGCGTCAGGTAGTTGCCGACCAGGGCTACGCCGGGGCCGGGGCGGCCGCCGGGGCCGGGGTGCCAGGTGACGTTGTCGACGGTGATGGGGTCGCCGCAGTGGCGGCAGACGACTACGCCTTCGGTGAGGTGGTCGCAGGTGCGGTGGAGGACGGACAGGGGTGGGCCGTCGGGGGTGGACAGCCAGCGGTCGCCCCAGGCCAGGATCATTGTCAGGATCGGGTAGAGGTCGCGGCCACGGTCGGTGAGGATGTACTCGGTGCGGACCGGGTTGTCCTGGTACACACGGGTTTCCACGATCTCGTGCTCGCGGAGGGTACCGAGCCGGTCGGTCAGGACATTGGAGGCGATGCCGAGGTCGCGGCGCAGGTCCTCGAAGCGGGTGATGCCGAGGAACAGGTCGCGCAGGATCAGCGGGGTCCAGCGCTCCCCCACGATGCCTACCGTGCGGGCGATCGAGCACGTGATATCGGCGATTTCCAGTTTGGGCATGTCACCCATCCTAGTCCATTGCTTTTTGCAAGCCAGCTGGATACGGTCGGTTCATTCGGAAGATCCGTCCGAAAGGAAGGGACGCGAACATGACCGACGCACTCGCAGACGAGCAGGACACCGATACCGTCGCCCGATTCCGGCGCGCCACCGTCGGCAACGACATCCCCGCACTGCTCGACACCTTGACCGAGGACGCCGAACTCGTCTCGCCGGTCTCGGGACGGCTCGTGTTCCGCGGCCAGGCCGACCTCGCCCCGCTGTTGACCCTCGTCTACCGCGCGATCAGCGACCTGCGGTGGACCGACACCGTCGGATCGGGCGACACCCGAATCCTGTTGGGCGAGGCCAGACTCGGCCCGTTCCGGATGACCGAGGCGATGGTGCTCGACCTCGCCCCCGACGGCCGGATCCGGCGCCTGCGCCCGCACCTGCGGCCGTGGCTCGCGATCACCGCGGTCGCACTGTGGCTGGGCCCCACCATGCTCCGGTACCCGGCGATCGTGCGCCGGGCCGCCGGATTCCAGGGACACCGCCCTACTCGACCAGCCCGTCGGGGGTGAGCTCGAGGGTGCGCGTCACCCCGATGTCGTCGAGGAACCGCGCGTCGTGGCTCACCACGATCAGCGCGCCCTCGAAGCCGGCCAGCGCCTGAGTCAGGTGCGCCAGACTGGGCAGGTCGAGATTGTTGGTCGGCTCGTCGAGCATCAGCAGTTTCGGCGCGGGTTCGGCCAGCAACAGCGTCGCCAGCGCGGCCCGCAATCGCTCCCCGCCGGACAGCGCCGAGGCCGCGATATCGGCATCGCCGCCGCGAAACAGGAAGCGCGCCAACTGACCCCGGATCTGCTCGGCGGTGGCATGCGGAGCGGCCGCTGCCACGTTCTCGAACACGCTGCGCTGCTCATCGAACACGTCGAGCCGCTGCGGCAGCAGCCGCCACGCCACCTTCGGCCGCTCCGCCACGATCCGGCGCAGCAATGTCGTCTTACCCGCACCGTTGCGGCCGGTGAGCGCGATCCGCTCCGGGCCACTCACCCGCAGATCCACCACCGGGCCGTTGGCCAGCCGCGCCTGCTCGAGCGTGACGACGTCCTGCCCCGGATACAGCCGGGTGCCGGGCAGCTCGATCCTGATCTCACGATCCGCGCGCACCGATTCCGCGGCGTGGTCGAGGGTTTCGCGCGCGGTGTCGAGCTTCTCGATGTGGGAGGTGCGCAGTTTGCCCGCCGACACCTCGGCGGCGTTGCGGCGCAGCCCCGCCACGATCTTCGGCACGCGCTTGTTGTCCTGCATCTTCTGCGCGAACCGCTGCCTGCGATCCAGTTTCGTCCGCGCGTCGACCAGCTCGCGCGCCTGCTTGCGCACATCGCTGCGCGCATCACGCACCGCTGCCAGCGCCGCCTCCTGCTCCTGGTCGATGATCCGTTCGTAGTCGCCGAAATTGCCGCCGAACGAACGGATCTCGCCTGCCCGCAGCTCGGCGATGCCGTCCATCCGGTCCAAGAGCTCCCGGTCGTGGCTGACCACGACGACGGTGCCGGCGAACTGCCGGATCACCTCGTAGAGCCGGGCGCGTGCGACCGCGTCCAGATTGTTGGTCGGCTCGTCGAGCAGCAGCACATCGGGTTCGCGCAGGAGTTCCGCGACGAGCCCCAGCAGCACGGTTTCGCCACCGGAGAGGGTGTCGAGGGTGCGGTCCAGGTCGGCGACTGAACCGGCGACGTAGTCGAGCCCGAGCTTGCCGAGCAGGGCGATCGCCTCGTCCTCGATCTGCCACTGCACGCCGACGGTGTCGAAGTCCTCGGGCTCGCCGATGCCGCCTTCGATGCGGTGCAGCGCGGCCCGCACCTCGGCGATGCCGAGCACCGTCTCGACCCGCTGACCGGTCTGCATGCCCAAGTCCTGGCGCAGATAGCCGATCCGTCCCGGCGCCGTGATCGATCCGCGCAGCGGGCGCAACCCGCCGGTGACCAGCCGCATCAGGGTGGATTTGCCAGCACCGTTGCTGCCGACGAGGCCGATCTGGCCCGGACCGACGACGGCGTCGAGGCCGTCGAACACGACGGTGCCGTCCGGCCAGTGGAAGGTGAGATCGGAAAAGGAAAGAGAGGTCATGCGGATCCCCTTGAGGTGCGACGGAAACACGGTGCGCAGAATGCGGACCGTCCGGGAGCGCTACCTCAAGAAATCAACGCGTGACTCCGATCGCCGGGAACAAGACCATTCATTGATAACACCCGGGCGCACCGTCGCGCCACCCCTATTTCGCCCACCGTGAGCCCGCTCACCCGAAGGACGGGAGTGCGGTGCGGCTCACTTATCGTGGAGGACGATCGCGAACAAGGGGGAGGACATGAGCGCTGACGTCGTCATCGTCGGCGCGGGCTACGCCGGGATCAGCGCCGCGAAACGACTGGCCGCTGCCGACGGTGTCCGTGTCACGATGGTGAACCCGAGCCCCTACTTCGTGGAGCGCATCCGGCTGCACCAATACCTGGCGGGCAATCATCCGGCGCGACGGCCACTGCGTGCCGTCCTGCCTGCCTGCGTGCACCTGAGGATCGACACGGTGACGGCGATCGACGAGCGAAATCACCTGGTACACACGGGTTCCGGGCACGAACTGTCCTACGGCCACCTCGTCTACACCCCGGGCAGCCATTCCGACGCCCACGATATCCGCGGCGCCGCCGGACACGCGGTCTCCCTCGGCACCTGGAGCGAAGCCGAGCGCGCCCGGCACCGTTTGCGCGCGCTGCCACCGGGGGCGGTGGTCACCGTGGTCGGCGGCGGCCTCACCGGGATCGAAGCCGCGGCCGAGCTGGCCGAGAGCGGTTCGGCGCGGGTACATCTGGTGACCGGCGAGCTGGGCCACACCCTGTCCGCCGCGGCGCGGGCACTGCTGCGCATCGCACTGGCGGAACTGGGCGTCACCGTCGTCGAACAGGTCGCCGTCGCCGAGATCGGTGACCGCAAGATCGCCCTGACCGACGGCACGGTGCTTGCCACCGATCTCGCCGTCACCACCACCGCCTTCGCCCCGTCGGACCTGGCGCGCGGCAGCGGCATGGAGGTCGACAGTTCCGGCGCGCTGCTCGTCGACGAAACCTTGCTCAGCACAACGTCTCCGGCGATCGTCGGCGCGGGCGACGGTGTCGCCCTCGGGGCCGACCCGCTGCGCATGAGCTGTCAGGCCGCCATCCCGTCCGGCATCCACGCCGCCGAGACGGTCCTGCGTTTGCGCGCCGGACACGCACCGAAACCGTTGCGCCGCAGATACATCGGCCAGGCGGTGAGCCTGGGGCGCAAGAACGCACTCGTCCAGTTCACCGACTTCACCGACCGGCCGCTGCCCCAGCTGGTCCTCACCCACGGCGGTGCCGCCCTGCTGAAGGAACAGATCTGCCGGGCGACCGTGCGCGGCGGGCAGCTCGGACCGGTTCGCTACCGGTGGTCGTGAACACCGGTGTTGTCGGCGTGGAACGCTAACGTGGGCACCAGGCTGTTCCCATCGTCGATGGCCGTACGAGTGAAACCGGAGGACTGTGATGTCGGAGCCGAAGCGAGTACGCGCCGCCGAGCGGGGTGACGTGCGGCCAGCCGCGGCCGCGCTCGGCGCGGCATTCCGGCACGACCCGGTGATGAGCTGGATCCTGCCGGACGAGCGCAGGCGAGCCACCGGACTCCCCCGGTTCTTCGGGGCGGTGGCACGGCACGTCTTCTTCCCGCTCGACGCGTCCGATCTGGCGCTCCACGCGGACGGGACCGTCGCCGGGGTGGCGATGTGGACCCCGCCGAACCGCTGGCAGAGCAACCTCACCACCGACCTGCGCATCATGCCCGGGCTGATCCGCGCGTTCGGGCGCCGTGTTCAGGCCGGAAAAACCGTCGGCGACCTGATCAAACACCACCATCCGAAGGAACCGCACTGGTACCTGGCGATGCTCGGGACCACCCCGGAGGCTCGCGGCGCAGGGTTCGGCAGCGCCCTGCTGCGCTCGCGGCTCGCCCGCATCGACGCCGAGGGCGCCGCCGCCTACCTCGAATCCAGCAACCCCGACAACGTCCCGCTGTACGAACGCTTCGGCTTCACCGTCACCGGCGAGCTCCGCATTCCCGACGGCCCGCCGCTGTGGCCGATGTGGCGCGCACCCCGCTGACGGCCTACAGCTTGACGATCGACGTCAGCGGGTAGTCGCCCTGGTGCTCGCGGCCCTTCAGGAACTCCAGTTCCAGCACGACAGCGGCCGCGACCACCTCGGCGCCGACCTCCTTGAACAGCGCGGCCGCGGCGGCGAGGGTGCCGCCGGTGGCCAGCACGTCGTCGAGCAGCAGGATGCGCTTGCCCTCGAGCTCGACCCCGTCGGCCGGGATCTCCAGTGCGGCGGAACCGTATTCGAGCTGGTACTCGCGCGACACCACCGGCGGCGGCAGCTTGCCGCCCTTGCGGATGGCCAGCACGCCGGTGCCCAGCGTCGCGGCGACGCCGGCACCGAGCAGGAAGCCACGCGCGTCGACACCCGCGACGAGATCGGCGTCGGGGGCCACGGCGGCGAAGCAGTCGATGACCGCCCGGAAGCCCTCGGCGTCGGCGAACACCGGGGTCAGGTCGGCGAAACGCACACCCGGCGTGGGAAAGTCGTCGTGCCAGCGGGTCAGCCGCGACACCGCGTCGGCGGCCCTGCTGGTCCGCTCACTGACCTGGTCGTCGGATTCGACCACCGCGTGCTTGCTCATCGACACCTCTCCGTCACGGTCACGCCCCGCGTGACTGCCACCACTACTCATCGCTGCAACACCCAGCGATCCATGTTCCAGCCGGTACCGGCTTGGGTCGGCCCGGCGATCCCGTTCTGCATGCCGTTGCCGAAGGCGATGGTGCGCGGCGTCGCGAACAACGGAATGCTCGGCAGCTGCGCCCACAGCAGGTTCTCGGCCTCGGTCAGCAGGTTCAGCGTGAAGGTCGAGTTGGACTCTCCCGCAAGCTGATCGGTGATCGCATCGTAGCGACCGTTAGCAAAGCCACCGACGTTGAGGCCGCTACCGGTCCGCAACGCCGCGAACGCCGCGACGCCGGTGGTCGATCCGGCGGGCCCGGGAACTGCGGCGGTGCCGCCGAGCACCGCGTCGACCGCACCCTCGGACAGGCGGACAGGAGTGAAATCCGGTGCGCCCGCGTCGACCACGCTGATGCCGGCGCCACGGCAGGAATCGGCGATCATCGCCACCGTCTTGGCCCGGCGCGCGTCCGGCGCCAGGTAACCGATCCGGACGGTCGGCTGCGCGGCGCGCGCCGAGGCCAGGGTCGCGGTGGCCGCCGGGATGTCGGCGCCCTTGTACCGGTCGGCGGCACCGATCACCGCGGGGTAGTACAGCGAATCCTGCTGCACCACATGGGCGTTCAACGGCCCGGCACCGAGCCCGCTCGGCGGGACCTCCCCCGCCTTGCCCAGCGTGTCGAACAGCGCCTGCCGTGGCACACACTGAGCAAACGCGCGGCGCACCTCCGGCGCACCGAAGACGCCGTCGGTGGCGAGCACGAGCTGTTCGGCGCTGCGGCTCGCGACCGTCTGCTCCGCGAAACCGTCGAGCGTCAGGTCCGACACCGACCCGGCGCCCAGGTCGACGACGCCTAGGGCGTTCTCCTTCGCCTTGGCGGCGTAGTCGGTGCCCTTGGGCCACACCACGATCCGGCTGGTCTCGGGCGCGCTCCCCCACCACTTCTCGTTGGCGACGAGCACCAAACCGTCCTTCGCGCTGAAGGATTCGATCCGGTACGGCCCCGAGGACGGGAACTTGGTGAGGTCGAGCCCACCCGGCTTCATCGCCCAGCCGGAGTTCCAGAAATCGGCGATCCGGCCGAGCACGGCGCCGTCGCCGGTCTGCAGCGCGTTCACCACGTTCGGCGCACCCACCGCCTGCGCCACCACGTGCGCTGGCATGAGCTCGGCCGCGGTGAACAGGGTCCGCCAGGGCAGGTAGTGCCTGCCGGGCCGGAACACCACGGTGGCGTCCTTCGAACCCGGCTGGCAGTCGACCCGCTCGATGTCGGCGTACCCCGCGGTGCTCGCCGCGTCGAACAGCGGGACCGGGCCGCGGTCGCCCGGGCGGGTGAACCGGCCCGAGCGGGCCGACCAGGCCAGCACCAGATCGTCGCAGGAGGTCTGCACCCCGTCGGAGTACACCCCGTCCGGGTTGAGCCGGTACTGCACGGTCTGCGTCTCGCCCGGTACCTCCTTCGCGGTGCCCGCGTCGGTGTCGGCGACCTGCTGGCCGTCGGGTCCGGTGTAGAAGAACCCGGTCAGCACCCGTCCGAACACCGCGGCGGCGCCGCTGCTCGCCCCGAGCGTGCTGCCGCCGTTGTAGCTGGCGACCGCCGCGTCGACGGCGTACCCGATGGAGGGCACCTGGTTCTTGCTCGAGCATCCGGCCACCAGGCCGGTGGAGACGGCCGCCGTGGCCAGCACGGTGATCAGTCGAATCGTGCCGCGTCGCATGATGAGACCCCCTGCTGTCGCCGTCAGTTCCTTCGCTTGTGCCGCTTCCCGCTCGGTCGCGCACCGGGCCGCGGCGCCGACGCGTCGGCCGGTCGCGGGCCACGGGTGGCGCCCGCGGCCACCGGAACCCGGGGGCTCACGCCGCCACCGGCCCGCTTGGCGAGCACCTTCTTGGTGTGCGCGGCCACCGGACCCCAGCGTTCCTTGATCGACACCAGCACCGGGACGGCGAGGAAGATCGAGGAGTAGGCGCCGACGATCATGCCGACCAGCTGCACCAGCGCGAGGTCCTTCAGCGTGCCGACGCCGAGCAGCCACACCGCGATCACCAGCATGCCGATGATCGGCAGGATGCCGATGACGGTGGTGCTGATCGAGCGCATCAGGGTCTGGTTGGCGGCGAGGTTGGCCTGTTCGGCATAGGTGCGCTTGTTCAGGTGCAGTACTCCGCGGGTGTTCTCCTCGACCTTGTCGAAGACGACGACATTGTCGTAGAGCACGTAACCCAGAATCGTGAGCAGACCGATCACCGCGGCCGGGGTCACCTCGAACCCGACCAGCGAATAGATGCCCGCCGTGACGACAAGGTTGAAGAACAGCGACACGATCGCCGCGATCGACATGTCCCGCTCGAAGCGGATCGCGATGTAGATCATCGTGAGCGCGACGAACACCGCCAGCGCGATCAAGGCCTTCTGGGTGATCTGCCCGCCCCAGGTCTCGCTGATCTCGGCGATGCTGATGGCGTTGCGGCTGACCTCACCGTTGGAGTCCTTCGGCTGGAACGCCTCGAACAGCGCGGTCTGGATCTGCTCGGTCTGGGTCGCGTCGAGGGTTTCCGAGCGCACCTGGATGGTGGCTGCCTCGCCGGAGCCGACCTTCTGCACCGTCACCGGTCCGTGGCCGAGCGTCTGGGCGTAGACGTCTTCCACCTGCTGGGTGCTGACGTTGTCGGCCGCGGGGATCTGGATGCGCGAGCCGCCCTCGAAGTCGATGCCGAGGGTGAAGCCGCGCACCGCGATGCTGAGCAGCGAGATCAGCAGCAGCGCCGCGGACAGCGCGTAGAAGAACTTGCGCCGGTTGACGATCCGGAATCCGCCGGTGCCGGTGTAGAGACGTTCGAAGAACCCGTGCTTGGGACCCTGCGACGGCTCGGCCTTGTCCAGGTACACCGTTTCCTCGGTGGGATGGGTGTTGCTCATCGTGACATCTCCTTCGGCCGAGCCTGGCCTGCACCGCGTTCCCTGGCGATCTGCTGCACCGAGCCGAGACCGTTCACCGACGGCTTCGCCCAGAACGGCGAGCGCGCGGCGAGCATCATCAGCGGTGCGGTGACCAGGTAGAGCACGATCACGTCGAGGACGGTGGTGATACCGAGGGTGAAGGCGAAGCCCTTCACCTGACCGGCGGCGAGCAGGTACAGCACGACCGAGGCGATCAGGCTGACGGTCTTTCCGGACAGGTTGGTGCGCTGCGCCCTGGCCCAGCCGCGCGGCACCGCCGAGCGGAAGCTGCGGCCCTCGCGCATCTCGTCCTTGATGCGTTCGAAGAACACGACGAACGAGTCGGCGGTGAGGCCGATACCGATGATCAGACCGGCAATACCGGCCAGATCGAGGGTGAAGCCGATCCAGCGCCCGAGCAGCACGATGATGCCGTAGACGGCGGCACCGGCGGCGAGCAGCGAGAACCCGGCCAGCAGGCCGAGCATGCGGTACACCAGCAGGCAGTACAGCAGCACCGCGATCAGGCCGACCGCGCCGGCCAGCAGACCCGCCTTCAGCGAGGACAGGCCGAGGGTGGCCGAGACCGTCTCGGCTTCCGAGGTCTGGAACGACAGCGGCAGCGAGCCGTACTTCAGGGTGTTGGCCAGCTCGGCCGCGCTGTCGGCGGTGAAGCTGCCCGAGATCGAGGTGCGCCCACCCAGCTGCGGACCCTGCTGCACCTGCGGGGCGCTGACCACCTTCGAGTCGAGCACGAAGGCGACCCGCTTGTAGACGTATTCACCGGTCAGATCGGACCAGGCGTCGGCACCGGCGGACTTGAACTCCAGGTTCACCTCGTGCCGGGCCTGCTGAGCGTTCAGGCCCGAGGTCGCGTCGGCGATCTCCTGGCCGTCGATGCGGCTCGGGCCGAGCAGGAACACCTCGGTGCCGTCCTGCGAGCAGGTGACCAGCGGCAGCGCCGGGTCGTCGTTGCCTGCCAGCGGGTCGGGCTTGGTGCAGTCCATGGCCGCTACGGCGACCTGCTGCACGGCCTGATCGGTGCTCTGCCGCAGCGCCTTGGCGTCGGCGATCTCCTTGGCCTGCTGCTGCTGGACGCTGCCACCCCCGGGGGCCGGGGTCGGCGTCGGCGGCGCCTGCGCCGGGAACACCCGCGACTGCGGTGCCGGGGTGGTCGGCTCGCCTGCGGCGGGGGCGGTGGTCTCAGCGGGCGCCGGACTGTCGGTCGCCGGGGTCTGCGGCGCGCCGGGCTGGGTCGGTGGCACCTGGGCGCCACCGGCCTGCGGCTGGGTGGCCGCCAGCACGGGACGGATGTAGAGCTTGGCGGTGGTGGCCAGCGCGCGGGCCTGCTGGCTTTCCTCGCCGGGCACCGTGATGACGATGTTGTCGCCGTCGATGACCACTTCGGAGCCGGAGACGCCGAGACCGTTGACCCGGTTCTCGATGATCTCCTGGGCCTTCTTCAGGCTGTCCTGGCTCGGCCTGCTGCCGTCGGGGGTGCGCGCGGTCAGGGTGACGCGAGTGCCGCCCTGCAGGTCGATACCGAGCTTGGGCGTGGGGGAATGATCACCGGTGAAGAACACCAGCGCGTAGATCACGGCCAGCAGCGCGGCGTAGACGCCGAGCAGCCGGAACGGATGCGCCGATCCCTGGGAAGGTGGCACAGCAGGTCATCTCCTAGGCGGAAGTCGAGGTCGGAACGGTGGGCACGGCAGTGCCCGCGCCGGGTGCGCGACGCGGAGCGCGCGCACCGGCGATGACGGGAGTGATCAGTCCTTGGTCAGCCGGGTCTCGGTCTGATCCGCGGACTCCTCGACGGGGGCGTCGGTCGCGGCGGTGGTCTCCTCGGCCGCCTGCTCCTCGGCACGCACCTCACGGATCGCCTGACGCAGCCAGGTGGTCACGACCTCCTCGGCGATCTCCAGGTCGACGGTGGTGTCGTCGAGGTCTACGACGGTGCCGTACAGGCCCGACGTGGTGATGACCTGGTCACCGACCTTCAGACCCTCCTGCATGCTCGAGACCTTCTCGGCCTCCCGCTTCTGTTTGCGGATACCGAAGAACATCGGCACGAGCAGGGCGAGGATCAGCAGCGGAAACAGGAAGTCCATCGTCGAAGTCAGTCCCTAGTCAGTGGTGGACGTGCAAGTACGCCTGACAGTCTGCCAGTTCCCGGCGGCGGCGACACACCGGACACCGACGCGCGGGCGAAAACGGCCCCGGTCCGCGGTGACGCGAACCGGGGCCGGGCAGTGCGCAGCGGCCGCTCAGGCGCGGCCGTAGGTGTAGTCGTCGAGGGGGAAGGTGACCGCCTCACGGTGTGCGTTGGCGGTGCTGGTCGGGCGCAGCAGCGCCGCCTCACCGTGCTGGTTGAAGTAGTAGCTGCGCGCGGTGGCGCAGTCGCCGCCGTAGAAGACCGAGCTGCCCAGCTTGCCGGTGACCCGGTCCAGGAACTCGGCGTTGGCCCGCTCGGTGACCTCGAAGGTCCGCTCCCCGCGCCGGAACAGCTCGGTGAACAGCCTGCCCATGTGCTTCATCTGGGCCTCGATGGTGGTGAAGTAGGACAGCCCGCTGTAAGAGTACGGGCTGTTGAGGCTCAGGAAGTTGGGGAACTTGGGCACGGTGATGCCCTCGTAGGCCTGGAAACGGTTGTCGCGCCAGAACTTTCCGAGATTCACCCCGTCGCGCCCGACGATCTCGATGGCCGGGAAGTTCACGTCCCACAGGTTGAAGCCGGTGGCCAGCAGCAGGGTGTCGATCTCGGTCTTGTGCCCGTCGGCGGTGACGATGCCGTCGGGTTCGACGTGGTCGATCGAGTTCGTCTCCAGCCGCACGTGCGGTGCGTTGAACGTCCTGAAGTACTGGTTGGAGAAGGTCGGGCGCTTGCAGCCGAAGTCGTAGTGCGGGGTGAGCTTGGCCCTGGTCTCCTTGTCGCGCACCTGCGCGAACAGATGCGCCTTGGCCAGCGCGGCGGCCGCCTTGTTCAGCGGTTTGGCCTGCGCGTAGTGCAGCACGCCGACGACCATCAGCGCCTCGAGCATGCCCGTGTTGACCAGCCGGGCCGCCTTCTGGGTGAGCGGCACCTTGGCGAACATCTCCTGCACGACGCCGGGGATCGGGGCGTCGACCTTGGGCACCACCCAGATCGGCGTGCGCTGGAAGACGGTCAGCGCGTCGACCTGCTTGGCCACCTCGGGCACGAGCTGGACCGCGGTGGCACCGGTGCCGATGATGGCGGCCTTGCGACCGGTCAGGTCGTAGTCGGCGTCCCAGTCGGTGGTGTGGATGATCTTGCCCGCGAAGGACTCGATGCCGGGGAACGGCGGGGTGTAGGGCTGGGACAGGAAGCCCGTCGCCGCGAGAAGGTAGCGCGCCGTGAGGGTCTCCCCGCCGGCGATCGAGACCACCCACTGCTGGTTGTCCTCGTCCCAGCGGGCGCCGTCGACGACGGTGCCGAACCGCATCCGCCTGCGCAGGTCGTACTTGTCGGCGACGTGCTCGGCGTACTTCTTGAGCTCGGCGCCGGGGGCGAACAGCCGGGTCCAGTGCGGATTCGGCTCGAAGGAATAGGAGTAGGTGACCGAGGCGATGTCGACCGCCAGGCCGGGATACCGGTTCACATGCCAGGTACCGCCGAGGTCGTCCTCGCGCTCCAGGATCACGAAATCACGCAGTCCGAGCCGGTCGAGCTCGATGCCGGCGCCCATGCCGCCGAATCCTGCCCCGACCACGACCGCGTCCAACTGAGGTGCCACGCCGAACCTCCACATACATCAGGTGTCTGTTACAGAATGACACATCATTCCGTCGGCGGCGATGGGGGTGGTGGTGGCGGGCCTCGCGCACGGCATCCGAACGCCGGATCCGGCGCTGACGGCGGTGTACAGTCACGCGGTACGGCGGCTGTTCATCGACGGCGTCCGAGTTGCCGCGCGATGACGAAAACCCGTGGGATAGAAGGGCGATCCTGACACAATGACGGCTGTGACGCCCGACGACGTGAGCCGCACCCACTTCGCCATGCCGACCCTGGGCCATCGCGGTTACCACGCGGAAGAGGTCGACGCGTTCCTGGAACTGGTCTCGGCCACCCTCGACGGACAGGGCGTCCTCACCGCCGACGACATCCGTCACGTGCACTTCGGCGCACCGCGTTTCGGCGGCCGCGGCTATCAGGCCGATCAGGTCGACGACTTCCTCGACCGGGTCAGGACCGAACTCGAATACCGCCAGAAGGGCGGCGCCCCGGTGCCCGCGGCCCGGCTCGGCGACGATGTCGCCGACATGCTCACCCCCGACGACGTGCACCGCATGCGGTTCAGCCAGTCGGCGGTCGGCAGGCGCGGCTACCACGAGGAAGAGGTCGACGCGTTCCTCGATCTGGTCGCGGCGACGCTGGCCCACAACGGTCCGGGCAGCCTGACCTCGGAAGACGTGCGCGGCGTCCGGTTCACCGACACCAGGCTCGGCACCCGCGGCTACTCCCGCGAGGAAGTGGACGCGTTCATCGACCTGGTGATCACCGCCCTCGAGCACGCCGAGGGCAGGCACTAGGCAGCTCAGCCCTGGATGCTGTGCAGTTCGGCTTCGCGCAGGTCGTCGGGGAAGACGTAGCGGCGGAACGCCCAGAATCGGAACGCCATCGCCAGCAGCACGCCCAGGATCTGCCCGGACACGAAGTTCGCGACCGCCTGCACCACCGGATCCACGTGCGGCACACGCAGATTCAGCACGTACAGCGAGATCGCCTGCGGAATCATGGTGACGCCGATGCCAAGGGCGCTGATCGTGAAGAACAGCGCGGCCTCGTGACTGCGCTGCCTGCCGCCGCGGGTGCGGAAGGACCATTCGCGATTGAGGATGTAGGAGGCGATGGTCGCGATCAGCGCACCGAGCAACCGCGCGGTCAGCGGCTTGTCGCCGAGCACGGTCAGCTTCACCGCGTACACGACACCGGTGTCGATGAACCACGTGATCCCGCCGACCACCGCGAACTTGAGGAGCTCCCGATGCTTCAGGAGCAGGGAACGCAACGGCTCGGGGAGGCGCTGCACCACCGCATGGACTGCCACAGGGCCGACAGTAGACGACGATCCGGCACCGTGCCCGCCCGGTATCGACGGGCTCAGTCGAGCAGATCCATGCTCGGGTGTGGTTCGCGGCCACGCACTTCGATGGCGCCGATGACCAGATCCGGCGGCGGCACCAGCCCGAGATGCTCCCACGCGGCGGCGGTGGCGACCCGGCCGCGGGGCGTGCGGGCGACCAGTCCGGCGCGCACCAGGAACGGTTCGCACACCTCTTCCACGGTGGCCGCTTCCTCGCCGACGGCGACCGCGAGCGTGGACACACCCACCGGTCCTCCGCCGAAACCGCGCACCAGCGCGCCGAGGACGGCACGGTCGAGCCGGTCGAGGCCGAGCGCGTCGACGTCGTAGACCTCGAGTGCGGCCATCGCGATCGGATGGGTGATCACGCCGTCGGCCCTGACCTCGGCGAAGTCGCGCACGCGGCGCAGCAGGCGGTTGGCGATGCGGGGCGTGCCGCGTGAGCGTCCGGCCACCTCGGCGGCGGCGTCGTGGTCGATCTGCACGCCCAGGATGCGGGCCGAGCGCTGCAGGATCCGCAGCAGTTCGCCGGGTTCGTAGAAGTCCATGTGGCCGGTGAAGCCGAAGCGGTCGCGCAGCGGGCCGGTGAGCGCGCCCGACCGGGTGGTCGCGCCGACCAGGGTGAAGGGGGCGATGTCGAGCGGGATCGAGGTGGCGCCCGGGCCCTTGCCGACCACCACGTCGACGCGGAAGTCCTCCATCGCCAGGTACAGCATTTCCTCGGCGGGGCGGGCCATCCGGTGGATCTCGTCGATGAACAGCACATCGCCTTCGACCAGGTTCGACAGCATCGCGGCGAGGTCGCCCGCGCGTTCCAGGGCGGGGCCCGAGGTGATGCGCAGGGCGGTGCCGAGTTCGGCGGCGATGATCATCGCCATGCTGGTCTTGCCGAGGCCGGGCGGGCCCGACAGCAGGACGTGATCGGGGGTGGCGCCGCGCTGTTTGGCGCCGCGCAACACCAGGGCGAGCTGTTCGCGGACCCGGGGCTGGCCGATGAAATCGTCGAGCGAGGTGGGGCGCAGGCCGGTCTCGGCTTCGCCGTCGGAGTGCAGATACCGCGCGGTGAGCGCGGATTCGTCGGTCTCGAAGTCGTCGGTCTCGAAGTCGTCCATGACCTACCTGTTCTTGCCGAGCAGGCCGAGAGCGGCGCGCAGCGCAACGGAGGTGGTGGCGGCGGGCTGGTCGGCCAGCACGGTGTCGACGGCCTGTTCGGCCTGTTTGGCGGGGAAACCGAGACCGATGAGCGCTTCTGCGACCTGCTCGCGTACCGGCGTGACGGGGACCTGCGCGCCGGGCGGGCCCGCGGGCACCGGCACCAGGTTCACCTTGTCGCGCAGCTCGACGACCATGCGTTCGGCGCCGCGCTTGCCGATGCCGGGGACCCTGGTCAGCGCCGCGACATTGCTCTCGGCCAGCGCTTTTCGCAGCGCCTCGGGCTCGAGCACGGCCAGCACGGCCATCGCCAAACGCGGGCCGACGCCGGAGACGGTCTGCAGCAGGCCGAACAGGTCGCGGGCCTCGGTGTCGGCGAAGCCGAACAGCGTCATCGAGTCCTCGCGCACGATCATCGCCGTGTACAACCGGGCTTCCTCCCCGCGGCTGAGCCCGGCCAGCGTCGCCGGCGTGACATTGAGCCGGTACCCGACCCCCGCGGCTTCGATCACCACATGGTCGAGCGCGATCTCGAGTACCTCGCCGCGTACCGACGCGATCACCCGCGCACCACCTTCCGTTGTTCGGCCAGCCGTTGTTCGTAGCGGCGGCGGACCTCGTCCGCCTGTGCCTGCGCGGCCGCCATCCGGTCCATCAGCGGCGCCCGCCAACAATGACAGATCGCCAGGGCGAGCGCGTCGGCGGCGTCGGCCGGTTTCGGGGCGACCCGCAACCCGAGGATCCGGGTCACCATGGCGGTGACCTGCGCCTTGTCGGCGGTGCCGTTGCCGGTGACGGCGGCCTTCACCTCACTGGGCGTATGGAAAGCGACCTTGATCCCGCGCCGCGCCGCGGCCAGCGCGATCACGCCACCGGCCTGCGCGGTCCCCATCGCGGTTCGCACGTTGTGCTGGGCGAAGACTCGTTCGATGGCGACGGCCTCGGGACGGTGCGTATCCATCCACTCCTCGGCGGCGTCGGCGACCGCCATCAGCCGCAGCGCCAGCTCCGCCTCCGGCGGTGTCCGCACCACCCCGACATCGAGCGCGACGACCTTACGCCCCGGCCCACTGTCCACCATGCTGAGCCCGCACCGGGTGAGCCCGGGATCGACGCCCATCACCCGCACCGGCAGCCCCTTCGAAGAAACGAACAGTTGTTCGAAAGTCTAGAGCATTCCGCCGCTGCCACCGACCAGCGACACGAGCCCCGGGCGCCCGCCACGACAGCCGCCGGTCGGGGTGTCCTCGTCGAGAACCTTGCCGCCACGCGGGATTCCGCAGCTCAGGCTAGGTCAGTGCCGTGCGGAACACCGTGAGCGCCCGGTCGTCGAACAGGACGAACCGCACCTGCTCCACCGCGGTCTCGGCGGATCGCACGGTGTCGACGGCGATGCGGGCGCCGTCGTCCATCGGCCAGCCGAAGATGCCGGTGGAGATCGCGGGGAAGGCCACCGTGCGGGCACCCAGTTCGTCTGCCACGCGCAGGGATTCGCGGTAGCAGGAGGCGAGCAGGTCCGAGCGGTCCTCGGTGGCCGACCACACCGGGCCGACGGTGTGGATCACCCAGCGGGCGGGCAGCCGTCCCGCGGTCGTCGCCACCGCCCGACCGGTCGCCAGGCCCTTCCCGTAGCGCGAGGCGCGCAGGTCACGGCACGCGGACAGGATCTCGGGCCCACCCCTGCGGTGGATCGCGCCGTCGACGCCGCCACCGCCGAGCAGCGAGGAGTTGGCGGCATTGACCACCGCGTCGACCTGCTGTTCGGTGATGTCCCCGCGCACCGCCTCGATTCGTGTCACAGGTCCATTGTGCTGGCCGCGCCGAGCACGACACCACCGGATATCGCGGCGTACCGTCGACACCGTCGCCGATCGTCGCTCCACCCGAGTCGAGGAGAACCGCGCATGCCCACACCCACCGGCGAGGTCCTGCCGACATCCGACGGCCGGGATCTGGTGATCACCCGCTCCTTGGGTCTGCCGATCGAGGAGGTCTGGGCACGGCTGACCGATCCGCACCTGACCGTGGCCTGGTACGGCACCTGGGAGGGCGACGCGGGCACCGGCAACACCATCAGCGTGCAGCTGCGGTTCGAGGAGGGCCAGCCGTGGACCGGGATGAACATCGACGACTGCACGCCGCCGATCCACCTCGGCCTCTCCGCCACCGACCAGATCGGGGTGTGGCGGCTGGAGGTGACGCTGCTCGACACCGGAGCGGCCACCGAGGTGCGTCTGGTCCACCACCTCACCTCGGAGTACCAGCTGGCCGAGATCCCGCAGATCGGTCCGGGCTGGGAGTACTACGCGGACATGTTCGTCGCCGCCTGCACACACACCGAGCGACCGGACTTCGCCGACTACTACCCGGCCATGGCGGGCTACTACCAGCAGCGCGTGTCCTAGCCGAAACGCGAACCGCCCCAGCCGATGTCACGGCCGGGGCGGTTGCGAGGTAGTGCCTGAGCTACTCGTCGTCGAGCTCGGCGGCGACCTCGTCGGAGATGTCGACGTTGGTGTAGACGTTCTGCACGTCGTCGCTGTCCTCGAGCGCGTCGACCAGCTTGAGCACCTTGCGGGCGCCCTCGGCGTCGACCGCGACCGACACCGACGCCTGGAAGCCGGACTCGGCGGAGTCGTAGTCGATGCCCGCGGCCTGCAGTGCGCTGCGCACGGCGATCAGATCGCCGGGCTCGCTGATGATCTCGAAGGACTCACCAAGGTCGTTGACCTCTTCGGCGCCGGCGTCGAGGACGTGCTCGAGGATGTCGTCCTCGGACAGGCCGTTCTTGTCGAGGGTCACCACGCCCTTGCGGCCGAACAGGTACGCCACCGAACCCGGGTCGGCCATGTTGCCGCCGTTACGGGTCATGGCCACGCGGACCTCGCCCGCGGCGCGGTTGCGGTTGTCGGTGAGGCACTCGATCAGCACGGCGACACCGTTGGGGCCGTAACCCTCGTACATGATCGTCTGCCAGTCGGCGCCGCCGGCTTCCTCGCCGCCGCCGCGCTTGCGGGCGCGCTCGATGTTGTCGTTGGGGACCGACGACTTCTTCGCCTTCTGGATGGCGTCGTACAGCGTCGGATTGCCCGCAGGGTCACTACCACCAGTGCGGGCCGCCACCTCGATGTTCTTGATCAGCTTGGCGAAGAGTTTGCCGCGCTTGGCGTCGATTCCCGCCTTCTTGTGCTTGGTGGTGGCCCATTTGGAGTGGCCGCTCATGCCCTACTTCCTTCAGGTCGGTTGCGCGTCTGCCCGGGCGGACAAGCTCGATCCAGCCTACTCGGACCGCGCACGACCGTGGACGCGGGCGTTCACCGAGCCTTGCGCACCAGGTCCACGAACAGCTCGTGCACCCGCAGATCGCCGGTGACCTCGGGGTGGAACGAGGTCGCCACGACATTGCCCTGCCGGGCGGCGACGATGCGGCCCTGCGCCGGTCCGTGCGGCACGCGCGCCAGCACCTCGACGCCGTCACCGACCCGCTCGACCCACGGCGCGCGGATGAACACGGCCCGCACCGGTGTGTCGAGGCCGGTGAAGTCGAGGTCGGTCTCGAAGGAGTCGACCTGGCGGCCGAAGGCGTTGCGCCGCACCGTCATATCGATGCCGGACAGGTGCTGGGCGTCGGCCCTGGTGTCGAGCACCTCCGAGGCAAGCAGGATCATGCCCGCGCAGGAACCGAAGGCCGGCATCCCGTCGCGCAGTCGCGCACGCAGCGGTTCGAGCAACTCGAAGGCCACCAGCAGCTTGGAGATGGCGGTCGACTCGCCGCCGGGCAGCACAAGCCCGTCGACGGCGGCGAGCTCGGATTCGCGGCGCACCAGCACCGCCTCGGCGCCACAGTGTTCCAGCGCGGCAACATGTTCGCGCACGTCACCCTGGAGCGCGAGGACGCCGATGGTCGGCCGGGCGGCAGCGGAGAATGCGTTCACAGGCGCTGAGCTTACGAGCCGCGCCGATGTGCGCCCGCTCACGGTCACCGTCGAGGTTGCGTCGACGCCGGACCACCTACTTGTGGCGCGGCGTCCGGATCAGACCCTCCTGGACGACCGCGGCGACCAGGTTGCCCTCGCGATCCCAGATCTTGCCGCCGGTGAGCGCGCGGCCGAAACCGGCCGAGGGCGAGGACTGGTCGTAGAGCAGCCACTCGTCGGCGCGGAACGGGCGAAGGAACCACATGGCGTGATCGAGCGAGGCGTCCTGGGTCGGTTCGCCGGGGTGGGCCACCTTCGACGAGCCGAGCAGCGTCATATCGCTCATGTAGGCGAGGGTGCAGACGTGGAACAGCGGGTCGTCGGGCAGCTTGTGGCGGTACCGGAACCACACCTGCTGCTGGGAGACGTAGCCCTCGCGCTGGGCAACCTGGTCCGACGGGACCGTGCGGATGTCCCAGTGCTCCCATTCCCGCATCGCCCACAGCCGCTCGGGACTCATGGTGACGCTGGCGTCGGGCAGCAGGTCGGGCCCTTCGACCTCGGGCATCACGTCCTGGTGCTCCGGACCCTCGTCGCCGCGATGGAACGACGCCGACATCGTGAAGATCGCCTGCCCGTCCTGCACGCCGGTGACCCGGCGGGTGCAGAAGGACCGGCCGTCACGGATGCGCTCCACCAGGTAGACGGTGGGTTCCTCGGGGTTGCCCGGCCGCAGGAAGTAGCCGTGCAGCGAGTGCACCTGGAAGGAGTGCTCGACGGTCCGCACCGCCGAGACCAGCGCCCGGCCCGCCACCTGACCGCCGAAGGTGCGCGTCAGCTGGGACTCGGTGGCCGCACCACGGAAGATGTCCCGTTCCAGCTGCTCGATCTCGAGCGCCTCTTCGATAGTCGCCATGCGCTCGAGATTATCCGGTCGCCGACCGCCCGGTCTGTCCGGCTCGGCGCCGCGTCGCGGAATTTGCTGTGATAGTGCGGTGCCGTCGTACACGCCCGTCTCCCCCGCTGCCATGGCCGGGATCGTCGCCGACCGGCTGACCGAGTTGTCCGGGCGGCGCGTGCTCGCCGTCGACGGCGCCGATGCCGCGGCGCCGGTCGAGCTGGCCCGGCTGATCACCGACACGCTGAGCGCGCGGGGCCGGTCGGCGGAAGTGGTGTCGCTGCACGACTTCGTGCGGCCAGCGTCGCTGCGGATGGAATACGGGCGCGACGACGAATGGTCCTATCGCACAGCCTGGTTCGACTACGACGCGGTGCGCCGCGAGATCCTGGACGCACTACGGTCGTCCGGCCGCTGGCTGCCCGCCCTCTGGGACGAGGAACGCGATCGATCGGCGCGGGCGGCGGTCCGCACGGCGCAGGCCGACCTGGTGCTGGTCCTGGCCGGACCGATGCTGCTGGGCCGCGGCCTCGACTTCGACCTCACCGTGCGCCTGGAACTGAGCGAGCAGGCGGCGCTGCGCCGCACCCCACCCGATCAGCACTGGACGCTGCCCGCCTTGCGCGATCACGCCGCCGGCCATCGCGAGGCCGCCACGTGGACGCTGCGCTGGGACCATCCCGACCGGGCCGCGCTGCGGGTCGGCACGTAACCGGCCGCCGCACACCCGGATACGCGAAGGGCCCCGGCCGGAACGGATTCCGGCCGGGGCCCCATGCTACGCGATCAGGCGCAGGCGACCGACTGCTGACCGAGGTTGGTCAGCATGCCGCAGGCCCACGACTTCTGCACCTTCCACTTGCCGTCCTCGGCCACGAACGGCACATCCACCACATTGGTCTGACCGTTGAGCGTGAAGTTGGCCTTGGCGTTGACGCTCTCACCGAAGGAGGTCACCTCGGTGACCTGCACCTGGACATTGGCATCCTTGGCCGCCTGCGCCAACCGGTTCGGCAGCTCGGGATCGGCGGCGCCACCCTGCACGAAGTCCAGCTTCTGCTCGTTCGGGATCGAGGGATCCAGCGCGGTGTTGAGCTGCGTGTTGAGCTCCTCGACGGTCGGCACCGCGGGCAGGTTGGCGGCGGCCGAGGTCGAAACCTTGGCGCTGGTGGTGGTTTTCGCGGCGGGCTTGTCACCCTTGTCGTCGCTGCATGCGCTCAGCCCCAGGGCCGCAACAACAGCCAGGCCCGCAATCGCGATACGTCCGGTCCTACCAAACTTCATCCACTCGTCCTTACGTCGGGTCCTCTTCGCCCTGCCGGGCGACGGCACGAACCAGCGCCACACGACGCAGGCCTCGATGCCACGGCACCGGACGCTACCCAGCGATGGTGAGGAAACTCTGAGAGGGGGGTCGCGGTGGTCTGTGAGAGGCGTGGTCCGCGTCATGCGGGCGCGGCCGACAATGCGGCGGCGATCACGTGCGGGTCGACGCGGGTCGGCAGCTCGCATTCCTCGGGAATCGGCAACCGCGCCAGCAGATCCGCGGCGTCGGTGAGCGAGCAACGATCCCGCCCGACGACCTCACGCACCACGACAAGGCGAAACAGCGTGGGCCGCGGATGCCGGTCCATCTCCGCGGCCAGACCGGTCAGCCCCCGGTCGGTGTACACACCGCGCAGGCGGTCGGCCCAGTCGGCGAAATCGGCCGCGTACCGGTCGTAGGCGGCGGCCAGATCGCCCCGGCTGGTTCGGGTGAGCGCGGTGAGCAGACGCCAGACGAAGGTGTCGTGATCGTCGGCCACCCCGGGACGATCTTTGGCGAATTCTGTCCAGTCGGCCTTCGCGGCCCAGTGCGCCACGTCGAGGAAGTCCACGACCGGCCTGCGTTCGTGCGCGCGCGGCGAGATCACGGCGCGGAACAGCTCGAACGGCAGTTCGGCGCGTTCGGCCAGCAGTACCGCGTCGAAGAGGTCTTTGCCCTCGGGGTAGGTGTCGCTCGCCAGCCACAACAGTTTCCACGCCAGCGACAGCCGCGGGCTTGCCGTGTACAGCAGCGCGCCGGGGCCTTCGGTGCCGATCCGGGCGACTTCGGTACGCACCGGCGGCTCGGGCAGGTCTTCACCGAAAACGAAGTCCAACTGCACGGTTCCGCCCGGGATCGCGGCCTCGGTGGTGCGCCATGGCAGGACGAGCCTGCGGCCGGGGACGCGGCAATAGGTCCAGATCTCGTCGGCGACGGCCCCGTCGGCCTCGATACGGACGATCCCACCGGCCGCCGCCGAGGTCTGCTGCGCCGCCGCGGCGAGTTCGTCGAGCATGGTCGCGGTCCGCGCGTCGTGCAGCGTCCAATCCGGTGTCAGCACAACGAAGTCCAGGTCGCCCGGTTCCCGCGCGTCGGCGCCGTACCAGGCGCGAAGGAGCACGCTGCCGCGCACCATCAACTGCTCCGCCCATGCGGTGCCCGCGACCGCGGCCAGCACGTGGTCGAGCGCGGCGCGACGCGCGGCGCGCCAGGTCTCGGCGACCGCCGGATCGTCGAAATACGGCTCGCTCAACCGCATGCCGTACTGCCGATCCTGCACCGAGGGGTCGAAGACCGGCCGCTGCCGGACTCCGTCGCCGACCACCGGAACCAACGTCGGCGGGAATCCCTCGGCCGCCGGCGGCGCATGACCGGGGACCCACTGCTGCTCACCAAGCCACGGTCCGAGCCGGAAGTGCTCCCACGGGATCGGCTGCGCCGGTGGCAGGTCCCCGTCCAGCCAGCCGTCGTCCACCGATTCGTCGCTGTCGTAGACGACGTACTCGTGTTCCCGCGACAGCACCTCGTAGCCGTGCTCCCCCAGAGCCAGCTCCAGCAGCTGCAATCGAGTGCCGGAGGTGTGTCTGCCGACCGAGCGGCACCGCTGCGTCACGAACCGTTCGACGCGTCCGTCGGATCGGGTTCGCCTGGCATTGGCCGAGACATGTGCGTTGTGCCCGGCACAGGCCGCCACGACCGCCGCCACGGCGGTATCCGGGGGTAGCAGAAGTTTGAGGTGGTGCTCGAAGTACCGATGCGGCCCCCTGGCCCGGCCCTCCTTGTCGGTCACCGGCACACCCCGCCCCCACGGGTGGACCTCGATCTTCGTCCGGATCACCGGCAGTCCGGCGGCCGCCAGCTCCCGTGCCGCCGCCGCGGCCGCCTCGGCCACCGGTGCGAGGTCACCGGTCCGGCGCAGTGTGAGCATCGGCTGATCGGCGACACGGCCGCGCGCGAGGACGATGTGGGTGAACTTCATCTCCCGGCGCACCGCGAAAGCCTCGGCGGCCGCCAGGGTTTCCGCGTCGGCGGCGCGAACGGTCAGATGCACTTCGAAGGTGCCGTGGAAGTCGACGTCTGTGCTCACCCGCCCATCGTCACACGGCCTCGCGGATCAGCGCAGGGCGGCGATCGCGGCGACGAGGCGGGCGTGGGTTTCCGGGTCGGCGGCGGCGATCAGCCCGTGTGGTTCGGTATGCAGGGGTTGCCCGGCCAGGTTGGTGACCACGCAGCCCGCGGCCTGGCAGACGGCGATGGCGCTGGTGAAATGGACGCTGTCGCGCAGGTCTCCACCGGTGATGTAGGCGGCGCGGCGCCCGGCAGCGACCCAGGCCAGGGCCAGCGAGGTGGACAGGACGCGGGGATGGAATTCCCCCGCGAATCCGGGGGCGTCGAACAGGCTCGCGGGGCTCGACCAGGGAAAGGGGTGGTCGAGATCGACGTCGACGAGGTGGCTGTCGGCCTGGGGTAGCAGCGGCTGATCGTGTCCGTCGGCACGTAGGTGGGCGCCCTGACCGGCCGTCCAGAACACCTCGTCGGCGAAGGGAGCTCCGACCGCGGCGGCGGTGACGGTGGAACCGGTCCGCAGGGCCACGTTCACCGCGACCGACGGCGTGCCGACCGCGAAATTCCGGGTGCCGCAGAGGGGATCGATCATCCAGGTGCGGTCGCTGCCTACCGCCCCGCTGACCCCCGATTCCTCGGCCAGGAAGCGGTCGCCGGGACAGGCGGCGGCCAGCACATCGAGGATGGCCTTCTCCGCGGCCAGATCGGCCTGGGTGGCGAAATCATCGCCAACTTTTTCATACCGGGTGACTGGTCCGTGAAACGCGGACCGGATTACTTCCGAAGCGACTTCTGTTGCGTGGATAGCGATTTCAACATCGGTGTGGTGCACCGTCTCCACGGTACGGGCGCGCGAGGTCTCCAGCGGGCGAACACGTACCGGTCACATCTCGATCGGTCCGGCGGGATCAGCGCGCCAGGTACACTGCCAGCCCCAGCCCCGCGACACCGACACTCACCCGCAGCAGGTTCGGTGGGATCACCTTGACCACCGGCGGCCCACACCATCCGCCCGCCAGCGCGCCGAGCGCCAGCGCCAGCGCCGCCCACCAGTGCACCGGACCGAAGGCCGCGAAGCCGACCGCGGCGACCAGATTCGCGATGCCGAGCAGGAAACTCTTGAGAACCGATGCGCTCCACAGTGATTCGGACGTGCACAGCAGCATCATCGACAGGTAGATCACGCCTGCCCCGGCGCCGAAGTACCCGCCGTAGACGGAGATGAGCACGATGCCGGCGGGCACGATCCACGGTGCGTTCAGTTCGCCCACATGGCGGCGCACCAGCGGCTGCACCAGCAGCGCGATCGAGGCGGCGGCGACGAGGAACGGAACGACGAGCTCGAACGCACCGGCGGGCGCCACCAGCAGCGCGAGCGCGCCGAGCAGCCCACCGATCGCCGAGAGCACCGCCCAGCGCACCAGTGTGGCGCCACGCCCGGTGAGTTCGCGCCCCGAGTTCGCCGTCGCCCCCACCCCGACGGCCACCATCGCGACCGTATTGGTGACATTGGCCGCGACCGGCGGCAACCCGACAGCCAACAGCGCCGGATAGGAGACGATCGAGGCCATCCCGGTGACGAACCCCACCAGGCCGGTGAAGAATCCCGCGACGACCAGCAAGAAGAAGTCGAGCGCGGTCACAGACCGACTGTACGGTACGCCCATCTGGGACCAATCCCAGGGCTGTGCCGCCATGGAGACCGCCGGGCAGCAACGAAAAACGGGCGCCCCGAGAAGAGTTCGGGGCGCCCGTCGATCAGGAGGCTAGCAGCCGGTCACCAGCCGCGCTCGGCGAGGCGGTGCGGCTGCGGGATCTCCTCGACATTGATGCCGACCATGGCCTCACCCAGGCCACGCGAGACCTTGGCCAGCACGTCCGGGTCGTCGTAGAAGGTGGTGGCCTTGACGATGGCGGCGGCGCGCTGCTCGGGGTTGCCCGACTTGAAGATGCCGGAGCCGACGAACACGCCCTCGGCGCCGAGCTGCATCATCATCGCGGCGTCGGCGGGGGTGGCGATGCCACCGGCGGTGAACATGACGACCGGCAGCTTGCCGGTCTGGGCGACCTCACGGACCAGCTCGTACGGCGCCTGCAGTTCCTTGGCGGCCACGAACAGCTCGTCCTCGGACAGCGAGGTCAGGCGGCGGATCTCGGCGCGGATGGTGCGCATGTGGGTGGTCGCGTTGGACACGTCGCCGGTGCCGGCCTCGCCCTTGGAGCGGATCATGGCCGCGCCCTCGGTGATGCGGCGCAGGGCCTCACCCAGGTTGGTGGCGCCACAGACGAAGGGGACGGTGAAGTTCCACTTGTCGATGTGGTTGGCGTAGTCGGCGGGGGTGAGCACCTCGGACTCGTCGATGTAGTCGACGCCGAGGCTCTGCAGGATCTGCGCCTCCACGAAGTGGCCGATGCGGGCCTTGGCCATCACGGGAATGGACACGGCGGAGATGATGCCGTCGATCATGTCCGGGTCGCTCATCCGGGAGACGCCGCCCTGGGCGCGGATGTCGGCCGGGACCCGCTCGAGCGCCATGACGGCCACCGCGCCGGCATCCTCGGCGATCTTGGCCTGCTCCGGGGTGACCACGTCCATGATCACGCCGCCCTTGAGCATCTCGGCCATGCCGCGCTTCACGCGGGCGGTGCCGACGGTGTTGGTGGTCTCAGGCGTAGTCACGGCTGTCTCCTGTGTCATGTGCGCCAATCAGGTCGCTCGTTATGGACACCGTCGATTCTAGAGCCGTCCGAAATCGACCTTCATAGCCAGTTGGGCTCCACTGGCCTTGCCACGACCTGCGGCGATGCGCGTCACGCCCGCCGCTGGCCTGCTCGAGTGGCCCGCGTCTCAGCCCGGACCGGACGCGTCGAACTCGACGTGGACGTCCGTGGCGCCGCGCAATGCCGCAACAGCCGCCGCCGAACTCGACCGGGGTGAGCTCGTCTGCCACGCCGGTCCACCACGGGTCCACGTCACCGGCGTCGATGCCGAGCCAGGCGGCGAAATCCTTGCGTGTCGACGGTCCGTAACACCGCAGGTAGCGGCGCAGAAGGGTCGCGCGGGTGGCGGCGGGATCCGTGTGCGGCAGTGGCGTGCCGAGCCAGTCGCCGAGCAGGACGAACGGCGCGGTGTTCTTGACACGCGGCGCCAGGCAGACGAGGCCGCGCAGGGTGTGGATGCGCAGGCAGAAGTGCACGACCGCCTCGCCCAGCGGCTGGTTCGCGCCGTAGGGTCCGGCGGCCCGCCAGTGCGTTCGCTGGGCGGGCGGCAGTGTGTCCGCGATGCGCGCGGCCAGTTCTTCACCGAGTTCGGTGATCGCCATGGCCCGCCGGGAGAGCACCGGCCCGAGCTGCGCGGCGGTGCGGTCCACCACCTCGTCGAGGCCCATACCGAGGGTATCCAGCGCCTGCCCGATGCCGCGGATCAGATGCCGCCGTGCCGTCTCGGTGGTCGGCAGGACGCCGGTGGTGAACACGGGGGCGTCGGCGGTCGGGAAGAAGTACGGCGAGCCGCGCATGCACCAGGTCTGCAGCAGCGACTTCTCCTCGCCGACAAGGTGATCGACACGCTCGGCGGTGACGTCCTCGACGCGGGCGTGCAGGGCCGACAGCGCCGAACCCGGCGGACTGTTCTGGATTCCGCACGCACCGGCCACCGCGAGTAAGTCGTCGGCCGGTCGCCGCGCGGTGAGATGATGCGCGCGAAGCCGGAATCCGATGACCTCGCCGATCTCGGCGGTACATTTCCGAGCTGCCACCGATCGCCTCCCGATCGTCGCCTCTCTGGTGAAACCGGCCCGCCACGCACCGGTTGATCCGCAGGTCAGCGGATCGAGCGCACCACGTGCTCGGTGTCGTCCGCCGCCACGGTCACGGCCTCGGCAAGCAGTTCGTCGAGGTGATACGGGTACACCGCTTCGCCCTTGTCGTCGAGGGCACGGATATCGGTGGGGGCACACCAGCGGTGGTCGGTGATGGTGCGGCGCTCCAGCGCGTTCAGCGCGGCCGGACGCCATTCGAAGCGCGGGGCACGCAGGGCGAAGAACAGTTCCTCGGACCGGATGAGTTCACCGTTGAACGGGAACACCGCGACCCGGCGCCACAGCGGACCGCGCAGCGCCGCCGGATCGACCCGCTGACCGGTCTCCTCGTGGATCTCGCGGACCGCGGCATCACGCAGGCTCTCCCCCGGCTCGACCCCGCCACCGACGGTGAACCAGAACGCGACCTCGGGCAGCATCGGATCGTGGCCGCGCAGCAGCAACACCCGGTCCTGCTCGTCGAGCAGCACCACCCGCGCCGAGGTGCGGGTGGTGTTCACCTCGAGGCCGGTGGCCGCGGCGGGCGTCGCCCGTTCGGTGATCTCGAAGTAGTGCGGCAGCGGCGCGGTACCGCCGAGGTGCAGCACCCGCACCGGGCGCCGGGTCCGCAGCGCGAGGGTGTCGCGCACGGCGTCGTTGTGGAAGCGGCGCGCGATCAGCACCCTTGCCTCGGCGTCGGCGAGCTCGGCGACGAGCTGGGGCCGCAGCTGATCGATGTCGACCAGCGACAACGCCGCCGAGAGCTGATTCTCGATCGTCTCGCGGTCACCACGGTCGGCGCGTTCGGCGCGGTCGGCCAGTGCCGCGAGCTGGGCGGCCCGCTCGGCGCGGCGCGGATCGGTGCTCACCGGACCGGCGATGGCCATCGCCACCGCACGCGCCACCACGGCACGCCGGGCCAGGGCCGAGTCGAGGGCGTGCCAGGACTGGTCGGAGCGTACGTGCAGCCGGTCGAGCCGGTTGGCCGTCGAGTAGGCCCAGACGCCGAGTGCGAGCACGAGCAGCGCGATCAGCCCGAGAACGAGGACCGTTGTCGCGGAGAAAGTGATCATCCGGCTGCCCTGACCCTGTTGTCGCCCACGGTGACGGTCTCGTACACCCGCAGGATCTGCTCGGCGACCACCGGCCAGTCGTAGCCCGCGACCACCTGGGTGCCGGTACGCACCAGCCGCTCGCGGGCCGTGTCGTCGGTGAGGACAGTGTCGATCGCGGTGGCCAGCGCGGCGGAGTCACCGACCGGGGTGAGCATGCCCGCGGTCCCGTCGCGCAGCACGCGCCGGAACGCATCGAGCTCGCTGGCCACGACCGGGGTGCCCGCGGCCATCGCCTCGATCAGGATGATGCCGAAACTCTCGCCGCCCAGATTCGGCGCGACGTACACATCGGCGCTGCGCATCGCGGCGGCCTTCTCCGCGTCGGAGACCTGGCCGAGGAAACGCAGATGCCCCGCGTGCTCGCCCGCCTCGCGGCGCAGCCGGTCCTCGTCACCGCGGCCGACGATGAGGATCTGCACGCCGGGATGGCGTTCGGTGAGCGTGGGCAGCGCGCCGAGCAGCACATCCATGCCCTTGCGCGGTTCGTCGTAGCGGCCGAGGAACAGCACCGTCTTGCCCGCGCGCGGGTACCCGTCGAGCAGCGGACCGCGGGCGAACGCGGAGACGTCGACGCCGTTGGGGATCTCCACCGCGTCCGAACCGAGCGCCTCGACCTGCCAGCGCCTTGCCAGCTCCGACACCGCGATCCGGCCGTTGATCTTCTCGTGGTACGGCCGCAGCACACCCTGAAAGGTGCTCAGCACCAACGACTTCGTGGTCGAGGTGTGGAAGGTGGCGACGATCGGGCCCTCGGCGATCTTGAGCGCCAGCATGGACAAGCTCGGAGCGTTGGGCTCGTGGATGTGCAGCACGTCGAAGTCGTTGCTGTCGATCCAGCGCCGGATCCGGGTGTAGGCCATCGGGCCGAACGACAACCGCGCCACCGACCCGTTGTACGGAATCGCCACCGCGCGCCCGGCCGACACCACGAAATCGGGCAGCGGGGTGTCGTCGGAGGCGGGCGCGAGCACGCTCACCTTGTGGCCGCGTTCGAGGAAGACCCTGGCCAGTTCGACCACATGGGCCTGCACGCCGCCGGGAACGTCGAACGAGTACGGGCACACCATGCCGATCTTCACCGCGCGCCACCTCCCTGGTTCGCCGTGATCCGTGCCAGCCGTTCCGGCGACAGGTCGGCCGCCCACTGCGGCTGCAGCATGTGCCAGTCGGCCGGGTGCGCGGCGATGTTCGCCGCGAACACGTCGGCCAGCCCCTGCGTCGCGGCGGCCACGCCACCGGAGACATCCACCGGCGTACAGGTTTTCAGACCCCAGCCCTCGGTGCCGTCGGCCTCGGTGGTGAACCAGGCGTGCACCGGGATCAGGGCGGCGCCGGTCTCGATCGCCAGCTTGGCCGCACCCGCGGGCATCCAGGTGCGCTCGCCGAAGAAGTCGACGGGCACGCCCTTGCCGGTGAGGTCGCGCTCGCCCATCAGGCAGACGATCCGGTTCTGCCGCAACCGGTCCGCGAGCTGCCCGAACGGCGGCTGCTCACCACCGGTCAGCGGGAACACCTCGAAGCCGAGGCTCTCCCGGTAGGCGACGAACCGCTCGAACAGCGACTCCGGTTTCAATCGTTCGGCCACGGTCGTGAAGGTGCCGTAGTGCTGCACCAGCCACACACCGGCCATGTCCCAGTTCCCCGAGTGCGGCAGCACGAAGACGACGCCGCGGCCCCGCTCCAGGGCCGCGTCGAGGTGTTCGAGACCGTCGACGTAATAGTCGACAGTGCTGTGGTCCATGCTCGGCAGCCGGAACGCCTCGCGCCAATACCTGGCATAGGAGCGCATACTCGCGCGCATCAGCTCCGCGGGCACCTGCTCCGGGCCGACCCCGAGCACGCGGGCGAGGTTGCGCCGCAGCTGCTCCGGCCCGCCGCCCTTGACGGCACGGTCGGCGCCGATATCGAAGACCTTGCGCACCAGGCCTTCCGGCGCCGAACGCACGATCCGCCAGCCCGCGGCGTACCCCCAGTCGCTCAACCGTTCGGTGAGGCTCACGACGCCGCACCTCCGGTCGTGTCCGGCTGCTGCGGCGCCGGCGGGATCACGGTCCGCGCGCCCGGCGAATTGCGGACCGCCAGCACGCGCTGGAACACCGTGATGATGCTCAGCACCGCCAGCGCCCACATCGCCACGTACACGGCCCCGGTGAGCCACCCGATGCCCCACTGCCCGCCGATGCCGGTGAGCCCGGTGCCGACCAGCACGATGACGAGCCGGTCCGGGCGTTCGATCAGCCCGCCGTCGGCCGAGAGCCCGCTGGCCTCGGCGCGCGCCTTCGCGTACGAGATCACCTGCGAGGTGACCAGCACGACCAGCGTCGCCGCGAACAGCTGCTTGCTGTGCTCGTGGTAGACCGCCCACCAGGCCAGGCCGCCGAAGATCGCGCCGTCGGCCACCCGGTCACAGGTGGCATCGAGGACCGCGCCGTACTTCGTGCCGCCACCGCGGGCCCGCGCCATCGCCCCGTCGAGCATGTCGAACATGACGAACAGCCAGATGACCATCGTTCCCCAGAACAGGTGCCCGGAGGGGAACAGCGTCACCGCGGCCGCGATCGTCGCGGTGGTGCCGATCAGTGTCATCGCGTCCGGCGTCAGCCCGGTACCGACGAGCGCTTTGCCCAGCGGCGCAGTCGCTTTCGCAAACGTCTGGCGGCCGAAGAAGCTGAGCACAGTTGTTATTCCTCCTGCGACCCGCGGGACACCCGCACCCGATCGGCTGCGGTGTGCGCCTCCCATGCCTCCGCCAGCAGCTGCCGCGTCTCGCGCAACAGCTGCGGCATCACCTTCACTCCGCCGACCACGGTGATGAAATTCGCATCCCCGCCCCAGCGCGGCACGATGTGCTGGTGCAGGTGGTCGGCGAGCGAACCACCGGCCACCCCACCGAGATTGAGACCGACGTTGAATCCGGCGGGCCGCGAGACCCGCTTCATCACCTGGATGGCCCGCTGCGTGAAGGCCATCAGCTCCGCGCTCTCGGCGGGCGTCAGATCCTCCAGGTCGGCGACCCGGCGGTACGGCACCACCATCATGTGCCCCGGGTTGTACGGGTACAGGTTGAGCACCGCGTAGACCTGTTCACCGCGGGCGATGATCAGGCCGTCCTCGTCGGACATCTTGGGAATGTCGGTGAACGGGTGCCCGGTGGCGTCCTTGGGCTTCACCTCGCCGGTGATGTAGGACATCCGGTACGGCGTCCACAGCCGCTGCAGCCGGTCCGGCTGACCGGCGCCGGTGTCGACGATCGAACCGGCCTCCGAGGCGATGCTCTCACTCATGCTGCATCCTTTCGGCATGAGCGGGCGCCCTGCGTGGTCACGCAAGCTACCGCCTCCGGGCGCTGACCGCTCATGCTTGTGCCTTCGCCGCGCTGACGACCTCGAACCCCTCGGCGGTGGGCGAGGCGTTCTCGCGGTTGCCGACCCAGGTCAGGATCGTGGCGACCGCGTCGTCGACCGGAACGCCGTTGACCTGGCTGCCGTCGCGGAACCGGAAGCTCACCGCGCCGGCCTCCACGTCGCGCGCGCCCGCCAGCAGCATGAACGGCACCTTCTGCGCGGTCTGGTTGAAGATCTTCTTCTGCATCCGGTCGTCGCTGCGGTCGACCTGGGCACGCACGCCCGCGTCCCGCAGCCGCTCGATCACCGAATCCAGATGCGGGGCGAAGTTTTCCGCGACCGGGATACCGACGACCTGCACCGGCGCGAGCCAGGCGGGGAACGCGCCGGCGTAGTGCTCGGTGAGCACGCCGAAGAACCGCTCGATCGAGCCGAACAGGGCGCGGTGGATCATCACCGGACGCTGCTTGGTGCCGTCGGAGGAGGTGTATTCCAGGTTGAACCGCTCGGGCAGGTTGAAGTCGAGCTGGACAGTCGACATCTGCCAGGTGCGGCCCAGCGCGTCCTTGACCTGTACGGAGATCTTCGGGCCGTAGAACGCGGCGCCGCCCGGGTCGGGCACGAGATCCAGCCCGGAGGCCTCGGCGACCTTGGCCAGGGTCTCGGTGGCCTCTTCCCACAGCTCGTCGGAGCCGACGAACTTCTTCGGGTCCTTGGTGGACAGCTCGAGGTAGAAGTCGTCGAGACCGTAATCCTTCAGCAGTCCGAGGACGAACTGCAGGGTGCTGGTCAGCTCCGCGTGCATCTGCTCCTTGGTGCAGTAGATGTGCGCGTCGTCCTGGGTCATGCCACGCACGCGGGTCAGGCCGTGGACCACGCCGGACTTCTCGTAGCGGTACACCGAGCCGAACTCGAACATCCGCAGCGGCAGCTCACGGTAGGACCGGCCACGCGAGCGGAAGATCAGGTTGTGCATCGGGCAGTTCATCGGCTTGACGTAATAGTCCTGGCCGGGTTTGCGCACGGTGCCGTCTTCGTTGAGTTCGGCGTCGAGGTGCATGGCCGGGAACATGCCGTCCTTGTACCAGTCCAGGTGACCGGAGACCTCGAACAGATGTCCCTTGGTGATGTGCGGGGTGTTGACGAACTCGTAGCCGGCGTCGATGTGGCGCTGACGCGAGTACTCCTCCATCTCCTTGCGGATGATGCCGCCCTTGGGGTGGAACACCGGCAGGCCCGAGCCGAGCTCGTCGGGGAAGCTGAACAGGTCCAGCTCGAGGCCCAGCTTGCGGTGGTCGCGGCGCTCGGCCTCGGCCAGCAGATGCAGGTACTCGTCCATCGCCTCGGTCGATTCCCAGGCGGTGCCGTAGATGCGCTGCAGGTCCTCGCGGTCCTGGTCACCACGCCAGTAGGCGGCGGAGCTGCGGGTCAGCTTGAAGGCGGGGATGAACTTGGTGGTGGGGATGTGCGGGCCGCGGCACAGGTCGCCCCAGATCTTCTCGCCGGTGCGCGGGTCCAGGTTGTCGTAGATGGTCAGCTCGTTGCCGCCGACCTCCATGATCTCCGGGTCGTCGATGCCGGACTTGTCGCTGATCAGCTCGAGCTTGAACGGCTCCTTGGCCAGTTCCACCTTGGCCTCGTCGATCTCGACGACGCGACGCGAAAAGCGCTGCGCGCCTTTGATGATCTTCTTCATCCGGGATTCCAGCTTGGCCAGATCCTCGGGGGTGAAGGGCCGGTCGACGCGGAAGTCGTAGTAGAAGCCGTCCTTGATCGGCGGGCCGATGCCCAGCTTGGCGTCGGGGAACTCCTGCTGCACGGCCTGGGCCAGCACGTGCGCGGCCGAATGCCGGATCACGCTGCGGCCGTCCTCGGTGTCGGCGGCGACGGGCTCGACCTCGACGTCTTCGGCGGGGATCCAGGACAGATCCTTGAGCGCGCCCTCGGCGTCGCGGACCACCACGATCGTGTCCGGCCCCTTGGTCGGCAGGCCCGCTTCCCGCACCGCCGCGCCCACGGTAGTCCCGGCCGGCACCCGGACGAGGGCGACAGGACTGAGGGGTGCAGAGGTGGTCACGGGGATGCTCTCCTTGACGTTTGGGTCCGGCGGGGCTGTCCCCGCCCGGTTGCAGCCACGATCCTACTGGCGGCCCGCCACTCCGCGACTATTGGCCAGACTCTGGACGGGTGTCGCCTTTCGCGGGCGGCAGGCGGTCACATTGACGATCTGTTCGCCCGTACCCGGTGAGTTACCCATGTGCTCGCGAGCTCGGCGCTTACGTGGGGATCAAGCTTGGGCCAGCAGGGCCACGCGCTCGGCCGCCGGGCGCTTCGGGCAGCTGGTGCACATGGCACAGCCGGGCACTTCGTACACCAGGCAGCAGGAGAGGCGTTTGACGAAGGTGCGTTTGCCGACGGTGACGAACCGGGGGGCGAGCAGGCGGGCACCGATTTCGGCTGCCAGCTTGGTTCCGGCCGCCTGGTCGCCCGCGTCGAGCGCCCGGTTGCCGATCGCGTCGGTGACGACGGCCCAGAGTGCGGGCACGCCCGCTCCGGAAACGGCGGCGACCTGCAGGATCACTGCCGTCAATGTCTCGCGCAGTGCGGTGCCGACGGCCTCGGCGGCGTCGTCGAGGACGGCGGTCGACCGGAACCGCACATGCTCGACTCCCCCATCGGGCCTGACCTCGCAGTCGAGCTCGTCGAGCGCGGCGACCGGGGCCGGCGTTCCGGCGGCGTAGGCGCTGGTGATCTGGTCGACCAGGGCCGAGGCGACCATGCACCACCACAGTGTGCCGCCGACGCGCGGCGTCTCGGTTCCCCACGAGCGGCTCATCTCGCCGATTCGGGCCGAGACCCACGCGGGATCGGTGAGCAGGTGTCCTGGGACGATGCTCACGACATCAGGGGACTGCGCAACCATGGCCAATCGACTCCGATCCACCCTGCCACCAACGAGAAGGTTCCGAGCAGCCACAGCGTCGCCAGGACGAGGGCGCAGGTGGCCACCGCGCCGAGGATCTTGATCGTCCACCCACGCGAGGTGTACCAGTCCATGACGATCCGGTACTTGCCGCGCACCCACGTCAGTGTGTGATGGGCCCAGACGAACTCGGTGGCCAGGATGCCGAACCCCGCGAACACCAG
The DNA here is from genome assembly GCF_053608525.1 of Nocardia sp. NPDC055029. Lineage (NCBI taxonomy): Bacteria > Bacillati > Actinomycetota > Actinomycetes > Mycobacteriales > Nocardiaceae > Nocardia > Nocardia sp. NPDC055029. The sequence goes on from NZ_JBSGVQ010000010.1 coordinate 56,177, forward strand.
CGCCCAGCCGGGCCCCGGGTACGGGATCGTGACGATCCCGACGAGCAGCACCAGCCCACCGAACACGCCGACGGCGATGCGGTAGCCGACGTTCAGGGTAGGGCGGTGCTCGATGCTCGCCCGGAAGGCGCGCCAGCGCTCTGCGAAGACCGGCTTGCCCGCCGATGCCCCGGCGGTGGAATCCGCCGGGGCATCGGAGGTGTCGGCGGTCGGCTTGCTCATCATCGTTCCAGCCTACGAGCCGCCGACGCCCCCGCTCACACCGTGACGGGGACCTCGTCCCGGTCGGCGATGGTGCGCACACCGTCGACGGTCACCTCGATCACCCGCGCGCCCGCGATGTCGAAGAACAGCCCCGACACCTCGACCCCGCGCTCGGCCACCGCGCGACGGACCGCCGGATGGCGATGCAGCGTCTCGAGCTGCACGGCGACGTTGACCATGCTCAGCTGGTCGGTCTCGTCGAAACCGGCCGCTCGCGCGGCCAGCGCGACCGGGTGGTCGGCCCGGAACCGGTGCAGGCTCGGCTCGGCGTGGCGCAGCCAGGAGCTCAGCCCGCCGTCGGCGTCGGCCCCGGAGTACACCGCCTTCATCGCGCCGCAGGCCGAGTGCCCGCAGACCACGACCGAGCGCACCGCCAGCTCCTCCAGCGCGAACACCAGCGCGGCCTCGACGGAGTCGTCGCCGCTGGTCGGCACCAGATTGCCCACGTTGCGGACGGTGAACAGGTCACCGGGACCGCTGGAGGTGATCACGTTGGGCACGATCCGCGAGTCCGAGCAGGTGAGGAAGAACGAATCCGGGTCCTGCCGGTCGCGGAGCCCGTCCAGGTGCGGGCGCACCACGTGGGCGTGGCTGCGATGGAAGGCCGCGACGCCCGCGTTGAGCGCGTCGCTGCCGGACTTCTGGTGCCGCCACGGGCCGAGCAGCTCGTCCCAGGTCGCGCGCCCGAAGCCGCGAGCGGGCGGAGCGCCGGTGGTGTCGGCCATCTTGGCGCTGCCGATCTCCACGAAATCGACGCGGCCACCGCCGCTTTCCTGCTGATGCTGCCAGGATTCGATGGCCTCGAAGGCGGCGTGGTCAAGGAAGTCGACCGTCATCTCCACGGTGACATCGGCGCCTGCGGGCACCTTCGCGAACTCGGCCGACAGCTTCGGCAGGGCCAGGAAGGTGCACGAGCCGTCGATCCGGACCAGCCAGCGCGCACCGTCGGGCAGCGGCACCGCCGAGACCTGCACCCGCACGACCCGCCACAGCAGCAGGCCGAAAGCCAGTCCGAGCCCGATGATCACGCCTTCGAGCAGGTTCAGGAACACCACGCCGAGCACGGTGACCAGGTACACCAGCAGGTCGCCGGTGCGCCGGGCCAGCCGGATGTGGGCCAGCTTCACCAGCTGGATGCCGATGACGATGAGCAGGCCGGCCAGCGCCGCCTTCGGAATCTGCTCGACCAGGCCGACCAGCGCCACCGAGAACAGCAGGATCCAGCAGCCGTGCATGACCGCCGAGGCCCTGCTGCGCGCGCCCGCCTGCACATTGGTCGCGCTGCGCACGATCACGCCGGTGATCGGCAGGCCGCCGACCAGGCCGGACAGTACGTTCGCCGAGCCCTGACCGATCAGTTCGCGGTCGAACCCGGTGCGTGGGCCGGTGTGCATCTTGTCCACGGCGACGGCCGACAGCAGGCTTTCCACGCTCGCGATGAGCGCGACGGTGAGCACCATCATCGCGACCGCCGACCAGTTCCCCGACGGCAGTTCGGGCAGCTGCAGCGCGTCGAAGAGCGAGCCGCTGAGCACGATGCGCTCCACCTCGGCCGGCAGGACGAGCGAGAGCACGGTGGCCGCGACGACGGCGACCAGCGGGCCGGGCACCGCGCGCAGCTTCGGCGGCATGTACTTCCAGCCGAGCATCACCGCGATCACGAGGGCGCCGACGAGCACGTCGCCACCGTGCAGCGACATCAGCTGTCCCGGCAGCTCGATCAGGTTGCGCCAGGCGGTGCTGTGCGAGGAGCCGCCGAGCAGCACATGGATCTGCTGCAGCGCGATGGTGATGCCGATGCCCGCGAGCATCGCGTGCACCACCACGGGGGCGACCGCCAGCGCCGCGCGCGCGATCCGGCTCAGCCCGAACAGGATCTGTAGCAGCCCGGCGCCGACGACGATGAAACAGGTGACACGCCAGCCGAATTGGGCGATGGATTCGGCGACGACGACGGTCAGGCCCGCCGCGGGGCCGCTGACCTGCAGCATCGATCCACCGAACAGACCGGCGACGATACCGCCGATCACGGCGGCGACGAGGCCCGCCGCGACCGGAGCGCCGGAGGCGACCGCGATGCCGAGCGAGAGCGGCAGGGCGACGAGAAATACCACGATCGAGGCGGGCAGATCGTGGCGCAATACCGTGTCGCGCCAGTAGGACGGCGCGGGGTCGGGCGTCGGCGGCGCCGGTGCGGCGGGTGGAGCTAGGTCGTTCGCAACAGACATGGTTCTCCTTCGTCGACTCGGCGCGGCCGTAGTCGATGGATGATCAACGTGTCGTGGACGGTCCGCGGACCGTGGAGTAGCTGCCAGCGATGAAGCACGGGAGTCCCGGGGGCGACGACGAACCGGGTCAGGGTGTCACCACAGTATTGGTAAAGACTTGGCAAAACCAGTGTGCCGCAAGAAGAGTGGGTGTCGCCATAAGCGCACGCCCGCTGTGGTGTGACCCACACCAGACCCGCCTCACACCGGCTCGGCCGCGACATCGCTTCGGGTGTCGTCGAATTCGGCGATCCCGTCGACGGTGACCTCGATCACCCGCGCGGTCGCCAGGTCGAAGAACAACCCCGACACCGCGACGCCGCGCTCCACGATGCCGCTGCGCACCGCCGGGTAGTCGATCAGCGTCTGCACCTGCCTGGCGACGTTCACCATGCCCAGCTGGTCGATCGGGCCGAAGCCCGCCAGCCGCGCCGCCTCGGCGACGGGATGGCCGCTGTGGAACGCCGCCAGCGTCGGCTGGGCATTGGCCAGCCAGTCGTCGAGTCCCGGACCGGCCTGCACCTGCGCGTACAGCGCTTCCATCGCGCCGCAGCCACTGTGTCCGCACACCACCACCGAGCGCACGTCGAGCTTGTCGAGCGCGTAGATCAGCGCCGCCTCCACCGAGACGTCACTGCCGCCGACCGGCACCAGATTGCCGACATTGCGGACGGTGAACAGGTCGCCGGGGCCGCTGTTGGTGATGACGTTGGGCACGACGCGGGCGTCGGCGCAGGTGAGGAAGAAGGTGTCGGCATCGGGCCGGTGCCGCAGCCCGGCCAGGTGCGGACGCATCAGATGGGCGTGCCCGCGGTGGTAGGCCGCGATGCCTGCGGCGATCGGGTCGACGCCGCCGCTGCGCCGCCACGGCCGGATGGCCTCGTCGACCGCTTTGCGCGCGTGCCCGTGTTCGGGCGGTCCGTCGTTGGCACGGGCCATGCGTGCGGTGCCGAGTTCCACGAAATCGACTGCGCTGCCGCCGGATTCGCGAGCGTCGGCCCATTCGGAGAGCAGTTCGCAGGCGGCGTGGTCGAGGAAGTCGACGCTCAGCTCGACCGTCACGTCCACCCCGGCAGGCACCGTCGCCAGTTCGGCCGTGAGCCGGGGCGCGGCCAGGAAGGTGCAGGTGCCCGCGATGCGCACCAGCCAGGTCCCGTCGGCGCGCGGCGTCGCGGCGATGGTGAATTTCACGACCCGCCACAGCAGCAGCGCGAACGAGGCGATCAGCCCGATCACCATGCCCTGCAACAGGTTCAGCGAGACCACTGCGATCACGGTGACGAGGTAGACGTAGATGTCGCCGGTGCGGCGGGCCCGTCTGATGTGGGCCAGCTTCACCAGCTGCACCCCGATCAGCACCAGCAGTCCGGCCAGCGCCGCCGTCGGGATCTGCCGGACCAAGCCGACCAGCGCGATCGCGAACACCAGCACCCAGCAGCCGTGCATGACGGTGGCGGCCCTGCTGCGGGCCCCGGCGTTGGCATTGGTGATGCTGCGCACGATGACCGCCGCGATCGGCAGGCCGCCGAGTGCGCCCGAGGCCATGTTGGCCGCACCCTGGCCGAGGAGTTCCCGGTCGAAGTCGGTGCGCTGATCGGGTCGCATCTTGTCGACCGCGACGGCCGAGAGCAGGGTCTCCACGCTGGCGATGAGCGCGACGGTGAGCATGGTGAGCGCGATCGGCAGCCAGCCGCCGTGCGGCAGCGCGGGCAGGCCGATGCCGTCGAGGAGCGAGCCGTCAAGGCGCACCCGCTCCACCGTCAACGGCAGCACCAGCGAGACCACCGTCGCCCCGACCACCGCGACCAGCGGGCCGGGCACCACCCGCACCCCGCGCGGCAGGTACTGCCACCCGATCAGCACCGCGATCACCAGCAGTCCGACGAACAGGTCACCCTTGTGCACCGACATCACCTGCTGCGGGAGTGCGGCGATACTCGCCCACGGCGAGCTCACCGTCGCCCCGCCGAGGAGCACGTGTACCTGCTGCAGCGCGATGATCACGCCGATCCCCGCGAGCATGGCGTGCACCACAACCGGCGCGATGCCCAGCGCGGCGCGCGCGATCCGGCTGAGCCCGAACAGGATCTGCAGCACGCCCGCTCCGACGGTGATGAAACACATGGCGGCCCAGCCGAATTGCTGCACGGCGGCCGCGACGACGACGGCGAGACTGGCGGTCGGCCCGCTGACCTGCACCGCCGAACCGCCGAGCAACCCGGCGACGACGCCACCGACGGCCGCGGCGATGAGCCCCGCGACGACCGGCGCCCCGGAGGCCAGCGCCACACCCAGCGACAACGGCAACGCGACGAGAAAGACCACGACGGATGCCGGAAGATCATGCTGGAGAACAAGTTTCAGCGAATCGCGCGACAGCGGGCGCACTGCCGCCGCGGTAGGGCCAGGATCATTGTCGGTCATCATTCTCCTTCGCCGGGGCGGACTGGCGCCCGGTTCATCGGTCGAACATGCACTGGCAATTGATGCTGAGCTGCGAGCGAACGGCGGAAGTGCGGCACTGCTCGAAGAGAACCGACCCGAGACACAGGGTCGCGCCAATAGTAAAGAATTACCCAAGTGTAGGGAAAGCCCTCGAGGCGAATGGGACGAATCGCGACTCAACTGTGACGTGCGCCACACGCAATACGTCGTGCCCGACGCGGCTCGGCCATGCCGCCGACCAGCCCAAACGATCCGGAATCGAGAAGCCCCGATCAGCCGTGCAGTGGAACCATCGTTTCCATCGACTGGTACAGCGAAAGGGGTTCTCGATGAACATCACCCGGGTCCGACGAGCCCATCGATGGCTCGTCACCACCTTCACCGCAACCTCGGCCCTCCCCCCGATCCCTCTCGCCACCCTCTTCTTCTCCGGGCTGTACACGCTGACGGCACCGCGGCCCCAGGCACGGCACACCACCCCTGCCGCGTAGACGGACCACACCCCGGTCCCCCCAGCGCCACCCGCCGCAGCCGGTTGCCGCCGCAGGATCGGCGGCCGTTGCGACACGGTCTCACTCCGCGATTGTGCCGCCAGCCAGGGATAATCTGCTCCGGAGCCCCCGGGAGCGCACTCGAGAGTAATTTTCTTGGCTTACTACTTGACGGGCTGCGGACTGCACAGCAAAATGGTGATCGGGGATGGAAACGCCAGTCGGCACAAGGGGGATGATTCGGCATTATTGCCCGAAAGCACTGCGGTACGCGACGAAGGATGAATTCTTGTCGATGCCCGATCCGGCGCCGGATGGCAAAATAGACTATGGCTGTGCAACCTTTTTGCGACAGCTGATATCGGCGATTGAATCGCCCCCTTCCCTGACGTTCATTTGATCCGGATCGAGTCGACAAATTCGCCGATTCTTCAGTCGAGCTTCCGAGTCGAGCTGATTCGACGTGGGATGAGACCGCCTCCAAGGGGAGTGCGAGGAAAAGGAAGGGAAATAGAAATGGAAAAGAACTCGGACAAGAAGGTGTACGAGAAGCCGGCTGTCGCCAAGTGCGGGGAGTTCCGGACGCTGACCGGCGGGCTTTTCACGACGATGTCCGACTTGCTGGTCGGGCGTCGGGGAATGATCTGATTCGACACCGTACCCGAGCTCGAATAATAGGGGGTTAGCAGATGACTGGCGATGCTCGGACAGGATTCGTCGTCCTTCCCGACAACGAGGCAGGATCGGGCATCGCCAGGCGTCTGATTCCATGGGGACAAATATTGGCCGAACACCCGTCAGGCCGGCCGATGATAGTCGGAGATTGTCGAGACCGACCAATCATGCACGCGGTAGGACCCGCAGCGCGAGTAGTGATACTCGGACACGCTCTGGTCGACGAAGGAATGGTTCTCAAGAATGCGATGTCGATCGAGTCGGCAACCCATTGGCGAACTGTACTCGACACGATAGATGGGTGTTTTCATTCCGTCGTCCACGTACGTGGTGAGGTCTATGTCAATGGTTCACGATACGGCTCTCGCGGCCTGTACCGATGTAGAGTAGACGGCATCGACATTGCTGCCGACACTGTGCATGCCCTTCGGTATCTTGTCGGCGGGAAGCTCGATGTCGGCGTCCTCGCCGCGCATCTGCTCGAGCCCATACCCCATCACCTCGCCCAACGTCCGTTGCTCGGGGGAATCGAGCCGGTGTCGCCAGGCACTGGGCTGATCATCACGCCGAGGGGGAGGTCCCGGCCGGTCGAGGGTCGAACGGAAGCACTCTCTGTTGAGGGCCTTGACGAAGGGGCACAAGAGGTCCGGAATCGGCTCATAGGTGCTGTCTCGGCGCGCACTGCAGCAGGCGGCACGGTAACTTCCGAGTTTTCCGGTGGCTATGACTCGACATCGATCAGCTTCATTGCCGCCAGGGGGCCGGCCGAGATCAAGCTACTGACGGCGCAAGGGCGCGATTCCGCCAATGAGGACCTGGAGTGGGCTCTGCGTGCCGCACAGCACATGCCGGCGGTGGAGCACACGATCCTCCCCGATTCCCAGTTGCCCCTGACATACGCCGGGCTGGATGACGGGCCGACCTGGTTGAACGAGCCGTCACCGCTGATCGTCGGCAGAAGTCGGGTTGGTGCGCTCGCACGACTGGCTTCGACGTTCGGTTCGGGTGTGCATCTGACCGGTCACGGAGGTGACCACGTCTTTACCGGATTGCCTACGCTCTATCGCGATCTGCTCTGGCATCGCCCGCTCACCGCGTGGCGAGGGCTGCGCGGCTATGGAGCCCTTGGCGGATGGCGATGGCGAGACCTGTTGTATGACGCTGTCGAGCCAACCGCGTACCACGCGTGGTGGAAAAAGAACTACAGGCCGGTCGCGGGCATACCAGAAAAGCGCAAACCGATGTTGGGCTGGGCCATTCCTCCCTCTTTACCCGTGTGGACGACAGAAGCCGCTGAAGAAGCAATCAGCGACGGCATCCTCTGGATGGCATCCGCGACCGTACCGCTCGCACCTGAGCGGGGTCGGCACGTGGAATTGGAGTCGATCATCGAGGGCGCCAGGACGGTGGCCGTTTTGAATCGGATGTCGCTAGCTGCCGGTGGACCACCTCTGGCGGCACCCTACTTCGACGATAGGGTGATCACCGCGTCTTTGTCGGTGGCCGTTCAGCATCGGGTCAGCGCGTGGACATACAAACCTCTACTCAACGCCGCGGTACGCGGGATCGTTCCTGATGTAGTACTGCAGCGGCAGACGAAGGACGACGGCTCCCATGATGTCGAGAGCGGATTGCGAAAGCATCGCGATGAACTCGTGGCCCTCTGGGAAGATTCGCGACTCGGCGATGTCGGACTCATCGACGCAAAGAAGCTGAAACATTTGTGCGCCAATCCCAGTTCGTTCGAATTGGAGGAGGGAACGATGTATACAACGATTGCCTGCGAACTCTGGCTACGAGACCTGGAGCGAAGCTTCATTTAACCAAGAGAACAGAAGGAACATGGATAGCGTGACCCTGAGACCCGGCTTGTCTTTCGTGCGAACGGATTATGGAGGCGCGATTCTCGATACACAGCGAGGCGAGTATTGGCGACTGAATCCGGTAGGGGCGGAAGTGTTCGCATCGCTTGTCGCGGACAGTAGTGCCGACCCCGTTGCCGCAGTTCTCGGCCAGTTCGACATCGATGCAGCCACGGTAGAGCATGACATAAGGGAACTCTTGGACCACCTTCGGGATGTTGGACTGGTGCTCACGTGAGCTATCACATGGCCCTCGGGACCGAACCAGAGGCGGAGGGACGCAGAGGTGAACGATTTTCCGCCAGGTGGGCAGTTCGAGTCGCGAGAATCATTGTCATGTTGCCCCCGCACCGGATCGAGTGGCTGTTGAATAAATTGCACCGCGGGAGTTCTCCGGCTGCGTTCGACGATGCCGAACGATGGAGACGGCGGGTCGTAGAGGTGAGTCCCGCTGCCGCCGGACGATACGGGTGCTTGATCAGATCTGTGGCAACCACGCTGTTGGGCCGAAGATACGGTGCGTGGCCGACCTGGTGTGTCGGCGTTCGCACGGAACTGCCGTTTGCAGCCCACGCATGGGTGGAAGCAGAAGGCAAGCTTGTCGGTGAGCCCGGGGACATGGCTACATTCAGCCGGCTGATCGTGGTCGGCCCGCCGGCGAACGTGGGTGAAGATGTCAACGGACAACGGTAAACCTCCGCACAACGGGTCGTGGCTGCGGAGAGTCGGGGCCTTGCTCAGGTTGGTTGCGCCGCACCGGAAGTCCTTGTCGGTAGCGACGGCGCTTCTTCTCGTGGGTACCGGATTGTCGCTGGCGCAACCGCTGCTGGCCGGACAGGTCGTTCGGGATGCGGTTTCGGGTGAGCGGATCGTGTGGTCCCTTGCGGCGTTGGTCGGGGCCTACGTTCTGTATGCCGTCACCGATACCGGCGGGCACTACATCCTCGAGCGATCGGGCGAGTCCGTGCTCTTGTCCGTGCGCAGTCGCTTGGCCGGGCATCTGCTGAGGTTGAGAATTCCCACACTCGAGTCACTCCGGGTCGGGGACCTGATCTCGCGCGTGACGCTCGATTCGACCGTGGTCCGGAATGCCGTCGGTTCCAGCCTTGTGCAGATATTGACCGGGGCGATCACACTCGTGGGAACCATCGCGGTGATGATCTATATCGATTGGCTGCTGTTCTCGATCGTCATCGTCACCGTTGCCGTCGCGGCGAGTGCGATGTTGCTGGTCATGACGAGGATCGAGAAGGCATCGACACAACTGCAAGAGAGTGTGGGTGCGCTTTCCGCGGATATCGAACGGGCGCTCACCGGAGTTCGTACGGTCAAGGTGAACAATGCCGAGGAGCGTGAGCACGAACACCTGACCGAGTTGGCCGGTGCCGCGTTTTCCGCAGGCATGCGCGCTGCCAGATTGAAAGCACTGGGCAATCCGGCCATGCACCTGGCGGTGACCGGTTCGTTCGTTGTATCCCTGCTGGTCGGCGGTGTCCGGGTCGCGAACGGCCAGATGGAGTTGAGCGGCCTTGTCTCGATGATGCTGCTCGCGATGAACTTGCTGATCCCGGTCAGCGATCTCTTCAATGGCTCGGTCGGACTTCAGCAAGCCCTGGGTGCCCTCAGCCGGATCGAATCCACACTCGAATTGCCGTCCGAAGACAGCGATGACGTCCGGCAAAACGTCGTCGAACCAGCAGTTGATTCGCCGAGAACGACATTCCACAAGTCCGCCGAAAATGGAGATCTCGCGCTCGAGTTCCGTAATGTTCATTTCTCGTACGACGAGAGAAAGATTCTCGACGGAGTAACTTTCTCGGTTCCACCGCGCGGGCATGTGGCGCTGGTCGGGCATTCGGGTGCCGGAAAGTCGACAGTGTTCTCATTGGTGAGCCGATTCTACAATCCGAACGACGGCGATATTCTGCTGGCAGGGCGATCGTACGGCGATCGGCCTCGTCGGGCGTGGCGCTCGGAAATCAGCCTGCTGGAACAGAGCGCGCCACTGCTGTTCGGGAGTCTTCGTGACAATCTGACCTATCGACAGCCGGGCCTCGCGGAGGATGACCTGCAGCACGCGATAGAGCTCGCCGGGCTGGCAGATCTTGTCGCAAGGCTGCCTCGTGGCCTCGACACCCCCGTCGGTGAGCATGGCGTTCTACTCTCCGGCGGCGAGCGGCAACGAGTGGCGTTGGCACGGGCGTTGATACGGCGTCCGGTGCTGATGATGCTGGATGAGCCGACGGCGATGCTGGACGCCGAGACCGAGAAGGCATTGAACGTGACCATCCAGGCCGTGCGAAAGGAGTGCGCGCTGTTGGTCATTGCCCATCGCCTGTCCACGATCCGCGAAGCCGATACCGTCGTGTTCCTCAAGGACGGACACATCCTCGACAGCGGCCCGCACGACGAATTGGTTGCCCGCAACGGTGACTACCGGCAGCTTGTCGGCGCGAAGGTGTGAATTGCCCAGGATCGGAGGGTGGTCGACATCGGTCCTCAGCCGATGTCGACCACCCTCGCCCAGGTGGGCGGGGTGTCCGGGACGTAGTCCGGGTCGTCCTCCCTCCACGAGTCCTCCCGGCGGAACAGGCCGACCACGGTGCGGCAGGCGGGGCGTGTTGCCGGCCAGGGGGTTTGGCCGTCTGTCAGGGCGACGATCACATCGGGGCGGGTGCGCAGGGCTTGGGTGAAACCGGTGCGTAGGTCGGTGCCGCCGCCGCCGATCAGTGCCATGCCCTCGGCGCGGCACAACGGGACGGCGATGCGGGCCGCGGTGTCGCACGAGAACACGGTGACGAGGTCGCGGCGGCCGCCGACGGTGTGGGTGATGGCGGCTACCTCGAGCAGCGCGCTGCCGAGTTCGGTATCGCTGACCGATGCCGAGGTGTCGATGACGACGGCGACCCGCGGTGGCATGCGGCGCAGGCTCGGCAGCACGACGCCGGGTAGCGCGGCCGAACGTCGTGCCGGGCGGCCGTAGGTGTAGTCCGCGCCGACGCCGGGGGCCGATGCGGCGGAACGCAGTGCCGCTCCCAGCAGGTCCCGCCATGGCTGGGGCGGGTGCAATGCCTTCTCCGCCCACCGTTGCCACCCCTGGGGCGTGTTCCCCGGGCGGCCGACGATGCCCTGCGCCACCCGGAATCGGACCGCGGCGCGTTCCTGTTCACTGAGCCCGTCCGCACCGTCGGGCCCCAGTTCCCATTCGCGGTCGAGGCCGTCCGCGCCGCTGCCGCAGTCGAGCCAGGCGAAGTCCTGGGTGAGGTGACCCAGGCTGAACTCGCGCAGGTAGTCCTCCATAAGCTGGCCCGCGGACAGACCAAGGGTCGCGGGCATGACCGCCCCTGTCGGCCAGACCAACCCGTCACCGAATATGTCGTCGTTGATCTCGGCGTCCGCCGCGATGTTCATCCGCAGGCGCTCCGCGGGACCGGTCAGGTCGTGCGCGCGGGCGTATCGATCGCTGCGCCCGTGATGGTCGCGCAGCAGATGCGAGACCTCGTGCACCAGCACCGAGGCGAGCTCCTCCTCCGGCGTGCAGTCGACGAACGCGGGCGACACGTAGCACCGCCAGTGCTTGTCCACCGCCATCGTCGGCACCCGCCGTGACTCGACGATATGCAGTGCGTACAGGGCCGTCGCCAGGTACGGACGGGCCGAGACCGCGTGCAGCCGAGCGGCATACAGCTTGTCGTAGTCCAGACCAGCGATCTGCGCCGTCATCGGCGAACCTCGGCGACACGGGCCGCGGCGCGATCGGCACGCTGGGACACCGACACCATGGCGGCCAGCTGATCGATCGATGCCGGAACCTCCCAGTTGTCCCGGCGCAGGGTGGCGAGGGTGGTCGCGGGCACCACCACCAGATCGGGGGCTCCGGTGTCCACCGCCTTGACCAGGAGTTCCCACGCAGCATCCCAGCGGGACTTCTCCGGGCGCTTGCGGACGGCGGCCACCACGGCGTCGAGCGCGGCTTGGCGCAGATCTCCCCGCTCGGGCAGCTCGGCGGCGTCCGGATCGGCGAGCAGTACCTCCGGGTCGGGCAGATCCATCCGGTCGATGCTGGTCAGCAATTCGAAGCCGGGACCGTCGCCGACCGTGCCCCGCACCAGTATCGATAGCACATCGCGACTCGCGTCCGCCGCGGTCGCGAAGGCGATCAGCCGCAGGGTCATCTCCCAGCTGCGCGGCGACGCCCAGGCACCGCCCCGGCGGGTTTCGGTGGTGGGCATCTGATGCACGAGTTTCGGCCGGGCAGCGAGCAGCCCGCACACCGCGCGCCGGGCGAAAGCCACTGCCTCCGGCAGCTTTTCGGGTGCGAGCCGGGGCAGTGTCGCCCGTGGCCACGTTCCGCCGAGGCCGCGGACGACGACGTCGTGGTCGTGGGTCCACTGCAGGTGCACGAAACGGTTCGCCAGCGGGGGGCTCAGCTCCCAGCCGTCGGCGGCCGAGGAGCGCGGGTTGGCGGCGGCGACGATGCGGACACCAGGAGGCAGTTGCAGCGCGCCGATCCTGCGCTCGAGGACCACGCGCAACAGGGCGGCCTGCACAGCGGGCGGTGCGGTCGACAGTTCGTCGAGGAACAGCAGTCCGCGACCGGTGCGGGCGAGTCGAACGGCCCAGTCCGGTGGGGCCATCGGGACTCCGTGTGCCGCGGGGTCGTCGCCGATGATCGGCAGGCCCGAGAAGTCCGACGGCTCATGCACGCTCGCGATCACCGTGGTCAGCGGCAGGTCGAGGGAGTCGGCGAGCTGGGTCAGGGCGGCGGTCTTGCCGATTCCTGGCTCGCCCCACAGGAGTACCGGCAGGTCGGCGGCCACGGCCAGCGTCAGCGCCTCGAGGCGGGTATCGGGACGCGGCTCGGTGGCTACCTCGCTCAGCAGGGCAAGCAGCTCGCCTGCGACGTCGAGCTGGGAGTCGGCGGCTTGAGCCGGGAGCGGAGCGCAGAGGGTGTGAACAGACATGTGTGTATCACCTTTGGGTTCAGAAGAATTCGACGGATGCGAGAAGCGCGAGCCTCGCCGGCCAGGGCGATGGCCTACCGCGGTGCTCGTCAGATCTTGGCCGCGTGGCGTGGGTGCGCACCGTGCTCGCGGCGAGTGCGGTGGGCAGGGTGGCGAAGACGGTGACCTGGCGCGGGTAGCCCGGCCCGGAACAGGCCGTAGGTGATCCGTCGCTGCGCGGATGCTTCCAGTTCGTGCAGAAGCGGACCGTCGCGCAGCAGCGCGTCGGGCCCGAGGAGGTCTTCGACGACAGCGAGCGCACCGGCGGTGTCGCCGTGGTCCAGTCGTTCACGAACGCCGACAAGGCAATCCGGATGGCGATGCGCCTGGTCGATGACCTGCAGGCAGGGCAGCGGGGTGCCGGTCAGGGCGACCAGCAGTTCCTCTCGCCGGATTTCGGCCGGATCGTGATCCAGTGCGGCGAGCACCCCGTTCACCAACCCGATCCGGTGGAGTTCTCCCCGGCACGCCACGAGCCGCTCACCTGCGCTGATCCGGGGTGGATCGGTCGGCGAACAGTCCGGGTCGAGCGCCGAGGCGACCAGCGGATGCAGCCGGTCGGCCGTGATCGCACCCGCGCGGATCAACGCCAGATCGGGCAGCACCCAGGTCGCCGCGTCGGGCAGGACCGGCAGCGCGGACACACCGCCGCGCGGGTATTTCTCCGCGATCCGCACTGCGGGCGGTTCGTCCCCGGCTGAACTCAGGTCCAGGACCAGGCGTCGCCGTGCTCCGTAGCGCACGAGCACCAGACCGCCCCGAGATCGCTCGGCCCGCAGCAGAATCGCCGCCTCGGCCGCCCATCGGTCGACGGCACAATCCTGCGATACCAGGGCGACGGGGTCCACAGCCCGCGGCTCGGTGACAGTGGCACCGGCGCGGTCACCGTCCGCGGGGAATCGCGTTGCGCCCGAACGCATCCGCAACTCGTGCGCCCTGCGCGCGTCCCACAGGTGACGGTGCAGATCGAGCCGGTAACGCCGGTTGGGCCGGGCATGCGGGTGCATACCCGTGCCGGATCCCGGCCTTGATCCGTCCCACAGTGCGAGACCGATCCGCTGGCCCGCATCCGCCCACGCAGGTGCGGTGCGGACCACCAGGTGCACGGGAGTCATTCCCCCGCTACGGAATTCGGTGGCATCGGCATCGTAGCGAGCCAGCGCCATCGTCAGCCCCGGCCTGAGCAATCCGTCAGGCGCGACTCTGGGCAGATGCCAGCGCAACAAGTCCGGCGCCAGATGACGCAGATCAGCCCGCACCCGCGCGGCGAGTTCCCGGCCATGGGTACGCGCCAGCGACCGCAGATCGATATCGACATCGACATGAGCGGCGGCGCAGGCCCCGGCCCAGTCCCCCACTCGGCGCCGGGTGGTCGCGATATCGATCATGGTGGGCGGCACCGCGAACTCACGCACGCGCAGCCAGAAGGAAAGACGAGAATCGTCCCCGTGATGTGTTGGGAGAGAAGCCGGTTCGATGACCGGCGTCGGGCTCAACGGCCCGGGCGCAGAACGCCCTTTCGACGAGATGTCATGCGCCAAGTATGCACAATGATCAACTACCCGACAAGCGTCGATGTTCGGCTCACGACAGCAGATGGCGCCCGACCAGCGGTCAGGCGCCATCTCGCTCCAGTGTCGCCGTGCTGATTACCCCGCGTCGGCGGCGGCCAGCTCACGCGCCTCGGAGTGGGCGCCGACCTGCGGATACGTCGGGTACTCGATGCCCGAGATGTACTGCACCGTCCGCACCACCTGGCACGAGTAGCCGAACTCGTTGTCGTACCAGACGTACAGAATCGCGGTGTCACCCTCGACGATCGTGGCGTTGGCGTCGATGATCGACGCCGCGCGCGAGCCGATGAAGTCGCTCGAGACCACGTCGTTGGCGGCGGTGTAGTCGAGGTTGCGGCTCAACGGGCCCGCCAGCGAGACCTGACGCAGGTAGGCGAGCACGTCCTCCTTCGTCGTCTCCTGCTCGAGCTGCAAGTTCAAGATCGCGACCGAGACGTCGGGCGTCGGCACGCGGATCGAGTTGCCGGTGATCTTGGCCTTGAAGTCCGGCATCGCCTTCGCCACGGCGGACGCGGCGCCGGTCTCGGTGAGCACCATGTTGAACGGCGCGGACCGGCCACGGCGGTCGGCCTTGTGGTAGTTGTCGAGCAGGTTCTGGTCGTTGGTGAACGAGTGCACCGTCTCCACGTGCCCGCGCAGGATGCCGAATTCGTCGTCCATGGCCTTGAGCGGCGGCACGATCGCGTTGGTGGTGCACGAGGCGCAGGAGAAGATCTGCTGCGTGAGGTCCTGGTCGCGGTGGTTGACGCCGTGCACGATGTTCGGGACGTCACCCTTGCCCGGCGCGGTCAGCACGACCTTCGCGATGCCGGGGCGCAGGTGCTGGGACAGACCGTCGCGGTCACGCCACCGGCCGGTGTTGTCGATCAGGATCGCGTTGTCGATGCCGTAGTCGGTGTAGTCGATCGTCGTCGGGTCATCGCTGTAGATGAACTTGATGACATTGCCGTTCGCGGTGAGCGTGTTGTTGTCCGCGTCGACCTTGATGGTGCCGTTGAAGTGGCCGTGCACCGAGTCCCGGCGCAGCAGCGAGGCGCGCTTGGCCAGATCGTCGTCGCCGCCCTTGCGCACCACCACCGCGCGCAGTCGCAGCCCGTTGCCGGATCCCGCCTTCTCGACGAGCAGCCGGGTGACGAGGCGCCCGATGCGGCCGAAGCCGTAGAGGACGACATCGCGCGGGCCCTGCGGCTCGGCCTTGTTGCCGCCGATCACCTCGGCCAGCACCGCCGCGGTGAATTCCGGGATCGACAGTCCGCGATCATCGGCGCGATAGGTCATCACCAGCTGACCGAGGTCGATCTTGCACGGCCCCAGATCCAGCTCGCTGAGCGCCTGCAGGAACGGCAGGGTCTCGTCGACGGACAGTTCCTCACCGGCGATCTGCCTGGCGAAACGGTGGGTCCGCAGGATGCTGATCACCGACTTGTTCACCAGCGACCGGCTGTGCAGCAGGATTGTCACACCCTTCGCGCGGTACAGCGTGCCGATGATCGGGATCATCGCCTCGGCAGCGGCTTCCTGAGCATTCCAGCGGTCAAGTTGTTCGGTGGTCAACACACGTCCTCAGGTTTCCTCGATAGGTAGTCCCCATCGATGCTAAAGACGCCCGCGATTTCACCGAGACCGGCTCCCCACCGGTGAGGTGCAGGCCACGCCGGGGTCTCCCCTGCGGTATCGGCGGCGTAGGCGATTCGAGCACTACTATGGGCGCCAGCAGCGCGGTGCACCGACGCGATGTCACCGCGACCGGTGGCGGGCGTTCACGAAGAGGGGCAGCATGCGACTCACCGCAGCGCTTTCAGTGGCAACCTCCACCGTCATCGTGATGTCGGCGTTCGTCGCGTCCTGCGCGCCCGCACCCGAGCGGTTTCCTCGCGCCGAGCTCGAGTCCGATCTGATCCAGCTCCTCCGGGACGGCAACGTGCCCGGCGCACAACTCGTGGCGACCGACCGTGACCACGCGATTCAGCTCGACGGCGGGTTCGGTGACCTCACCGCCGAGACACCGTTTCCGGATGCGGCGCGCGTGCGGATAGCCAGCACTACCAAGACCTTCGTCGCGACCGTCGTCATGCAACTGGTCAGCGAAGGCCGCGCGGCACTCGACGTCGCGGTGGAGCACTATCTCCCCGGAGTGGTCACCGGTCCCGGTGGTGACGGAAACCAGATCACTCTGCGCCAGTTGCTCAGCCACACCAGCGGCATACCGGACTATCTGCCGTTGCTCGGGCTGAGGTCCGAGGCGGATCTGCGGGTATCACGCCCTGTCGACGAGTTGATCGGCATGGCGCTGGCCCGTCCGGCCATGTTCGAACCCGGTGTGGAATTCCGCTACTCGAATACCAACTACCTGCTGCTCGGGCAGGTCGTCGAGCGCATCACCGGTGCGTCGATCGCGGACGAGGTCACCCGACGGGTGATCCGCCCGCTCGACCTCACGGATACCTACTGGCCGGAACCCGCGGAACAAACGATTCGCGGACCGCACCCCAGGGCATACCACTTCTTCGGCGACGAGCGCGTAGACGTCACCGATATCGACCCCAACTGGGGACTGCCCGATGGCGCCATGGTGTCGAGTGGCCGTGATCTGAATCGGTTCTTCACCGCGCTGATCTCCGGTCGGCTGGTACCGGCAGCCGAGTTGGCCGAGATGACCAAGACCAGTACCGTCGGCCTGGCGGGAATCACCGGTGCCGGTCTCGGACTGTTCCGGCGGACCAGCAGCTGCGGACTGGAGGCGTGGGGCCACAACGGCGCCATCTACGGTTTCTCGGTGCTCGTCGCCGCGACCGCGACCAGTGCCGTGACGATCAGCTTCAACCAGATGCCACGACTCGCCGACGCCGCCCGATTCGACCCGGCCGTGCTCGCCGACAAGGCGCTGTGCGCGTTGAGCGATCGGCCGACGCCGAGCCATCGATGACGGCCAAGGAGCTAGGACGGCGGCCGATAGGTGACTTCCAACGCGACGGCCTCGTCGATCTGCGCAGGCGTCAGCAACCCGACAGTGTGTGAAACGGCAGCGCCTGCGGCCGCGGTGCGAATCGCGAGCGCCGCGGCGGCGACATCGTCCGGCGCATCGCCGATGACGAACAGATCGTCCTCGCCGAACGCGAAATAGCAGGCTTCCACCTTCCCCCCTACGCTCTCGACCATCTCCGTGATCGCCGCTTGGCGCGCGCTGCCACCCTGCGCGAGGAGGCCATGTGCCCCTTCCTGGAGATAGCTGACCCGCCACATGTACTTGGGCATACCTACCAACCTCCTCAGCTGAGACGATCTCGGCGAGACCGAGCCTAGGACCTCACCGCCCCCGAACTCGCCCGGCACGAACCATGTCGTCGCAATGATGCGCCACTGCAACTGCGGCGATATCTGAAGAGCTCCCGTACGGTGCGGGGACAGAAGCGCAGTTCACCCTTTTCAGGTGAGGCTGACCGGTATTCGACCACCTAGCGTGACCGGGATGACTGCACCGCAGGACATCCGCGGCGGTTTTCCGCATAGCGCGGCTGTGCGTCGCGCCTATGACGAACTCGATTACAACCGGGCATTGGCGATGTATCGGTTCTTCTATCCCACCGTCTCGCTGGAAGCGACCTGGCGCGGAAATCTCAGCGCGGGAGCAGTGCCGAACACCGTGATGGCCTTGCTGGTCGGCACGCCGGACCAGTACGTGTTCACGGCCAACTCCGACACCCCGTACTCCGGACTCATCGTCGACCTGTCCGCCGGGCCGATGGTTGTGGAGATACCGCCCGGCACCCTCATGGGCACGGCCAACGACCTCAACCAGCTCTGGGTGCTCGACCTGGGCCTGCCCGGCCCCGCGGGTGCCGACGGCGGTCAGCACCTGCTGCTGCCACCCGGCTACGCCGGTCCGGTCCCCGAGGGATATTTCCCGGGGTCCGCAACGACCAACCGGGTCCTGGTACTCGTGCGCGCACTGCCTCACGGCACCGACGTCGACGCAGCGATCGCGCTGATGCAGCAGGTCAAGGTATATCCGCTGGGCGCCGATGCCGAGTCGAATCCGGTGGAGTGGGTCGACCTGTCGGTGCAGCAGGGCCTGGACTTCTCCCCCGTGCGCTGGGAGGACAACCTCGACTACTGGCGGGTCCTGCACGAGATTCTGCAGACCGAACCGCCCAATCCCGCCTACCGCCACCAGTACGGGGAACTCGCTGCCCTCGGCATCGTGCGCGGCGCTCCGTTCTACCCCGACCGGCGGATGACGGCCATCCTCACCGATGCGGCACGGCGCGGTCACCTGCACCTGTGCGTGCAGTCGTTCGCCGACCGCCGCGCGGACCGGATCGTGTGGCCGGACAGCCGGTGGGAGTGGGCTGTGCTGCGCCCGGAGAACGGCACCTTCGACGCCGACGGCTACACCGACCTGTACGCGCGCGAGAAATGGTTCTACCAAGCCCAGATCGAATCCCCCGCCATGTTCGCCCGCGAACCAGGCGCGGGTTCGCTGTACTGGCTCGGCCTGCGCGATTCCGCAGGTGCCTACCTCGAGGGCGCCGGCTACTACAGCCTCACCGTGCCGCAGCCGGTCCCGGCGAGTCTGTTCTGGTCCATCACCGTCTACGACGCGCACACCCGCAGCGAACTGAGAGCACCACAGAACCGTGCCGCCCTGCGCTCCCTGTACGAACTCGCCGACATCGACACCACCGCCCCGCTCACCCTCTACTTCGGGCCGACCCCACCACCGAACACCCCGACCGATCGCTGGGTCCAAACCATCCCGGGCACAGGCTGGTTCACCTACTTCCGCATCTACGGTCCCACCAGCCCGGCCTTCGACGGCACCTGGCAGCTACCGGACTTCCACCGCCACGGATGATCTCATCCGACGAACCCTCCGTCGGCGGCATCGCTGTATCCGGCGCCGCTCAGAGGCTGTCGGCGATCGCACGACCAGCGGCACGACCGGAGAAGATGCAGCCGCCGAGGAACGTGCCCTCGAGCGCGTTGTATCCGTGCACTCCACCGCCACCGAAACCCGCCGCTTCACCCGCGGCGTACAGCCCGGCGATGACAGTGCCGTCGGCACCGAGAGCGCGCGAGCCGAGATCGGTTTGGATGCCGCCGAGAGTTTTGCGGGTGAGCACATGGAGCTTGACGCCGATCAGCGGACCCGCCGCGGGGTCGAGGATGCGATGAGGTGCGGCCGTCCGCATCAGCTTGTCACCGAGGTAGCGGCGGGAGTTGTGGATGCCCTGGATCTGGGCGTCCTTGCTGAAAGCGTTGTCCACCTGGAGATCTCGGGACCGAATCTGCGCGCGGAGGCGGTCCGGGCTGAGCAGGGGCTCGTCGGTCAGTGTGTTCATCTTCGCCACGAGGTCTTCGATCGTGTCGGCGACAACGAAGTCGGCGCCGTGTCGCTTGAACGCTTCGACCGGTCCGGGTGCGTGTCTACCGAAGACGCGCTCGGTCACGATCGCCTTCCGGTTCTTCGCGGTGATGTCGGGATTCTGCTCGGAACCGGAGAGGGCGAACTCCTTGGCGATGATGCGCTGGGTGGTGACGAACCAGGAGTGGTCGTGCGGGGCGAGTTCCGGGGTGGTGCGCAGGTAGCGCAAGGTGCCGAGGGTGTCGTAGCCGGGAAGATACGGTTCGGGCAGGCGCCGTCCGAGGGCGTCGAACCACATCGAGGAGGGGCCGGGCAGGATGCGGATGGCGTGGCTGGGCCAGATCGGGGCCCAGTTCTGGATGCCTTCGGTGTAGTGCCACATGCGGTCGCGGTTGACCAGCCGGACGCCCGCGTCGGCGGCGATGTCGAGCATGCGGCCGTCGACGTAGGCGGGAACGCCGGTGATCATGGTCGCCGGTGGCGTACCCATCCGTTCGGGCCAGTGCCTGCGCACGATGTCGTGGTTGCCGCCGATCCCACCCGTGGCGAGAACGACTGCGCCTGCGGACAATTCGAACTCGCCCAGCACGTCACGGTTGGACGGCGCGCCTCGCTCGGCGCCGTCGTCGGCCAGGACCGCGCCACGCACGCCGGTGACCGCGCCGTCGGTGAAGACCAGCTCGTCGACCCGGTGACGGTGCAGGAAGGTCACCAGCCCCGTGTCCGCGGCCCGCAGCGCCGACTCGGTGAACGGGGCGACGACACCGGTTCCCGTGCCCCAGGTGACGTGGAATCGTGGCACCGAGTTGCCGTGTCCGTCGGCTCGGAGGTCACCGCGCTCGGCCCAGCCCACCGAGGGCAGGAACCGCAGTCCCAGTTCGTGCAGGTACGAGCGCTTCTCACCGGCCGCGAACTCGACGTACGCGCGCGCCCATCGGGCCGCCCAGACGTCCTCGTCGTCGAGCCGGTCGAAACCCGCGCTGCCCGACCAGTCGTTCCATGCCAGTTCGAGCGAGTCCCGGACGCCGAGGCGGCGCTGCTCGGGGCTGTCGACCAGGAATATCCCGCCGAAGGACCAGAAGGCCTGGCCGCCGAGATTGGCGGCATTCTCCTGATCGACAACGAGCACGCGCTTGCCACGGCGGGTCAGCTCATGGGTTGCGACAAGCCCGGCCAGGCCTGCGCCCACCACGATGACATCGGCATCCATCCGGACGACCTCCACTTCCAACCGGGAACGCGAGAGAATTCATTCGCGCATCCGATACATTAATGCATCCGATGCGGCTGGGTATTCTTCTCGGGTGAACTCGCCCCGCTCGACCGAATCCGCGACGCCGACCGCTGCCGCCGGGAGCCCCGGCAAGGCGCCGCGCATCACGCGGCGCCGCGCGGAGACCAGGGCGCGGCTGCTCGATGCCGCGTTCCGCGTGTTCGCCGAGAAGGGTTTCGGCGCGGTGCGCATCGACGACGTCTGCGGCGCGGCCGGATATACGCGCGGAGCGTTCTACTCCCAGTTCGACAGCCTCGAAGAGCTGTTCTTCGTCCTCTACGACCAGCGCGCCACGCTGATCAACGAGCAGGTGCGAGCCGCTCTCGACACCGTCGCGGACCCGACGGACCTCGAATCGTTCGTCGACCGGCTCTCGGCGACGCTGCTACTCGATCGCGACTGGCTGCTGGTGAAGACCGACTTCCTCACCCACGCCGCGCGCAGGCCGGCCACCGCGGCGCGGCTGATCACCCATCGCGCGCAGTTGCGATCGGCCGTCGAAGACAAGCTCGCCGAGAGCCGGTTCAGACTGCCCGCGGAGCTGGGCTCGATCGGCGAGGCGGCGCGCGCGGTCATCGCCGCGTACGACGGCGTCACCGTGCAGCTGCTGCTCGACAACGACCAGCGGGCAGCCCGGGCCTGGCTGGCCCGGTTGATACGTCAGCTCGGAGTGGCCGGCCGGGCCTGACCGAGCCGTCGGGGCGCCCCGCGAACAACTACGGACCCGATGTCGTCGTCACCGATCGACATCGCCCGGCTCCCGATGTGGAGAACGCCCCGTGCGGTTCGTCGTCCTGGTAGAGAGGGGTAATCGGCCCCTCGCATCGAGGAAGGGTGTGCGCCATGCATTATCTGGTGACGTTGGTGGGACGCGAAGACACTCCCGCCGCACGACCCGGTTCGCCGGAGTTCGACGCCGAAGTCGCGCGCTACGCGCAATTCGACGAGAAGGAGGGGGCTGCCGTCGCCGGTGGCGCGGCGCTGTTCCCGTCGGCGGAGGCGATCCAGGTACGACGCTCGGGCGGGCGGACCCTGGTCACCGACGGCCCGTTCACCGAGCAGGCCGAGGTGGTCGGCGGGTTCTACGTGTTCGAAGCCGCCGATCTGGACGAGGCCATTCGCCTGGCGCGGCAGTTGCCCGCCGTCGAGAGCGGCGGGGTGGAGGTCCGCCCGCTCGTCGAGTGGTCACCGCACGCCACCCCGCGCGCGGACTGGTGGTTGGCCCTGCTGTGGGAACCGCCCGCGGCGGTGGTCGAGCCGGGCACACCGGAGTGGGACGCCATGGCGGCCGAGCACGCACGATTCGGCGAGAAGTACGGCGACGCCCTCCGCGGCGGCGGCGCGTTGCGACCGCCGTCCACCGCGACCACGGTGCAGGTGCGCGACGGCCAGCTCCTGCTGACCGACGGCCCCTATCCGGAGTTCGCCGAGGTGGTCGACGGGCTCTACCTGTTCACCGCCGAGGGACGCGACCGAGCCGCCGAGATCGCCGCGGCCGTCCCGCTCGGGGACAGTGGTCGCGCCGAGGTACGCCAGATCGTCGACCTGGACGGCTGAGCGTGCGCACCGGCCCGCCCGTGACGATCGACGCGGTCTACCGCGCGGAGTTCGGGCGGGCCGTGGCGACGGTGGCCGCGCTGACCGGGGATATCGGACTCGCCGAGGACGCGGTGCAAGAGGCGTTCGCCGACGCGGTGCGCACCTGGCCCGAACGCGGGTGGCCCGCCAGCCCGGGCGCGTGGATCACCACCGCCGCCCGCCATCGCGCCCTCGACCGGCTGCGGCGGGAATCGGCGAGGGCGGACAAGGAACACGGCGCGGCGCTGCTGCGCCCACCGGTCGAGGAGGCCGAGGTGTCCCCGGTGACCGACGACCAGTTGCGGATGATCTTCACCTGCTGCCATCCAGCACTGTCACCGCCGTCCCAGGTGGCGTTGACGCTGCGCCTGGTATGCGGCCTGCGCACCGCCGAGATCGCGCGCCTGTTCCTGCAACCGGAACACACTGTCGCGCAACGACTCACCCGAGCCAAGGCGAAGATCCGCCAGGCAGGCATCCCGCTGCGGGTGCCGCCACCGCACCTGCTGCCCGACCGGGTGCCGGTGGTGCTGGCCTGCGTGTATCTGGTGTTCACCGAAGGGTATTCGGCGACGTCGGGTCCGTCCGCCGTCCGTGACGAATTGTGTGACGAGGCGATCCGGCTCGGCAGGCTGGTGTGTGGGCTGCTGCCCGGCGAATCGGAGGCGCGGGCGTTGCTTGCGCTGATGTTGTTACAGGACAGCAGGCGCGCGCAGCGGCGTTCGGATGACGGGGAGCTCGTGCCCCTGGAGGACCAGGACCGCACGAGGTGGGACCACGCGGCCATCGCGGCCGGTGTGTCCTGCCTGGACTCGGCCGCCGACGGAACCGGGCCCTATCTGGCGCAGGCACGTATCGCCGCCGCACACGCGAGCGCACCGAGCTGGCCGGAAACAGATTGGCACGCGGTACTGGCCGGCTACGACGAGCTGCTCGGGTATCTCGAGTCGCCCGTGGTCCGCGTGAACCGCGCCGTGGCCGTCGGTTTCGCGCACGGCTTCCCGGCGGGGCTCGCGGCCGTCGACGAAGTCGCGGCGGACCCGCGCCTGGCCGGCACGCACCTGGTCAGCGCCACCCGCGCCGATCTGCTGCGCCGTGCGGGCCGCCCGCACGAGGCTGCCGAGCACTACCGGGCCGCGCTGGCGCTGGTCGGCAACGATGAGGCTCGCCGCTTCCTGGCGCGCCGCCTCGCCGAGGTCGAGACCGAACGCTGAATGCCGAGATCGCCGGAAGCGATGAAAAAGACCCCTCGACCGGGCGTAACGCCTGATCAAGGGGTCTTTTATCCGGTGGTCCCAGCTGGTTTCGAACCAGCGACCTTCCGCGTGTGAGGCGGACGCTCTCCCGCTGAGCTATGGGACCGAACACTGTGCTGAGGGGCTTCGGAGAGCCTCTCGAACGAGATGGAACATTAGCACGGTCGACCCGGGTGACACCAAATCGCCTTGTGAATGGGCGCTTCGGGTTCCTTGGCTGTTCCGTGGGCCGCCGCGTGCGCGTGTGGGTCAGCCGGGGGGATTCAGGCATACATGGTTTATTGCGCATATCTACGTTGTTTCATGCCGATGGTGCACCACCACCCGAACAGAACCAGCCCTTCCGCCGTCGCCGGCACGGACGGCTCTGGACCCTTTCGGGGTCCACACGCCCCCGTCGACCACCCGAACAACACGTCTGTAATTCGCATTTAGGCCCATCTACCAGCCGATTTGTAGTCTGCGCCGACCGTCGGCTAATGTTTTCCTCGCACCACGGAGAGCAGCCAAGCCGACAGGCCGACTGCCTCCGGAAGTGTGAATGCGGATGTAGCGCAGTGGTAGCGCATCACCTTGCCAAGGTGAGGGTCGCGGGTTCAAATCCCGTCATCCGCTCGAGAGGTAGGTTCGGCACTAAGCAATACGCCATCCTCCTTTGCGCGGTGGAGTGGCCGAGTGGTGAGGCAACGGCCTGCAAAGCCGTGCACACGGGTTCGATTCCCGTCTCCACCTCGCGCGATTAGCTCAGCGGGAGAGCGCTTCCCTGACACGGAAGAGGTCACTGGTTCAATCCCAGTATCGCGCACCACAAGAAGGCCCCGGTTTCGACCGGGGCCTTCTTGCGTTTCCCGCTGGATCCTGCCACCTGGGTGGGTCTTCACCGGTTGAACCAGCGCCGAAGCCGCTCAGCGGCGAACTCGGCTTTCTCGATCGCGAGTTCCGCGGAGGGTGGCTCGAACGGCGCGGTCGGCGTCGGCCCCGACAGGAAGTCGGCGTCGACCTTCCCGACCAGACCGTCCCCGAATTCGATGTGGCATGCGCCCTGGCCGAGATACTTTCCGGGTTCGGGCATTCCCCGCAGTTGCGCGGCTATGTGCGCCGCGACCGTGCGGGCGGCGTCCTCGGCGAAGACGCCGGCGCGTGGAACCGGCGCATCCGCGCAGTCACCGATCGCGTAGACGCCGGGATACGGGGTGGCCAGCGTCCGCGGGTCGACGTGGATCCAGCCGTCGGCGCCGTCGACCGTCAGCCCTGACGCCTCGACCACAGGGGGGACACGGTGGGCCGGAATGCCGATGAACAGGTCGTACGGCAGGTCTCCGGCACGAGTGGCCGCGACGTGATTGTCCGGGTCGATGGCGCGGACTCGCAGCCCCGGCGAGTAGTCGATCCCACGGCGGGCGAGCGCATCGACGAGTGCGGCAGAGGTGGCCGCGGAAACGGGAATCGGTGAGTCCATCGGGGTGATCATGTGCAGGTGCGTTCGGTCGCGGAGGCCGCGCCGTGTCAGCGACTCGTGCAGCAGCATCGCACCCTCGTAGGGGGCGGGCGGGCACTTGAACGGCACGCTCAGCACCGAGATCAGGACGGTCCCGCCGTCGAACCGGGCCAGCCGATCACGGAGACGGCATGCTCCCTCGATGGAGTAGTACTCGTAGCCGTCCTCGACGAACCCGGGGGTGGCGGCGGGGTCGTAATCAGCGCCCAACGCGACGACGAGAAGATCCGGGTCGTATTCGGCGGTGTCGGTGACTACGTGACGGGTCTGCGGGTCGATCGAGGTGACCTGCTCCTGCCGGAACTCGACGCCGGGGAGGGCGAGATCGGCGTAGCGGACGAGGACGGATTCCGGCGCCCGGTCACGGAACAGAATGTCCAGTTTCGAGAAACCGAACGTAAACCCGGCCGCACGGTCGACGAGCACCACGCGGACCTCGCCGGGCAGCGACTCGGACAGGCAGGCGGCCAGCTCGAGCCCGCCGAATCCGGCCCCAAGGATCAGCACCATCGGTGTTCGGCCGTTACCGGCAACAGACATCGCACACTCCTCTCCGTTCGCGAGAGACAGGCAGGTCATCGAGTTGCCGCACACACGATTTCACTGTGACAAGACAGCGCAGCCGGCTCCGCCGGACGGGTTGGGTTGTCTGTCCATTGTGCGCGCACGGATAGCCGGAGGGAAGCTGTCGGCAGATCGCTGCTCGATGTCTGTCACGGCGTTTCCCGCTGAGCGCTGATGTAACCCAGGTCACTCATGGCCCGGATTCCGTCGGTGCTCCCCTAGGATCGGCACTCGGCGTCGCCGGGCCTGCAGTGGTGGCGCGGACCGGCGGTGTGGAGGGTGAGCAGTTGAGGCAGATCCTGTTGTCCGCGGGGATCTCCCTGTTTGTCACCATCACCCTCACCCCCGTGCTGATCCGGGTGTTCGCCCGGCGCGGGTTCGGGCAGGAGATCCGGATCGACGGGCCTGCCAGTCACCACGCCAAACGTGGCACACCGACGATGGGTGGGCTGGCGATCGGGGCGGGGGTGTGGGCCGGGTTCCTCGGGTCGCATCTGATCGGGTTGCTGTGGGACGCACCGGGGCCGAGCGCGTCCGGCGTACTCGTCCTGTTGCTGGCTTCGGCGCTGGGGATGGTCGGATTCCTCGACGACTCGATCAAGCTGCGTAAACACCGCAATCTCGGGTTGACCGCGGCGGGGAAGTACCTCGGGCAGATCGGCGCCGCGGTCGTGTTCGCGGTGCTGGCCCTGCGGTTCCCCGGCGCCACCGGGCTGACCCCGGCCGGGAACAACCTCTCCTATGTCCGCGACATCAATACCATCGCCTTCGGCTCGCTGATCTTCATCGCGTTCATCTGCCTGCTGGTGGTGGCCTGGTCGAACGCGGTCAACATCACCGACGGGCTCGACGGGCTGGCCGCGGGATCGATGAGCCTGACCCTCGGCGCGTACGTGGTGATCACGCTGTGGCAGTTCGAGAACTCGTGTGAGCTCAGTCCCGGCCGTGGCTGCTACACCGTGCGCGACCCCCTCGACCTGGCGGTGGTCAGCGCCGCGGCGGCCGGCGCCTGCATCGGGTTCCTGTGGTGGAACGCGGCGCCCGCGAAGATCTTCATGGGCGACACCGGTTCGCTCGGGCTGGGCGGTCTGGTGGCGGGGCTGTCGATCACCAGCCGCACGGAACTGCTGGCGGTGGTGCTCGGCGCGCTGTTCGTCGCCGAGATCATGTCGGTGCTGCTGCAGATCGTCGTCTTCCGCACCACCCACACGCGGTTGTTCCGGATGGCGCCGTTCCATCATCACTTCGAACTCAACAACTGGCCCGAGACGGCGGTGATCATCCGGTTCTGGATGCTGGGCGGCATCGCGTCGGCGATCGGGCTGTGCCTGTTCTACGGCGAATACATCACCGCGCTCTAGCCCGAGACTGTCGGTGGCCCCCGCTACGCTGACCCGACACAGCGAGCCGAGCGGGAGGTTGCCCAGTTGAGTGCCGGGAGCGGGCGGGAACTCGACCACGACATCGCCGCCGATGTCTCCTTCGAGCTCGAGGAACTGGACGAGCTGGTGGCCGACCTGCTGACCGAGCACGCCGAACGCGCCGCCAGAGACGCGCGGATCGTCGCCCTGCGCCTCGGGATCGGCGGGCAGCGCCCGGAAACCCTCACCCGCATCGGCGCCCGCTACGACCTGGCCCGCGACCGGGTCCGCCAGCTCTACGCCAAGGCGATCGGGCAGATCGTACGGGAAACGGCCCGCTCCGGGCACCGCTGCGCCGAGGTGTTCGGTCACCGGTACCCGCGCGACGCGGGCGATCTGCGCCTGGTGCGGGAACTGCTGGCCGAGACCTACGCCACCGACACCGATCTGGTCGCGATGGAGTGGTCGTATCTGAAGCTGCGCCTGGCCGGACACGACCAGGCCGACGCCAAGCGCGTCGCCGGGTATGTGATGCAGCGAATCCTGGGCTGGCAGAAGAAGACCGCCAGCATCCTGGCCAAACTGCAGCCGCTCGACGAGGCAGGCGAGCTGGGGCCACTGCTCGACGACGTCGAGTGGTCCGCCTGCCCCGCCGCTCCCCTGCCGACCGCGTCGGCCCGCGTCGCCGACGGTGACGACGACGGACGCGGCCGGTTCTACCTCGCCACCGTCGGACGCGACGTCGCCTACGACTCCGCCCTGGCGGCGCGCCTGCTGCGGACCCTCGACGCGGACCCGCTGGTGACCGCGTTCCAGGAGGAGCCGACCGCGCTCACCTACCGCTTCGGCGGCGAGGACCACGTGCACTACCCGACGGTCGCCGCCCAGCTCACCGACGGCCGGATCGTGCTCGTCGACGTCGTCCCGCTGGGCCGGATCGCCTTCCACCACACCAGAATCCAGAGCGAGCTGGGACGCGCCTACGCCGACGAGCACGGCTGGGGCTGGCTGACCTGGACCGGTAGCGCCCTCGACCCCGCCCGGCTGCGCGCGCGGGCGACCGACCCGGCGATCGAGGCGCGCATCGCCGCCGATCTGGCGCGAGGTCCCTACGACCGGCGCGCGCTGGCGGCCGTGCGCGCCGAGACCGGCCTGGAACTACTCGACCTGGCCGGGCTCGTGCTGCGCAACGACTGGCAATGGGACCGCACGCCCCTGCGGCTCAGCGCGTCACCAGCGCGCCCGCCATCACCGTGATCACCAGCAGCATCGCGCAGCAGGTGAGCCACTGCCACTGATTGATCGTGCGATCCATCCGCCCGATCGTCGCCCGCAAGCCCATCGCGATCCGCTGCTGGGCGACGAGTTCGCTGCGCAACCCGGCCAGGGTGATGGCCTCGGCGTCGGCGTTCACGCCCGCCCGGTCGATCCGGTGGTGCAGGCGGGTGACCAGCTTCTGCTTGTCCCGCACGGTCTGGCGCGACACCGCCAGCTCCACCCGCTGGTCACGCAGCTCCCTGCGCTGATGCTCGATCATGGCGGCCTGCGCCGCGGTATGCCGTTCCCAGGTGCCCACCTCGGCCCACCCTCCTGTCGTCAGATCCGCGTGACCCCAATGCATCTCGCCGGTTACCCAGCCCTCGAGGAAGTCACGCAATTCCCAGCTCGCCCGCGTCGGCGCGGCGAAACCCGTCTCGCCCGCGGCGAGGACGCCCTGGTCGATCCGGTAGTCGGCGGCCGCGGGCGCGAAGTCGGCGATGCCGACGGCGGGGACCAGCGGCACCCAGTAGCCCTGCGGGCACACCCACAGCACGTCATCGATTCCGGCGGCCTGCAGCCGTTTCCGGTGCGCCCTGGCCGCGGTGATGTCGAGCGGACCGCTGTGCACCTCGACGACGCAGCGGCGGTCGCCGCGCCGCCAGTAGATGTCGACGGGGATGTCGCCGATCCGGGCGTCCACCTCGGCCTCGTCGGCGCCCGCCGCCGTCAGCCTGCCGCAGATCCAGTGTTCGAGTCGCTGGGTATTCCACTGCGTCGCCACGCATTCGGGGCAACCACAGCCGTACCCGGTCCGTTCGGGTGCCGCGCGCCGGGTGCCCTCGGAGATGCCGAGTTCGTCGAGCAGCGCCCGTCGTCCGCACACCACCTGGGTGTCACTTCGCTGCTTCGTCCTCACACCATCACTCCCTCACCGGGCACCCTGACGTGCGCCAGCGCCCACGTCGTGGTCTCCAGGTTGACGCAGCCGCCGACACACCGCTAGCCCCCTTGACCCGCGCTCGGGTGCGTCACCGCCCGGTGATCGAGATCACACCAGCGACTCTGCTTGTATATCAAGCTATTTCATTGTGCCAACGTCGCAGAACGTCGCCGAGATCTTGATCATTTCGATACACAGACCCGGCCTGTTGCCCGTCCGTTTCATCCTGATTACCGATCGGTTCGGCGCGTCGCCGATCCGGTCACCGGGACATCGCGGGGACGCGATCGGGGCCGCCGGTGGATATGATCGCTGCGGCCGGGGCGGGCACGCTCGCCGAGCACGGGAAGTAGGGTGTGCATGAACCACGCTGAGCACGACGAATCCATCGGGTCGATGCTGGCGAGTATCGCCGCGGCGCTGCGTGAGGTCAGTGACAAGCTCGATATCGTCGCCGCCCGGGTGCAGCAGGAAGTCCCGCCCTTCCCCGCCGACGAGGATCTCCCCGACCAGACCAGGATCCGCAGGCTCGAATCCTGGGCGTTCCATGCGTCACAGGACATTTCGCGCCTGAGTTCCCGGTTGGACGCACTCGACGGCGGCGAAACCGAGCAGGCGGCGCCGCGGGCAGGTCGTGGGACGCGCAGCCGGCGGGAAGTCCGCGAGGCCGCGGAAGCCGCCGAGCGCGCGGCCGCCGATCTGGACGAGGGGCCCGCCGAGCCGGGCCGCGCCGTCGACGCCGCCCGTCCCCCGCTGGAACGCCGCAGCTCCCGCACCGATCACCTCGGCGATCCGACCTGGCCGATCACCGTCGCCCCGGTTCCCCGGCCCTCGGCCGCGTTCGAGCCGGCCGGTGAGGTCGTGGGGGTCGCGGCCCTGCTGGGGTCCGAGGGTGCACCGCGGTCGCCGTTCACGGCAGACAGCACGGTGAACGGCGTGCAGCCGATCGACCGCGCGCAGCGGCTGAATGGAGCACGATCGGCGGACGCCGCCGTGAACGGTGCGCGGGCAGCGGACCGCCCCGCACCGAACGGCGCAGCGGCGAACGGCGCCCCGGCGCCGAACGGTGCGGCGCCCCTGCGCAATACGCAGACTGCGAACGGCACGGGAACGATGCATGGCGTTACGGCGATCGACGGCTCCGCGCCGCTCGAGGCACGTCCGCAGAACCATGCTTCGACACAGGTCGGCAACGCGGTGTCTACCCCCGTCCGCGATGCGGTGTCGCCACACGACGGCGGCACACAGTCGGCCGTAGCCAGTACGGACTCCGCAGAAGGCGGGTACACCCGGAACGGGCATGCCATCGGTCACGGATCGAGCCCGGTCGGCGCCTCGTTGTCGAGCACCACCCATGTACCGTCGTCATCGGCTGTCGGCCTACCCGCCTCGACCGGTGCGCCCGCGGCCATGGGCACGATGCAGGCCGACGCCGACCCACTCTCGACCGCGCAACCTGGCAGCCTGCCCGCGGTGGAGTCCGGCAGCGCCGGCCCGCACCAGCGGGCCGCAGCAGATGGCACTGTGCCGGGATCTCGAGGCATCGGTGTCGAGTCGGCCGCCGAGAGTGACACCTCGACGCAGGCCGACCACGGCCGACAACGTCTCGGCACCGGCGTGCGACTCTCCTCCGGCAGCGAGGGATCCGCACCTGTTTCCACCGCAGCGGGCGGTATGTCGAATGCGCTGTCGGGGAACGGCTTCGAAGGGGTGGACAGTGACCCGGCGGCTCGTGGACGGGGATCCGCCGATGCCGAGATCACCGTGCCGGGCAGCGTTGCCGCGCAGTCGGGCACGGGGAGCGGACGTCAGGGTGCGGCGCTCTCGGATGACAGTGTGATCCAGGCTCTCGAATGGCAAGTCACGCAGCGGTTGTCGGGCAATGGGTCCGGCCGGGGCGGCTGGACGGCCGGGGCGGGGCGGGATGCCGACTCCGGTGAACGTGCCGGGTCGATCTCGGCGCTCGGGCATGACGGCATGTCCTCGGGAACGCGGTCCGACGATTCGGCGACGCTCCGATCGTCCTCGCTTCCGGGCAGCGCGGAGATCGGTGATGTCGTGCGTGGTGGTGACGTGTCGCTGTCCGGCAGCACCGCCGATCAGGCGAATACCGCTGCCATGAACGCGATATCGGAGGGGCGGGCAGACGTGGGAGACCGCGTCGGGGTCGAGCGGGCGCGGCCGGTGGGCAGGCCTGCCGAGGACACGGCTGCGCCGGTCGGGGATGCCGGAGGGCTGCCCGGATCGCCGGACGCCCTGTCCGGCACCGGTATCGACGCCACCGGGGGCGAAACCACCCGGGCTGTGAGCGACCCACGGTCGGCCGGTCTCACTGCGGGCGATCGCACCGAGTCCGCGACGAACGGCTACCCGGTCAACGGATTCGCCGCGCCGATCACCGCGACACCGACGCCCACCTCGGGATCCACCGCCAACGGCATCCACTGGACATTCACCGACGAGGACGCGACCCTCCCGCCCCCGAGCCGGAACGGAAACGCCCGCAACGGGTTCACCGGTGGTGACTCCCCGCACCGCACCGAGTCGATCTTCGACGACTTCACGCCCCGCGAGCGCCTCACCACCACCCCGGCCGGCGACGAAGCGGCCGCTCCCGCAGGTCCGCCTGCCCGCCTCTCCGCGCCCAAGAGCCACGCCGAAACCGGCACCAGTGGTTTCGACACCGCGACCCCGGGCCCCGATTCCGCCCTCCCCCACGGCAACTCCCCCGACCTCGGCGCACCCGCCGGTGTCAACGCATCCACCAACGGCCGCGGCGAGTTCACCCACCACACGCCCACGGAGTTCGGTACACCGCCGAATCTGGGCGCTTCCACCAACGGCCGAGGCGAGCTCACGCACAGCACGCCCACCGATTTCGGCAGACCGACGAACGCGAATGGTTCCGCAAACGGCCACGGGCCCGTGTCCTTCGATCCGGCCCTGAACGGCGGCACGTCGCCCGACTTCGGTGCACCAGGGGGCTCGGATGATGTCGCGCCGGTGACGAGTCCGCTCGATCGAGTGGTCGCCGATCCGGCTCCGCCGACCGCGACCGATGCCGCGGGGATCACGGTGACCGGGACTTTCCGTGCCTTCGATATCGAGCGCGCGCATGTCGACAAGTTGCAGGCGATGCTCGACGAATTGAAGCGGTCGGCCGGGTTGCCGCCGGGGCGGCGGGACGTGTTCGGCCCACCGACGCCGGAGGCCGGTTAGGCGGGTGCCGCCACGGGCGCCGGGTCGGGTTTCGGTGTGTCGTGCAGGACGGCCCCGATGAGGTCGCGCAGGGCTCGGTGGCCCGCGTCGGCGGTGTTGCGCGGGTGCCAGGCCATCGCGACGACGGGGGCGGGCAGCGGGAGGGGGATTTCGAACATCGTCAGGCCGAGGGCGGTGCGCGCGGGCCGGGACAGGAGTTCCGGTACGGGACAGACCAGTTCGGTCGAGCCGACGGTGAACAGGGCGGTGGCCAGGTCGGGCACCGTGGCGAGCACGCGCCGGGTGCGCCCGTGCAGCGCCAGCCGGTCGTCGATGGGGCTGTGGGTCCGGCCGGTGGCCGAGACTTCCAGGTGCTGGGCGGAGGCGTAGGCGGCGACGGTGGGCCGGTCGGCGCCGAACGGGTGGCCTCCGGCGGCGACGCCGACCCAGCGGTCGGCGAACAGGCGCTTGACGACCGTTTCGGGATCGGTCTGGCCGATCATGCCGACCTCGACGTCGACGCGCCCGTCCCGCAGCGCGACCGCGGCGTCGCCCGCGTCGGCCGCCAGCAGGCGCACCGTCACGCCAGGTAGCTGGGCACGGACCGCGGCCAGCAGCGGACCGGTCAGCCGCGCGACCACCGAATCGGCCACGCGGACAACGAAATCCCGATGGCGCCCTGCCCCGTTCCCGTCGCGGGTGGTCAGCAGCAACCGCGCTTGATCGACAAGGTCCGCGACATCGTGGCGCAGCTCCAGTGCGCGTGGTGTCGGCACCAGCTGCCTGCCGGAGCGCACGAGCAACGGGTCGCCCAGCACGGCGCGCAACCGGGTGAGGGTGCGGCTCATCGCCGAGGTGGAGGTGTGTAGACGCCGGGCCGCCTCGGTCACGCTGTTGGTGTCGAGCAGCGCGTCGAGGGCGAGCAGCAGGTTCAGATCCAGCGCATCCACGCCAGGATTATCACCAACGCGATGATCGCCGCCAAGTGTCGCGACGGCGACGCTCCGGCGTGTCGGCTACCTCTCGGCAATCGGCGCGGGCGCCGCGGGGACGGCCAGCGGGCGATCGCGCAGGACCCGGCGGTAGGACGCGGGACGCACGGGACGCACCCACTGCGCCAGCCTGCTGGTCAACGGCAGCGGCGTGCGCAGATCGTCGAGCATTTCGTCGATAGTGGTCAGCGAGAACGGGATCACCGTCGCGCCGTGGGCATGGTTGCCCTCGGTGCGTTCCCGCGACCAGGACAGCCGCTCGTCGATCTCGGAGTTCATCTGCTCGGGCATGGGCGGCACGAACTTCCCGGTGAGCAGTCCGGCGATCCAGTGCGCGCCGACCTCCGCGTTGAGGGTGCTCACGTTCGAGTTGTTGTAGCCCGCGAAGGTCAGGTTGGGGATCTCCACCGGCAGGATGTTGCGGTAGAGCCGGAAGTCGCCGACCTCGTCGGTGAGGCTGCGCCGGACGAACGGGGTCAGGAACGGCACCTCCTGGCGGTATCCGGTGGCGCACACGACGATCTCGGCCAGCTTGAGCGTGCCGTCGGACAGGCGCACCGCGGGCCCGTGCTGCCCGCCGATCAGATCGGTGACGTCGGTATCGCGGTGCACGGTGATCCGGCCCGCCTCGACCTGTTCGGCGAATCCCTCGGTCGCCAGGCTCGCACTGCTGGTGGCGATGTCCTCGAAGGTGCCCTCCGGCAGCAGACCGAGCTCACGCAGCCGCAGCTTGCGCGTCACCCGTTCCTGTACCAGGTCCATGTTGGCCTCGCGCAGGCTGAGCCGGTCGAGCAGACGCTCGGCCAGGCGCGGTTCCCTGGACCGGAAGTGCGCCTCGCCCATCCGGGTCAGCAGCATGCGCTCGTAGTCGAGGCCGGCGCTGAACCGGCGCGGCATCTTCCAGGTGAGCCTGCGCGCGACCACGCTGGTGTCGTCGGCGAAGTGGCTGATCGCCTCGGCGACATCGGTGGCCGACTTGCCGTAGCCGATGACCACCACGGAGCGGTCACGCACCTGTTCCAGGTCGTGGAACTCCGAGACGTGGCACAGCCGTCCGCCCGCGGCGCGGAACGCCGACGCGCCGGACAGCGTCGGCATCACCGGGTCGCTGAACACGCCGTTGGCGACGATCAGGTGATCGCAGGAGGTGCGTCGCACGCCGTTGCTGTCGCGGACCTCGAGCAGCCAGCCGCTGTCGACCGGGTCGGCGGCGATCACCTCGGTGCCGAGGCGCAGGTGCTCGGCCAGGCCGAACTCGTGCACGTACCCGGCGAGGTAGGCCTGGATCTGCTGACCGTCGGGCCAGCGGGGAAAGTCCTCCGGCATCGGGTGATCGCTGAAGTGGTACGTGTATTTGCTGTTCTGCGCGCGCAGACCCGGATAGCGACGGGTGGCGCTCCACACACCTCCGACATCAGGGGCCCGGTCGAACACCTCGACCGGGAATCCCGCCCGACTCAACACTTTCGCGCAGGCCAAACCCGCAACTCCCGCACCGACGATCCCGATGCGGCTACCGCTCGTCATGGCGAGGAGAGTACTCGGCACCGCGGTCAACCTGCCACCGCCGCCGGGCCGAACCGTGCTGTACTGGAAAGATGACCAACAGTTCCGTCGTCGTCGATCGGGCCGGGCTCTGGGATGCCGAGGAGCTCAGTGATGTCGCCGCGGCCACCTTTCCGCTGGCCTGTCCCCCGGAGGCCACCCAGGGCGACATCGAGATCTTCCTGGACCAGATGCTCTCGGGCGAACGGTTCGGCGAATACCTGTCGGACCCGGACCGGATCGTGCTCAAGGCGGTCGAGGGCGACGAGATCGTCGGCTACGCCATGCTCGTCGCGGGCAGGCCGAGCGACCCCGAGGTCGCGGCCCAGGTCAGCGCCGGCGCGGTGATCGAGCTGAGCAAGCTGTATGTGCTGCCGGGTCATCACGGCAGCGGCGTGTCCGGTGCGCTGATGGAGGCCGCGGTCGCCACGGCACGCGAGTCGGGTGCGGCCGCGGTGTGGCTCGGCGTCAACCAGGTCAACGAGCGCGCGCAGAACTTCTACGCCAAGCACGGATTCGTGCGGGTGGGCACCAAGACCAATACCGTCGGCACCCAGGTGCACGCCGACTATGTGTTCGAGCGGACGCTGTGAGGCTCAGCTGAGCAGTGCGGACCGCAGCGCGGCGACCTCGGTGCCGGTCAGGCCGAGACCGTCGCGGACGTAGCCGTCGAAGCTGCCGTAGGACTGGGTGGCCTGGTCGAAGGCGGCGTCGAGCCAGCTCTGCTGCACGCCGTTGAGCGGGTCGGCAGGCGCGGCGTTGCGGTAGGTGTTGGAGGCCAGGTAGTCGGCGGTGACGGTGTCCCGGTCGACGCCGAGCAGCGTCAGCAGGACCGCCGAGGTCCAGCCGGTGCGGTCCTTGCCCGCGCTGCAGTGATAGAGCACGCCGGCGCCGTCGGCGGCGATGATGTCGCGCAGTACCGCGGCGAACGCCGCGTTCGCGCCGGGGGCGGTGATGAACGCGCGGTACATGCCTTCGCCGCCGAACAGGGCGCCGGCCAGGACCAGCGGCGGCGCCTGGCCGATCACGTCGTAGGCGTTGCCGGTCGCGCCGGCGGGGAGCCGGTCGGCGGCGAGGGTGCGCTCGTGGCCGGTCCGCAGGTCGTCGACGACGCGCACGCCGAGCGCGCTCAGCCTGGCCAGGTCATCGGAGGTCGCCTTGTCCAGCGCGCCGGAGCGGAACACCAGCCCGGTGCGGACCCGGTGCCCGTCGGCGGTGGGGTATCCCCCTGCGTCCCTGGCGTTCTGCACCCCGGACAGGCCGATCAGCCGATCGACCGTCCCGGTGTCACTGCTGGGCGCCGGCGCGGCGACGGCCTGGCCGACGACCGGACCGAGCAGCACCGCCACTCCGGTCGCGGCGGCCAGACTCGCGCGCGCGGCACGACTACGGGTCACGGGAAACTCCTTCGACGACACCGGGTCACGGTCACGGCAGAACGTACCCGGCGCCCGCGTCCTACGCGGCGGCGGCCTCGAACCGCGAGAGCGCCAGCAGACGAGAGATCGCGCGCAGGTACTTCTTGCGGTAGCCGCCGTCGAGCATCTCCTGGGAGAAGATCTCGTCGAGCTTGGCGCCCGAGACGGTCACCGGGATGCTGGCGTCGTAGAGGCGGTCGGCCAGCACGACGATGCGCAGGGCGACGGCCTGATCGGTGACCGGGTGCACGCCGGAGATGAACACCGAGGACACCCCGTTGATGAGCGCGCCGTACTTCGACGGGTGCAGCGTGCTCAGGTGCTTCAGCAGCGCGTCGTAGTCGTCGAGGGTGGAACCCGGTGTGGTGGCGGCCCGTTCGGCCAGGATGTCGGGCGAGGTCGGCTCGGGGGCGGGCGGCAGGTCGCGGTGGCGGTAGTCGGGGCCGTCGACGCGCACCGGCTCGAAGATGGAGCCGAGCTTCTTGATCTCGCGCAGGAAATCCTGGGCGGCGAAACGACCCTCGCCGAGCTGGCTCGGCAGCGTGTTCGAGGTGGCCGCGATGGAGACGCCGGCGGCGGAGAGCTCGGTGAGCAGGCGCGAGACCATGGTGGTGTCGCCCGGATCGTCGAGCTCGAACTCGTCGATGCACAGCAGGCTGTTGCCGGAGAGCCGCTCGACGGCGTTGACGAAGCCCAGCGCGCCGACCAGGTTGGTCAGCTCACCGAAGGTGCCGAACGACTTGGGCGCGGGCGCGCTGTGGAAGATCGAGGCGAGCAGGTGGGTCTTGCCGACGCCGAACCCGCCGTCGAGGTACAGGCCCGCGCCGGTGACGGCCTTCTTCTTGCCGAACAGGCTCTTCTTGGACCCGGCCTTGTGGATCTTGGCGACCTGACCGGCGAATTCCTCGGCCTTGGCGACCGCGGCGGCCTGGCTCGGTTCCGTGGGATCGGGAATGTAGGAGGCGAAGCTGACCTCGTCGAACATGGGCGGGGGCACCATCTGCGCGACGAGCTGGTCGGCCGGGACCTCCGGATGGCGATCGACGAGGCGTTCTTGCATGGACAAATCGTACGGACGTGGTTGCATCGGTTCCTATGCAGCGTATCCACAATGTGACCCAGCTCGCAGACCTCGACGACGACGCACTGGCCAGGTGCTATGCCTATCCCCGGCACCTGGAGCGTCCCTGGGTGCGGGCCAACTTCGTCAACAGTATCGACGGCGCGTTCACGGTGGACGGCGTATCCGCGGGGCTCGGCACCGATGCCGACCACCGGGTGTTCACGCTGCTGCGTGAGCTGGCGGAGGTGATCGTCATCGGGGCGGGCACGGTGCGCGCGGAGAACTACGGCGGCGCGCATCCGGATCCGGATCGGCGGCGCGCGCACTTCCAGCACGGCATCGGCGGATCGGCCGACGGCACACCGCCGGCGATCGCGGTGGTCACCGCGAGCGCGCGGCTCGATCCGGCGTCGAAGTTCTTCACCGACGCCGAGGTCGCGCCGTTGATCATCACCACCGCCCACGCCGACGCCGACCAGATCGCCGCGCTCGAGCAGGCGGGCGCGCAGGTCGTGGTCGCCGGTGAGGCCGCGATCATGCCGTCCGCCCTGGTACGGGTGCTCGCCGAGCGCGGCCTGCACCGGGTGCTGTGCGAGGGCGGCCCGCATCTGTTCGGGCAGCTGGCCGAGGCGGATC
This sequence comes from Nocardia sp. NPDC055029, assembly GCF_053608525.1. Classification (NCBI taxonomy): domain Bacteria; kingdom Bacillati; phylum Actinomycetota; class Actinomycetes; order Mycobacteriales; family Nocardiaceae; genus Nocardia; species Nocardia sp. NPDC055029. Next base: position 94,705 of record NZ_JBSGVQ010000010.1, read on the forward strand.
TGGTCGACGAGTTGTGCCTGAGCACCGCGCCGATGCTGGTCGGCGGGGCGGGCGGGCGAATCTCGCTGTCGGCGAGCACTTTCGACACTCCGATGAGCCGCAAGCAGCTGGTGCTCGCCGAGGACGGCACCGTGCTGGCCCGGTGGGCCCGTCGATGAAACCTGGCGCCGAACCTGGCAGTGTGTAGTCCATGCGCTGGACTCGGGCCGCGGCGACGGCCGCGACACTGTCGATCATGCTCGCGGGCTGCGGAGCCGGACCGTCGGATCGGCCCGTCGTCGCCGTCGAGCGCCCCGGCGTCGGCGGCGGGCAGACCGCGGAACCCGCCGTGCCGGATCTCGCCAGGGCCGAGGTCCCGAAAACCGACCTGGCCTGGAAGGACTGCACCGCGTCGACCCTGAGCTCGCTCGATTTCGGCGCGGCTCCGGCAGGCCTGGTGCTGGAGTGCGCCGACTTCGCGACCCCGATCGACACCGCGGGCACCGTGCTCGGCACGTTCCGGGCGGGCGCTCTGCGGGCCCGGCTGCCGCAGACCCCCGCCGACGCGGCGCCGCTGGTGCTCACCTCCGGCGCCGACCGCTCGTCGGCCTCGACGCTGGCGGGTCTGGCCGTCGGCCCGAACAGCGCGTTGCTGGCCGCGCAGCCGATCGTCGCCGTCGACCGGCGTGGGATCGGCGCCTCCCAGCCCATCGACTGCATTCCCGCCCAGCTGCGCGCGGTGATGACCGAACTGGGCCAGTTCGGGGTCGGCAGCAACGATCAGGTCGGCGCGGTCGCCGGCTACAGCCAGGACGCGACCATCGCCTGCCGCGACTTCCTGCAGCCCTACGAGGGCACCTTCGACGCCCCGCACGCCGCCGACGACATCGAGCAGCTGCGCAAGCAGTGGCAGGTCGAGAAGATCAATCTGATCGGCACCGGCAACGGCGCCAAGGTCGCGCTCAGTTATGCCCGCCGCTACGGTGAGCATCTGGCCCGGCTCGTGCTCGACGCCCCCGAACCGGTCGGCGCGGACGCGACCACGATGGCCGAAGCCGCCGTCACCGGCGCCGAGGCCGCCCTGACCGCCTTCGCCCAGCGCTGCAAGGCCGCCAACTGCGCGCTCGGCCCCGACCCGCGCGCGACGGTCATCGCGCTGATGAACAAGGCCACCACCGGCGCGCTCGGCGATATCTCGGCCGCCGACCTCTCGACCGCGCTCACCGGCTTCCTGTCCAGCCCGCGCGGTGACCAGGCGAGCCGGGTGACCGCGCTGGCCGACATCCTCGCCGCCGCCGACCGCGGTGATCGCGCACCGCTGGCCATGCTGGTCGTCCGCGAAACCGCGGCGATCAACTCCGACGGCGAGTTCGTCAACCGCTGCACCGACAGCCAGCAGCCGCCGACGCCGGACAAGGCGCGCGAGCTCGCCGGAACATGGGCGAGCAAATATCCGGTTTTCGGCCGGACCGCCGCGATCGACCTGATGGTCTGCTCGGCCTGGCCGGTCTCCACCGCCCCACCGCTGCCGACCGAGCTCGAGCTGCCGGTGCTGGTGTTCGCCGGCGCCGCCGACCCGGTCGTCGGCGGTGCCGCCGCCTCGGTGACCGGTGCGCTCGGCGCCGCGGGCGCCCGGCACGCCACGATGACCTGGCAGGGGTGGGGACATCCGGTCGTCGCCCACTCCGGGTGCGCGCAGAAGGCCGTCGCCGACTACCTCGCCGAGGCGAAATTGCCCGCCGACGGCGGCGCCTGCCCCGCCTGATCCCGGTCAGACGACCAGATGGTTGCGGCGCGTCCGACGGGTCCGGCGACACCATCGCTACCGGATCCGGTGTACCGTGCCCCAGTGTTGTTCCGACAGCTCGAGCCCCGTACCGCGCGCACGACCGCGGATGTGATCAAGTTCGCTCTGTGGCCGTTCGCGGTCATGACCGTGCTGAATCGTGTCTTCATCAAGGCGATCAACGGATTCGTCACCGACGATTACCGTCCGGTCTACAACGCCTCGTTCGAGTTCCTCAACGGCAGGCCTTTGTACACCGCCGACTTCTCGTCGGTCGACCCGCACTATCTCTACTATCCGAGCGGAACACTGCTGATCGCGCCGGTGGCGATCATCGAATACGAACTGTCGCGCTGGCTGTTCATCGGGCTCAACGCCGTCGCGATTCTGCTCGCCTGGTATCTGCTGCTGCGCCTGTTCAAGTTCGGTCTCGGCTCGATCGCCGCGCCCGCGCTGCTGCTGGCGATGTTCGCCTCCGAGACGGTGACCAACACGTTGGTCTTCACCAACGTCAACGGCTGTCTGCTGCTCGCCGAGCTGGTGTTCATCCACCTGCTGCTGGCGCGTCGAGATCTCTGGGCCGGTGTCGCACTCGGTTTGAGTATCTCGGTGAAACCGACGCTGGCGCCGTTGCTGCTCGTCGCGGCCGTTCGCGGCCAGTGGAAGGTCTTCATCACCGCGCTCGGTGTGCCGTTGACACTGACGGCGATCGCCTGGCCGCTGTCGGCGGACCCCGAGAAGTTCTTCACCCGTGTCGTGCCATATCTGGCTGAGACGCGCGACTACTTCAACAGTTCTGTCGGTGGCAACGGGCTTTACTTCGGACTGCCGCACTGGATGATCCTGCTGATCCAGGTGGTCATGGGCGGTGTCGTCGCGGTCTCGCTGTGGCTGCTGTGGCGCTACTACCGTCACGACGAGCTGTTCTTCGTCACCACGTTCTCCGGTGTGCTGCTCACCGCGTATTTCCTGCTGCCCTCGCTGGGCCAGATGTACTACTCGATGATGCTGTTCCCGTTCCTGATGTCGGTGGTGCTGCGCAATTCGGTGCTGCGCAACTGGCCCGCCTGGCTGGCGATCTTCGGGTTCATGACCTACGACAAGTGGCTGTCGGACCGCTGGCAGGCCACCGGGCGCACCCTCGAGTACCTGCGGGTGACCTTCGGCTGGGGTCTGCTGCTCCTGGTCGTGTTCTGTGTGCTCGGCGACCGCTACCTGGCCGCTCGTCGCGAGGGCAGGCTGCAGTTCGGGATCGACCCGGCGTGGATGGCGAGCGCGCCCGACTCCCGCGACGGCGCCGGGGACGAGAAGCCGGTGGGCGTCTCCACCGCGCCTGATCGCGACGATCCGGTATCGCCGGAAGAACCCGCCGACGACCGCGAGCCCGCGCTGAAGTAGGTGTCGGCCGGTGACGCTCGCGGCGCGCACCGGCCGAAACCATTAGCGTGGAGTGATGAGTTCATCGTTGCCCACGCCGCGCATCCAGCTGACGCCGCAGCAGTGGCGGGCGAAACTGGATCCGCAGGAATACGCCGTTCTCCGTGAGGCCGCCACCGAGCGCCCGTTCGTCGGCGAGTACACCGACACCAAGACCGAAGGCGTCTACACCTGTCGCGCCTGTGACGCCGAATTGTTCCGCAGCACAGAGAAATTCGACTCGCACTGCGGCTGGCCGTCGTTCTTCGACCCCGCCGAGTCCGACGCGGTGATCCTGCGCGCCGACGACAGCCTCGGCATGCGCCGGGTGGAGGTGCTGTGCGCCAACTGCCACAGCCACCTCGGCCACGTCTTCGAGGGCGAGGGGTATGCCACCCCCACCGACCAGCGCTACTGCATCAACTCGATCGCGTTGCGCCTGCAGCCACAGGAATCCGCCTAGCACTTTCCCGGCCCCGCACGAACTCGAGCGCGCCAGCGCTCAAAATTACGGCAGCGCGGTGACCAGTTGCTCGACCTCGACGCGCGGGCCGGTGAAGAACGGGATCTCCTCGCGGACGTGCAGGCGGGCCTCGGTGGCGCGCAGGTCACGCATGAGGTCGACGATGCGGTGCAGTTCCGGCGCCTCGAAGGCGAGGATCCACTCGTAGTCGCCGAGCGCCATCGAGCTGACGGTGTTGGCCCGCACGTCCGGGTAGCCGCGGGCGGCCTTGCCGTGGTCGGCGAGCATCTTGCGCCGCTCCTCGTCGGGCAGCAGGTACCACTCGTAGGACCGCACGAACGGGTACACGCAGATGTAGTTTCCCGCGTCCTCGCCTGCCAGGAACGCCGGGATGTGGCTCTTGTTGAACTCGGCGGGCCGGTGCACCGCGACATTGCTCCACACCGGCGCGCTGGCCCTGCCCAGCTCGGTGGTGCGGCGGAAGTCGGCGTAGGCGGCCTGCAGGTCCTCGACGCGCTCGGCGTGGGTCCACAGCATGAAGTCGGCGTCGGCGCGCAGGCCTGCCACGTCGTAGATGCCGCGCAGCACGACGCCCTTGTCGGCGAGGCCGTCGAAAAAGGCCTGCGCTTCCTTGATCGCCTCGGCGCGGTCCTCGCCGAGCACGCCCGGCTGCACCTGGAACACCGAGAACATCAGGTAGCGAATGGTGGAGTTGAGGGCCTGGTAGTCGAGTCGCGCCATGGATCTATGGTGCCACTGCGGCGTTTTCGCCCGCCGGGTGGGCGGGCGCTGCGGCGGCGGTCAGTCGGCGACCGGCCGGGTCGCCCGCCACGGCGAGGATTCCTCGCTGCCGAAGACCGAGGTCACCGTCGTCACTTCGCCCGCGTGCAGTTCCACGGGGCCGAGCTCCGGATCGAGGAACAGGGTGCGGGCGCTGGTCGTCTGCTCACCGGTGATGGTCACAGCGCGCGATCATGCAGCATCACTATCACCTGAGGTCGTCGACACGCCGCGGGCTACCCGGTGGTGCGCCGAGAATCTGTCCGACTCGGCCGACGAGGTGGCGGAGACGCCGAGGTCATCCACGGCAAGGTCGTCGACTTCGCCGCCATATCGAGGACGGCACCGCAGCGGGCGCCTGATCTCCATTCCGTCGAAGATTCGCGAGTCGATGCTGTCCGATCGCTCCGAACAGGACACCGTCGCGGATCGGCTACTTACGGCGGGCCGTCGGTGCCGGTCGCTATTCGACGCGTGAGGCCAGCGCGGTAGCGACGCGCTCGGCGGCCGCGGTCCCGGAAGCGACGCAGGCGGGAACTCCGACGCCGTGCAAGTAGGCGCCTGCCACCGCGAGGCCCTCGAGGGGGGCGACGGCGGATTCGATGGTGGCGATGCGGTCGGTGTGACCGGGGGCGTATTGGGGCAGGCCGCCGGGCCAGCGCTGGACGACGGACTGGATCGGGGTGATCTCGATGCCGGTGACCGTGGTCAGGTCGGTGACGGCGGCCGCGACGAGGTCGTCGTCGGACCAGGACAGGGGGGATTCGTCGCCGAAGCGGCCGAAGGAGGCGCGGACCAGCGCGACATCCCGCGCGCCCAGATGCGGCCATTTACGGCTGGACAGCGTGAAGGCCTTGGCGCGCAAGGGTTCTCCGGTGGCGACGAGGATGCCGGAGTTGTCCGGCAGCCCGGTCTCGCGCGGCAGCGCCATGGCGACCAGGGCCGACGAGGACAGTTCGATGCCCCCGGCGGCCTCGGCGGCGACGGGGGCGACGTGGTGCAACAGGCGGGCGGTGACGGGCGCCGGGGTGGCCAGGACGACGCCGTCGACCAGGCCGAGCGGGTCGACCACCCAGCCGCCGGACGCGGCGGCCACCCTGGTCGCCGCCAGGGTGGTGACCAACCGGGCGCCGGACGCCTCGACGAGCGCCCTGAGCAGTGCGCCGTAGCCGTCGCGCAGGCCACCGAAGACCGGCGCGGTACTCGGCGGGGGCAGGGCGTCCCGCACGGCGTCGGTGAGGCTGCGCGCGCCGCGATCGAGCGCGGCGGCGAGGGTGGGCAGGGCGGCCCGGACGCCGATCGAGGCGCTGGTGCCCGCGTAGACGCCGCCGAGCAGCGGGTCGACACTGCGCTCGACGACCTGGCGCCCGAACCGGTCGGCGACGAGGCTGTGGACGTCGGTGTCGCTGCCGGGTTCCCAGTGCAGCGGCCGCTGCGGCTCGGCGGCAACCTGCGCGAGCGTCGCCTCGTCGACGAGGCCGCGCAGCGACTCCGCGTCGGACGGAATCCCCATCAGTGTGCGCCCCGGCAGCGCGTGCGCGGTCCCCTGCGCCCACACCAGCGGCCGCTTCCCCGCGGGCCGCACCAGCTGATCGTCGAGGCCGAGCTCGCCCATCAGCTCGATGACCTCGGGCCTGCGCCCGACGAAGGCCTCGGCACCGAGATCCAGTGGCTCCCCGGCCAATTCACCGGTGTGTAGCACCCCGCCGAGCCGCGCGGCCTGCTCGACGACGACGATGTCGGCGTGGTCCCCGAGCCGCTGCCGCAACCGATATGCCGCGACGAGCCCGCTGATTCCGCCACCGATGACCGCGATCCGCATACCTCGACCGTAGCCGCGCCGGCCCACCGCCACCTACATCACCCGGTCGATGTCGTCCTGATCACGCGCAGGCTCGCCGCACCCCTGACGCGGAACCGGCGGACACCCCGGCCTGATCGTGCAATTCGTCGTCCGCGAGTCAGAAAACTGACTGTAGGGCGACACAATGCACGATTACGCCGGATCCAGCAGCCACCAGCAGATCCTCGTCGGCACCATCGCCGCCCATCCCGACTCGCGCCGCACAGCGATGCGGTCGTCGATGCCGCCGAGATGCCTCCTGCTCGGCCGGCCGCAGGCCCGGCGCCTTCGATTACCGCCGCACAGCGACTACAGCGAGTGCACCAGTTCGACCAGCGCGGTCAGCACGCCCGGATCGGTATCCGGCAGCACCCCGTGGCCAAGGTTGAAGATGTGCCCGCTCGCGCCCATCGTGATCGCCTCGTCGGCTTCGCGCACGATCCGCCGGGTCTCCTTCTCGACCGCGTCGAACCCGGCGAACAGGATCGCGGGATCCAGGTTGCCCTGCAAGCCCTTTCCGGGCCCGACCCGGCGCACGGCGTCGGTGAGCGGAACCCGCCAGTCCACGCCGACCACGTCGGCGCCCGCCTCGCCCATCGCGCCGAGCAGCTCGCCGGTGCCGACGCCGAAGTGGATGCGCGGCACGCCCGCCGCGGCGACCTCGGCGAAGACCCGCTCCGAATGCGGCAGCACGTACTCGCGGTAGTCGGCCAGCGACAGCGCGCCTGCCCACGAATCGAACAGCTGCACCGCGTCGACGCCCGCGGCCAGCTGGGCCTGCAGGAACGCGATGGTGATGTCGGTGAGCGTGCCGAGCAGCGCGTGCCAGGTCTGCGGGTCGGCGTGCATCATCGCCTTGGTGCGCTCGTGATGCTTGCTCGGCCCGCCTTCCACCAGATAGGAGGCCAGGGTGAACGGTGCGCCCGCGAAACCGATGAGCGGGGTGTCGCCGAGCGCGTCGGTGAGCAGGCGCACGCCTTCGGCGACCGCGCCGACCTCTTCGGGCCGCAACCGCGGCAGCGCGCGCACGTCGTCGACGGTGCGCACCGGCGAGGCGACCACGGGGCCGACGCCGGGCACGATGTCGAGGTCGATGCCGGCGGCCTTGAGCGGAACGACGATGTCGGAGAACAGGATTGCCGCGTCGACGCCGTGCCTGCGGATCGGCTGCATGGTGATCTCACACACCAGCTCCGGGTCGAAGCAGGACTCGAGCATCCCGATGCCCTTGCGCAGTTCCCGGTATTCCGGCAGCGACCGGCCTGCCTGGCGCATGAACCAGACGGGCCGCCTGCTCGGCGTCGCGCCGGTGGCGGCGGCCAGGAACGGGGCATCGGTCAACCGGCGGCGGGTGTAAGTGCTCATCGCTGTTCATCCTAAGCGGACCCGCCACCGATTCCGGTCCGAGGTCACCGCCGAACGCGCTGCCCGCCGGACGCGACATCCGCACCGCACCGACCGGCGGGAATCGGACGAACCGGCCATGCGCCGGTCTACGGAGGCGATCGGGGACCGACCATCGCGCATCGCGCACCACGAGAGTGCCGAGAATGCGCTCTGCGCAACGCAGCCCGTACCCGGCCGCGTGTGGCGGCGCGCCTCCGACGGCGCCGGGCACACACCGTCTACCGTCTCTCCTCGTGACACCGCTCGACATCCGCGACGGCGCCGCACCGACCGGGGGAACGCCCCGCGAGCCTGCTTCTTTCCGGGCGGCGGTCGATGCGATGGGCACCGCAACAGTGCACCCCCGAATCGAGCTGGCGCCTATCCGCCCCCCGCAACGGTTGGCGCCGTTCTCCTACGCGCTCGGAGCGGAGGTCACCCACCCCGACAGCGCCATCGTGCCGATCGATTCCGAGGGGGACGCGTTCGGCAGGCTGATCCTGCTGCACGACCCCGAGGGCGACGAGGCCTGGCACGGCGTGTTCCGGCTGGTCGCCTACATCCAGGCCGACATCGATGCCGCGCTGGCCGCCGACCCGCTGCTCCCCGAGGTGGCGTGGAGCTGGCTGGTCGACTCCCTCGAGTCACGGGGCGAGCCGTTCACCGCCCTCGGTGGCACCGTCACGGCCACCAGTTCGGTCCGCTACGGCGACATCGCAGGCCCACCGAGGGCCCACCAGCTGGAGCTGCGCGCCTCCTGGACGGCGATGAACACCGAGATGCGCCGTCACGTGGAGGCGTTCTGCGAGGTACTGGCCTTCGCCGCCGGGCTGCCGCCCGCCGGGATCACCCATTTGCGACCGGAGTCGTATACCCGCACCGATCGCCCTTGAACGCCACGTAGAGTTCACGTTTATGCCGGTCGCCGAGGAACCAACCGCAGCAGAGCCCCTGCTCGCCCCCGCCGAGGGGGTTCCCCCTGTGCTGGCGACCGCCGACGACGTCGCCCAGGCCGCCAAGAAGCTCGCCGCGGGCAATGGTCCCCTGGCCGTCGACGCCGAACGCGCGTCCGGTTTCCGCTACTCGGCGCGGGCGTATCTGATCCAGCTGCGGCGCGCGGGCGCCGGTACCTTCCTCATCGACCCGATCCCGATCACCGATGCGCTGACCCCGCTGGCCGAGGCGATCAACGACCTCGAATGGGTCCTGCACTCCGCCGACCAGGACCTGCCCGGTCTCGCCGAACTCGGCCTTCGCCCGGCCCGCCTGTTCGACACCGAACTGGGCGGCCGCATCGCCGGCTACGAACGCGTCGGCCTGGCCGCGATGGTGGAGAACCTGCTCGGCCGGTCGCTGCGCAAGGGGCACGGGGCCGCCGACTGGTCGACCCGCCCGCTGCCCGACGAATGGCTCAACTACGCCGCCCTCGATGTCGAGCTGCTCCTGGAACTGCGCGACACCGTCGCCGCCGACCTGGCCGAACAGGGCAAGATCGACTGGGCCGCCGAGGAATTCGAGCACATCCGCACCATGGCGCCGCCCACGCCGAAGGCCGACCGGTGGCGGCGCACCTCCGGCATCCACACCTTGCGCCGCACCCGTCAGCTGGCGATCGTGCGCGAACTGTGGACCACCCGCGACGCGCTCGCCCGTGCCCGCGACGTCGCGCCCGCCCGGATCCTGCCCGATTCCGCGATCGTCGCCGCCGCGACCGCCGAGCCACGCAGCATCGCCCAGCTGCGCACCCTGGCCGTCTTCGGCGGCCCGCGCCAGCGCCGCTATTCCCGGGACTGGCTCGGCGCGGTCGAACGCGGCCGCACCCTGCCCGACAAAGAGCTCCCGCCGCTGACCCTCCCCTTCGACGGGCCGCCCCCGGTCAACCGGTGGGAACGCCGCGACCCCGCCGCCGCCGCCCGTCTGGCCACCGCCCGCAGCGCCATGGGCGAGCTCTCCACCGAAAACGCCATCCCGGTGGAGAACCTCCTGTCCCCCGATCTCGTGCGACGGCTGTGCTGGGACGGGCTCCCCGACTACAAGAACGTCGGCGAACCCGATCAACTGTCGGCGACGATCGAGGAATTCCTGCGCGCGGGCGGTGCGCGGCCCTGGCAGCGCAGTCTCGCCGTGCCCGCCCTCACCAAAGCGCTGACACCCTCCGCCAGGTAGCCGAGAGACACCGGCGCACGCCCTGAGCGGAGCGGAAAAGTGTAGGCCGGACGTCGGCGGGTATTGAACGGGGTTACGCCCCACACGGTTTGGAGTACGGCCTTGACCGATCCCCGCTTCCCGCAGCCCTATCAGCCACCCCGATTTCCGGTGGGCCCACCCGAACCGAACGCCGTCACCGCGATCTTCGCCGCCATCCTCGCCATTCTCGGCGGATTGCGCGGCGTGTTCGGCGCCGTCGCCATCCCGTTCCTGAACACCGACTCCGACTTCGACCCGAGCGGGTTCTGGAGCAAGATCCAAGTGCTGCTGGGTGTTTCGGCGCTGTGCTCGCTGATCCTGCTCGTCGGCGGCATCCTGATGCTGGCACGCAAGAAGGTCTCCCGCCTCCTGATCGGGGTGGGCGGCACCGGCACGCTGGCACTGTCGGTCATCACCACGATCGCGCTGTACAACCATCTGGACACGCAGACCGACGACACGACGTCGATCACCGTGTCCTTCGATTCCGATCTGAGCGTGTTCAACGCGATCGGGTTCCTGTTCAACATCGTGCTGCTTGTCCTGACATTCCTGCCGAGCACGGGTCGCTGGCTGGCCCACCGCAGGCCCGCGTACTGACCGAAATTCCCTCGACCCGGCGACCTCTCGGCGCTAGCGTGGGCCCTCGCCCGCCTGCCACCGTCGAGAGGATCCGCCGTGTCCGAAGCCGAGGCGATCGCCGCCAACCGCGCGAACTGGGACGATCGGGCCGACGTTCACGCGCGTTCGCGGATGTATGACGTCGACGCCTTCCTGGCCGACCCGAGCACCGTCTCCTCGGTGGTGCGCAACGATCTCGCGGTGCTGGCGCCGCATCTGCCGGAGACGGGGATCGCGGGCCGGTCGCTGCTGCATCTGCAGTGCCATATCGGGACCGACACCGTGTCCTGGGCCCGGCTCGGCGCGGTGCAGGTGCACGGGCTCGACCTGTCACCGAACTCGCTGCGGCACGCCGCGCGGATCGCCGCGGCGGACGGGCGCGACATCACCTGGGTGGAAGGCGACGCCCGGTTCGCCTCCGCCGCCGTCGACCGGCAGTTCGACACCGTCGTGACCAGCGCGGGCACCATCGTCTGGCTGCCGGAGCTGACCGCGTGGGCACGCTCGATCCACGATCTCCTGGCCCCGGGCGGTGTGTTCGTCATTCGCGACGACCACCCGATCCTGGGGGCGATGGAGTTCGAGCCGTGGGAGATCGACGACGACTATCTCGCCGGTGGCGGCGCCCGCTCGTACTCGGATTCGGGCACCTACACCGAGGATTCGGACGGGTCGATCACGCACACCACCAATCACGAGTGGCGGCACGACCTGGGTGAGGTGGTCGGCGCGCTGCTGGCGGCGGGGCTTGTCATCGAGGCGCTGGCCGAACTGCCCTACATGGACTGGCGGCCGTTTCCCGACCTCGTCCCCTGCGCGGAGGGCTGGACGCTACCACCGGGGAAGCCGCGGATCCCGTTGAATTTCGCCGTCGTCGCCCGGCGTCCTCACTGAACGAGCTGCGCGCCCGGTGTAGTCACCGGGCGCGCAGGATCGATGCGGTGTGCTGTCAGCGCGACTGCAGCCAGCCGCCGATGCGCTGAGCGATCGCGTCCGCGGTGAGACCGAGTTCCTCGAGGATCTCGCCACGCGAGGCGTGGTCCAGGAACTGCTGGGGCACACCGAGATCGCGGGTCGGCACGTCGAGACCGGCATCGCGCAGGCGCGCCGACACCGTCGAACCGATGCCGCCGTGCAGGCCACCGTCCTCGACGGTGACGACGAGGCGATAGTTCTCGGCCATCTTGACCAGGGTGTCCGACACCGGGATGACCCAGCGCGGATCGACCACGGTGACCGAAATGCCCTGCGGGGCAAGCAGTTCGGCGACCTGCATCGCCGTCTCGGCGAACGGGCCGACGGCCACGATCAGGACGTCACCGTGCTGGGACTGCGCCGAGCCCGCGCCCGGAACGGCCAGCCGCAGCACATCGATGCTGTCGACCCGCTCCACCGCGGTGATGTCCTCGGCGACACTGCCTTTCGGGAAACGCAGCACGGTCGGTCCGTCGGTGACGGCCAGCGCCTCGGCGAGTTCCTCGCGCAGGGTGGCGCCGTCGCGCGGGGCGGCGACGCGGATGCCGGGGATGATGCCGAGCAGCGAGAAGTCCCACATGCCGTTGTGGCTGGCGCCGTCGGGGCCGGTGATGCCCGCGCGGTCCAGGACCACGGTGACCGGCTGCTTGAGCAGCGCCACATCCATCAGCAGCTGGTCGAACGCGCGGTTGAGGAAGGTGGAGTAGATCGCGACGACCGGATGCATGCCGCCGAGTGCCAGGCCCGCGGCCGAGGCCATCGCGTGCTGTTCGGCGATGCCGACGTCGAACATACGGTTCGGGAAGCGCTCGCCGAACGGGGCCAGCCCGGTCGGGCCTGGCATGGCCGCGGTGATGGCGACGATGTCCTCGCGCCGCGACGCGTGGTCGATGAGCTCCTCGGAGAACACCGCCGTCCAGCCCTTGGCCTTCTTGCCCGCGAGCGGGCGGCCGGTGAGCGGGTCGATCGGGTCGCAGGCGTGCATCTGGTCGGCGACGTGGTTCTCGGCGTGCTCGTAGCCGTTGCCCTTGCGGGTGACCACATGCACGACGACCGGCCCGCCGAAGTCCTTGGCACGCCGCATCGCCGCCTCGAGCGCGACGAGATCGTGGCCGTCGACCGGGCCGACGTACTTCATGCCCAGATCGGAAAACAGTTCCTGCGGGCTCACCGCGTCCTTGATCCCGGCCTTGAGCGCGTGGACCATCGAGTACGCCGAATCCCCCACGGCGGGAATGCTTTTGAGGATGCGTTTCCCGGCGTCGAGAGCGTGCTCGTAGGCGGGCTGGGTGCGCAGCGCGGTCAACCGGTCGGCGAGGCCGCCGATGGTCGGCGCGTAGGAGCGGCCGTTGTCGTTGACCACGACCACCACCGGGCGGTCGGGCGCGCCCGCGATGTTGTTGAGCGCCTCCCAGCACATGCCGCCGGTGAGCGCGCCGTCACCGACGACGGCGACGACGGTGCGGTTCTGCTCGGACAGCGCGAACGCCTTGGCCAGGCCGTCGGCATAGGACAGCGCGGCCGAAGCGTGCGAGGACTCCACCCAGTCGTGTTCGCTCTCGGCGCGGCTCGGGTAGCCCGACAGGCCGTCGCGCGTGCGCAGCGAGTCGAACCGGTCCTTGCGGCCGGTGAGGATCTTGTGCACGTAGGCCTGGTGACCGGTGTCGAAGATCAGCGGGTCCGCCGGGGAATCGAAGATCCGGTGCAGGGCGATGGTCAGCTCGACCACCCCTAGGTTGGGGCCGAGATGGCCTCCGGTGGCGGCGACCTTCTGCACCAGGAACTCGCGGATCTCCTCCGCCAGCTCCCGCAGTTGCGGCACGCTCAGCCGGCGCAGATCTTCGGGTGAATCCACCCGCGACAGCACTCCCACCTGAACTCGCTTTCTCCGGACTATTGTGTGATCCGCCCAGTGTATTTGGCCGTGCGGGCGGCCCCGGCTCGCGGGCCCTTCCCGGTCCGTCGCGCCGACCATAGTCGCACCGGGCCGAGCTGCCCACCCCCGCCCGCTGAGCTGGGCTCCCGGCGGCGCACCGCCCTCCCAGCGGCCATCGATCGGCTGTGAGGACTATCTCCCCCGCGCGTCCCCACCGGGGAGGCGACGACGCGACCTACAGTGACCGCTGTGGCCGAACCGGACGGTGTTGCGCGCACGATCGACCCCGGCGTGGTGGCGGGCATGCTCGACGAGGTGTATGCGGACTGCCGCGACGACGTCTCCGGCACGCCCGCCGACTACATTCCCGAACTGGCCGCGGTGGCGCCCGACTCGTTCGGGCTGTGCCTGGCGACCGCGGACGGCCTGGTCTACGCGGTGGGCGATACCGGCATCGGGTTCACCATCCAGTCCATCTCCAAGCCGTTCACCTATGCGCTCGCGCTGGCCGATCGCGGTCTGGCCGGGGTCGCCGAGCACATCGACGTCGAGCCGTCGGGTGAGCCGTTCAACGAGATCAGCCTGGAACCGGAGACCCAGCGGCCGAGCAACCCGATGATCAACTCCGGGGCGATCACGGCGGCCTCGCTGATCCACGGCCGCGACGCCGCCGACAAGTTCGAGCGGGTCCGGCGCTGCTATTCACGCTTCGCCGGGCGGGAGTTGCGGATGGACCAGGCGGTCTACGAGTCGGAGGCGCGCACCGGCTACCGCAATCGCGCGATCGGCTACATGCTGCGCTCGGTCGGCATCATCGACGTCGACCCCGACGACGCCGTCGACCGCTACTTCCGGCAGTGCTCGATCGAGATCACGTGCGCCGACCTGGCCCTGATGGCGGCGACGCTGGCCGACAACGGGGTGAACCCGAAGACGGGCGAACGGGCGCTGTCGACCGCGCTGACCGAGCGGGTGCTCAGCGTGATGACGACCTGCGGCATGTACAACGCGGCGGGCGACTGGGTGACCACGGTCGGCCTGCCCGCCAAGAGCGGGGTCGGCGGCGGGATCATCGCGGTGCTGCCCGGCCAGATCGGGATCTCGGTGTACTCGCCGCGGCTGGACGGTCAGGGCAACAGCGTGCGCGGGGTCGCCGCGTGCCGGGAACTGTCGCGGCGGCTCGAACTGCACTTCTGTCACGTGACCCGCTCGGCGCGCACCGCCATCCGCGCCGACTACTCGGTGGCGCAGGTGCCGTCGCGGTTGCGGCGCTCCCCCGAGGACGCCGAGGTGCTGGCGGCGCACGGCGACCGCGCCCGGGTCTACGAACTGCACGGCGACCTGCTTTTCGCCGGCGCCGAACGCGCGGTGCGGGCCATCGAGAGCAAGGTCGGCGCGCTCGACGCGCTGGTGATCGACCTGCGCCGGGTCGGCGAGGTGAGCGCGGTGGCGCGCGGGATGCTCGACGCCCTGCAGACCGAACTCGTCCGGGGCGGCAGCCGGGTCGCGCTGGTCGATCCCGACGCGCGGCTGGGTCGCGAGGCGTCGAGCCTCGACCCCGCCGATCCGTGCGGGCGGGTGTTCATCGACCGGGACACCGCGACCGAATGGTGCGAGGACATCGTCTTGGACCTGCACCGTCCGCCCGGGCAGCGCGCCCGCACCTCGATCGGCCTCGACGAGCATCCACTGCTCGCCGGGCTCGACGACGGCGATCGCACCCGGTTGGCCGCCGATTTCGAGCAGCGGACCTTCGCGCGCGGTGAACTGATCGCCGACCGTGGCGCCCCGCGCTCGGGCCTGTATCTGATCCTGGAAGGGCGGGTGCGGGGGACCTTCGCCGGCACCGACGGGCGGGTCCACCGGCTGGTGACGCTGTCGGCGGGGATGTCGTTCGGGGAGATCCCGATGCTGATCGGGAAACCGTTCGTCAACGAGATCATCGCCGAGACGCCGGTGCGGGTGGCGGTGATGCGGCCCGATGTCTTCGATCAGCTCACCGAGGGACACCCGCGGCTGAAACTGGCACTGCTGCAGCGCCTCGCCGCGGGCGCCTACGCCCAGATGGACGCGGCGGTGCGGACCATCGCCGGCAACGCGGGCGACTACTGACCCGTCGGCCCGCGGAACCCGGGCCCGTCGCGAGACGTTGGGCAGCACAGCATCCTTCGACCGACAGGAGTAGCGCGGTGGGCAAGAAGTCCTGGCAGGCGAGCACCACGACATTCGGGCGCGGCACGGTGCGCGCCGTCCCCGATCTGATCCGGGTCACGCTGTCGGTGGAGTCGCGCGCCGACACGGTGGCCGCCGCCTACGGGCGCGCAGGCGACCGGGTGAACGCCGTCGTCGCCGCCCTGCGCGCGGCCGGGGTGAGCGACGCCGACATGGCGACCAGCGGGCTGAGCGTGCGCACCGAGACCGTCTACACCGACAACGGGCGCAGCGAGATCGCCGGCTACCTGGCGTCGACGAGCCTGAGCGTGTCACTGCGTGAAGGCACCGGCACCGAACCCGCCGACACCGTGGCCGCCGCGGTCACCGCGGGCGGCGACGATGTCCGCCTCGGCGGCCTGACCCGCGGCATCGCCGACCCGGAGCCGCTGCTCGCGCAGGCGCGCGACGCCGCCTTCGACGACGCCAAGACCAAGGCCGAGCAGTACGCGGCCCGCGCGGATGTGCGGCTCGGCGAGGTCATGCAGATCACCGAGGACATCGCCACACCGATGCCACGCGCCTACGAGATCGCCGAAATGGACAGCGCACCGATGCTGATGGCCAGGGCGAGCTCCCCGGTACCGGTGGTGCCGGGCGAGACCGAGATCGGCGCCACCGTCCGGGTCACCTGGGCCCTGGACTGATCTTCAGGAGAGACTGATCGGCCCAGTCCGCGATCGGAGCGCTCCACCGGACCCGATGGCTGCCAGGCACGTCGGCGATCATGCCTCTGCGGCGATCGCCTCAGGCGCGCCGACGAAGGCACCAGCCTCGAGCACCGTCGAGGTGCGACTCAGCGGTCGAGCAGCGCGACGCATTCGACGTGGTGGGTGGCGGGGAAGGCGTCGAAGGCGCGGAGGTCGGCCAGGTGGTAGCCGGCGTCGAGGTAGAGGCCGAGGTCACGGGCGAACGACGCGGGGTCGCAGCCGATGTGGACGATCCGGCGGGGGTCGGCGTCGGTGACGGCGGCGACGATCTCCTTGCCCGCGCCCGCGCGCGGCGGGTCGAGGACGACGACGTCCGGTGTGCCCGCGGCGCTGTGGGTGCGCACCCAGCGTTCGACCCGGTCGGCGCGCAGGTCGAGCCAGGGCAGATCGCGCAGGGCGGCGGTGCCGTCGGCGACGGCCGAACGCGCCGATTCGACGGCCGCGACGGCGCCGGTCTGGCCGGTCTGCTCGGCCAGGCGCGCGGCGAAGACGCCGACGCCGCTGTACAGGTCCCAGCCGGATCCGCCGGGCGACAGACCTGACCAGTCCGCGACCAGGTCCGAATAGCATTGCGCGGCACGGTGATGCGCCTGCCAGAAGCCGGTGGCCGAGAGTTCCCAGCGACGCCCCGCGACGTACTCCACGGCGCGACCGGTCCCGGCCATCACCCATTCCTCGCGCGGCGCGTTGGTAGCCGACTTGCGCGCGGCCGCGCGGTCGCGGACCGCCCCACGGTCATCATCGCCGGGGCCGCCGGATTCCCGGCGCCGGGTGGGATGCTGGCGACCACGGCCACGACCCGCGCCACGCCGCGTCTCCGGACGGCCACCGGCCTGGACGGTGTCGGGCACCGCGGCCAGCTCCACGATGTGGCGCACCCCGTCGCCGTCGACCGCGACCACCAGGTCGGCGCCCGGCGTCCACAGCCGGTCCGCGACACCGTCGAGCGCGCCGGCGACGGGCTGCGGGCACCGCAGATCCGGGATCACCGCGGTGCTGCGGAAGCGGTGCACCCCGGCACGACCGGCGCCGTCGACGACCAGCCGCAGACGGGTCCGCCAGCCGCCGGTGACCTCACCGGAATCACCGGCGATCGGCTCGACCGTCACGTCCCGCTCCACCCCGGCCAGCCTGCGCAGCTGCTCGGCCACCACCGTCGCCTTCAGCGCGCGTTGCGCGGCGGGTGTGGCGAAGGAGAAATCACAGCAGCCCGCGCCGCCGGGACCGGACACCGGGCAGGTCGCGGGCACTCGATCCGGGGACGCCTCGATGATCTCGACGGCATCGGCGCGGCAGAACGACCCGCCCCGATCCTCGGTGACCTCGGCACGCACCAGCTCACCGGGCAGGCCGTGGCGCACGAACACCACGCGGCCCTCGTGCCTGCCGACACAGAATCCACCGTGTCCCGGCGGCCCGAGCCGGATCTCGAATTCCTCGCCGCGCCAGTCACTCATCCGCGGCGGCCCGGCTGCTCGAAACCACGGCGCACCGAACCCGGCGCGTTCACGTCGGCGGGCTGCTTGGCGCGCGCCGAGGAACTGAGCTGCCACGGCACGCTCGTCACCATCACGCCAGGTTCGAACAGCAGCCTGCCCTTCAACCGCAGCGCGGACTGGTTGTGCAGCACCTGCTCCCACCAGTGGCCGACCACGTATTCGGGGATGAACACGGTGACGACATCGCGCGGGGCGTCCTTGCGCACCCGCTTCACGTAATCCAGCACCGGCTTGGTGACCTCGCGGTAGGGCGATTCGATCACCTTGAGCGGCACGTTGATCTCGCTGTTCTCCCATTCGCGCACGAGCTTGCGGGTGTCGGCGTCGTCGACGTTCACCGTCACCGCTTCGAGGGTGTCGGGCCGGGTCGCGCGGGCGTAGGCCAGGGCGCGCTTGGTCGGCAGGTGCAGCTTGGAGACCAGCACGATGGAATGGGTGCGGCTGGGCAGCACACCGTCCCAATCGGATTCGTCGAGCTCACGCGAGACCGAGTCGTAGTGCTTGCGGATGAGCTTCATCACGATGAAGATCGCCACCATCGTGATGATCGCGATGTAGGCGCCCGCGAAGAACTTGGTGACGAGCACGATCACCAGCACGGTGCCGGTCAACGTGAGGCCGATCGCATTGATCACTCTCGACCGCTTCATCTTCGACCGCTGCGCCGGATCGGTCTCGGTGCGCAGCAGCCGCGTCCAATGCCGCAGCATGCCGGTCTGGCTGAGCACGAACGAGACGAACACACCGACGATGTAGAGCTGGATGAGCTTGGTCACCTCGGCGTCGAACAGCACCACGAACGCGATCGCCGCACCCGCGAGGAACAGGATGCCGTTGGAGAAGGCCAGCCGATCGCCGCGGGTGTGCAGCTGACGGGGCAGGTAGCGATCCTGCGCCAGGATCGAACCGAGCACCGGGAAACCGTTGAACGCGGTGTTCGCGGCCAGCACGAGGATGAGCGCGGTGACGATGGTGATGAAGAAGAAGCCGATCGGGAAGCCGTGGAAGACGCTCTCCGCGATCTGGGCGATCAGTGTCTTCTGGTGGTAGTCGGCGGGCGCGCCGACAAGGTTCGACGTGTCGTGGGCGTACACGACCCCGATCCTCTGGGCCAGGATGATGATGCCCATCAGCAGGACAATCGCGATGGAACCCAGCAGGAGCAGGGTGGTCGCGGCATTGCGCGACTTGGGTTTACGGAACGCGGGCACACCGTTGCTGATGGCTTCCACACCTGTCAGCGCGGCACAGCCGGAGGAGAAGGCGCGCGCGATCAGGAAGGCGAAAGCCAGACCGTAGAGGTGCTCGTTCTCGGCATTGAGCCCGAACCCCGCCGACACGGCCTGGATATCGTCACCGAGGACGTAGAGCCGGAACAGTCCCCAGCCGAGCATCACGGCCATGCCGAAGATGAAGGCGTAGGTCGGAATCGCGAACGCGGTGCCCGACTCACGCACACCACGCAGGTTGATGGCAGTGAGCACCGCGATGGCGACCACGGCGAACAACACCTTGTGCGTCGCGACGAACGGGATCGCCGACCCGATGTTCGACGCGGCCGAGGAGATCGACACCGCCACCGTGAGCACGTAGTCGACCAGCAGCGCGCTGCCGACCGTCAGACCGGCGGTCGGCCCCAGGTTCTTGGTCGCGACCTCGTAATCACCGCCACCGGACGGGTAGGCGTGCACGTTCTGCCGATAGCTGGCGACGACCACGGCCATCACGAACGCGACGGCCAGCCCGACCCACGGCGCGTACATGTAGGCCGAGATGCCCGCCGCCGACAGCACCAGGAAGATTTCCTCCGGCGCGTAGGCCACCGAGGACATCGCGTCGGAGGCGAACACCGGAAGAGCGATACGCTTGGGCAACAACGTGTGGCCGAGCGAATCGCTACGGAACGGCCTGCCCAGCAGCACACGCTTGGCTGCCGTCGTCAACTTGGACACCGGGCTGAGCATAGAGGAGTTCACCGGTACCTTCGCGCGCACGTTCGCCCCGCCCTGCGGCGGTGTCGTGATTGTTTGCGCCGCCTCGCCCAGGGGAAAATGGGCGATGGGGGCATCCGGCGGGTACGGTCCATGCCGGACGCCACGGGTTCGGCAAGGAACGAGGGTGCACGGTGTACGTAGTGATCATGGGGTGCGGACGGGTCGGCTCGTCGCTGGCGCGCGCCCTGGTCCGGGTGGGACACGAGGTCACGGTGATCGACCGCGATCCCAGCGCCTTCCGCCGCCTGGGTGAAGGGTTCACCGGGCAGGAAGTGGTGGGTGTCGGTTTCGACCGGGATGTGCTGACCCGCGCGGGAATCGAGCGCGCCGACGCCTTCGCGGCGGTGTCCTCCGGTGACAACTCCAACATCATCTCGGCCAGGGTGGCCAGGGAGATGTTCGGCGTCGAGCGCGTCGTCGCCCGGATCTACGACGCCAAGCGCGCCGAGGTCTACGAGCGGCTCGGTATCCCCACCATCGCGACCGTGCCGTGGACCACCGACCGATTCCTGCGCACGCTCATCGGTGACAACTCGACCACCACCTGGCGCGATCCGACGGGCGCGGTGGCTGTCACGCAACTCACCCTGCACGAGGACTGGTCCGGGCGCACCGTGCGCGATCTGGAACGCGAACTCGGGGTGCGGGTGGCGTTCATCCTGCGCTTCGGCCAGGGTCTGCTGCCCGAATCCAAGACCATCGTCCAGGCCGACGACGTGGTCTACGTCGCGGCGACGTCCGGCAGTGTCGGTGAGACGATCGCCTTGGCCGCCAAGGCCCCCCTGAGCGAGGACTGAACAACATGAAGGTGGCCATCGCCGGAGCGGGCGCCGTCGGGCGCTCGATCGCCAGGGAACTGCTACGCGGCGGGCATCGGGTGATGCTGCTCGAACGGCAGCTCGACCACATCGACCCCGCCGCCATCCCCGACGCGGTGTGGGTGCACGCCGACGCCTGCGAGCTGTCGCTGCTCGAGAACGCACAGCTCGAGACCTATGAGGTGGTGATCGCGGCCACCGGCGACGACAAGACGAACCTGGTGCACAGCCTGCTCGCCAAGACCGAGTTCGGGGTGCGCCGGGTGGTCGCGCGGGTCAACGATCCGCGCAACGAATGGCTCTTCGACGAGTCGTGGGGTGTCGACGTGGCGGTATCGACGCCGCGGCTGCTCGCCTCGCTCGTCGAGGAAGCGGTGTCGGTGGGCGATCTGGTCCGGCTGATGACGTTGCGGCAGGGGCAGGCCAACCTGGTCGAGATCACCCTGCCCGCCGACACCCAGCTGGCGGGCAAGCCGGTCCGGACCCTGGTCATGCCACGTGACACCGCCCTGGTGACGATCCTGCGCGGCGGCCGGGTGATCGTGCCGCAGGCCGACGACCCGTTCGAAGGCGAGGACGAACTGCTGTTCGTCACCTCGGTGGAAGCCGAGGAAGACCTGCGCCTGACGCTGGCCACCCACGGCATCAAACCGTAACCGCGCTCAGGCGACCTGCAGCTCCGCGCGCAGCTTGTTCAGCGCGCGGTGCTGCATCACCCGCACCACACCCGGACTCGTGCCGATGGCCTCGGCGGTCTGCGCCGCGCTCCAGCCGAGCACGATCCGCATGACCAGCACCTCGCGGTGGTTCGGCGCCAGCACCTGCATCAGTTCGCGGGTGGCCGCGCCGCGTTCGTGGGCCAGCGCCCACTCCTCCGGGCCCGCCGCGATACTGGCGGCGTCGGGCAGCTCGGCCATCGGGTAGGCGGTGTGCTTGGCGCGGCGGAACGCGTCCGACACCTTGTTGGCGGCGATGCCGTAGACGAACGCCAGAAACGATTTGCCCTGGTCACGGTAGCGCGGGATGGCGGTGACGGTCGCCATCAGCACTTCCTGGGTGACATCGTCGCTGGTGACGGTGAGATGACCGGTGGCACCCATCCTGGCCGAGCAGTAGCGCCGGACCAGCGGATGCACCAGGCGCACGATCTCGGCGACGGCGTCGCGGTCACCGGCCGCTGCGGGTGCGATCAGTGCGTCCAGCTCGGCTCCGATGCGCTTGCTCTCCGACAGCACGGAGGCGGAGTTCTTCGATGCGCCGGAGAGACGGTGCTCGGGAGCCATCATGGTCGCCGGTCCTTTCACGATCACTGCGTTTTCAGTTACGCATTGATCGTGCGACGAACTCGACGGCCGGACCAGGCACCCCAGGGTGGGTAGATCCCCACCTCCCGCGGCGCTTCGGCCACGGCTCAGGCGGGCGCGGAATCCGTTCCGGCGCGGGCGGAATCGGATTTCCCGACCGGCAGATGACCCGCGCGGCGCACCGCCCACACGGTGACCACCAGGGCCACCGCCGTCAGCGGCCAGCCCATGCCGATTCTGGCCACCGCCAGCCAGGTGGTGTGGTCGGTGTCGTAGAGCTGCGACTGGACCAGGTAGCGGGCGCCGAACACGACCACCCACACGACCGTGGCGAGGTCGTAGAGCCTGCGGATGCGGCGATCGCCGCGCCAGTCGGTGCCGTGCCCGTTGAGGGCGCCCCAGATGACGCCGACCAGCGGCCACCGGAACAGGATCGACACCGCGAACACGCCCGCGTACACCAGGCTGGTATAGATCCCGAACAGGAAGTAGCCCTTGGCTTCCCCCGTCCGGGACGCGATGAACGCGCACACGCCGACACCGAGGAAACCGGAGATCGCCGGCTGCACCGGGCTGCGGCGGAACAACCGCCACCCGAGCACGCCCGCGGCCACACCGAGGGCGGCCCAGATGGCCGCGGTGAGGCCGGCGACGGTGTTCACCGGGACGAACACGAGCACGGGCAGGGTGGAGTAGATCAGGCCGCTGATCCCGCCCAGCTGCTCGAGCAGGGTCTGCTTCTGCTCGAGCTCGGCGTCGATCTCGGGGTCGACCGGGTTATCGGTCGCCACCGGCAGCGCCACGGTGGGTTCGGGGTCCGCGGCAATGCGGTACTCGTCGCTGGAGGGCATACGTCAGCTGTTCCCGCGCAATTCGTAGTAGGGGTTGAAGATCACCTTGCGGCCGTCGCGGTCGCCAACGCGACCACGGACCAGGATGCGCCTGCCCGGTTCGATACCGGGAATGCGCCTGCGGCCGATCCAGACGAGGGTGATCGCATCGGTGCCGTCGAAGAACTCGGCCTGCACGGTCGCGCCCGCGGCCTTGGGACACGCCTCGACACTGCGCAGCCTGCCCAGAATCGTGGCTTCCTCACCGCGACAACAGTCCGCCGCGCGCCGGGCACCGGAGGCGTCGGCCGTCTCCGCCAGCTCCTCGGCGTCGAGCTGATCGATATCGGCGGTCAAGCGGCGCCCGAGTCGACGAAAATATCCCGAGTCCGGACCCGATCCCGACTTGTGTCCGCCCGTGGATGACGACATGGCACGCTTCTCCCGCTAGTTGGCCGTACACCGCCACTGTAGATGGGCAAACGGGCGGCCGCTACGCTCGGTCCGTGTTGCGCACCCCACCCCAGGTCACCGTGGTCGCCCTGCCCGGAACCGGTTCCGACGCCGATTTCGCCGCCCGTGCGTTCGGACCGGCCGCAGCCGCGCACGGACTGGCGTTCCAGGCCGTCGAACCGGACCCGAAGGCCGTGATCGCGAGCTGTACCGCGGCTTTGGACGCCGCCGCAGCGCGCGGCCCCGTCCTGGCCGCAGGCATATCCCTCGGCGCCGCGATCGCGCTCGACTGGGCAGCCGGGCACCGCACCGCGGTGGTCGGTGTCATCACAGCATTACCCGCCTGGACGGGCGCCGAAACCGCCTCCTGCCCCGCCGCCTTGAGCGCCTCGGTTACCGCCGGGCAACTGCGCGCCGACGGACTGGATGCGGTGATCGAGCGGATGCGGGCGTCGAGTCCCACCTGGCTGGCCGACGCGCTCACCCAGTCCTGGCGCGGACAGTGGCCGCACCTGCCGCAGGCGCTCGACGAGGCCGCCGCCTACGCCTGGCCGACGGTCGAGCAGCTGGCCGACAGCGCGGTACCGGTGGCCGTGGTCGGCGCGAGCGACGACCCGGTGCACCCGATCGCCGTCGCCGAACAGTGGGCCGCGACGCTGCCACAGGCGCGACTGCATCGGGTGACCCTGGCCGAGCTGGGTGCCGATCCAGCGGTACTCGGGCATGCCGGGTTCGCCGAATTGGACGCACTGCTCCCCCGCCTCTCCGCGACTTTCGCCGGTCGCGACTAGGCGGCCCGCCGACCGACTGGGCGGACGATCTGGGATAGGTGGCGCGCTGGGCGTGCCCGGCGAGTTACCCACGTGCTCGCGAAATCAGTTGTCCCGCAGGATTGCCCGCTGCTTGTCTCACAGCGGGCACCCGCCTAGTTCAAGCCGAGCTGCTGCATCGCCGACCCATCCGCACCACGACGCGGCTCGTCGGGCAGCTTCGGGGGCAGCGCCGAGGTCGGCGGGGCCTGCGCGGCGGCGGCCTGCGCGGCCAGTGCCTGCTGCTGGGCCAGCACCTGCTGCTGGTGGGCGGCGGCCAGCTGTTCGGCCAGTTCCTGCGGCAGTACCACCGGCAGCGGATCACGCACGGGCAGCGGCTCGTCACCGCGACGCACCACAGCATCGGCCAGAACCGCGCGCGCGGCCGTGATCAGCGGGCTGCGCTCGTCCACCGCGCCCGACGGGCCTGCGGCGACCAGGCGGATCATCCAGCGCGGTCCGTCGACACCGATGAAGCGCAGGTCGGCGCCCTCGGTGATCGCCTTGACCTCGCGACCCCACGGGCCCTTCTCCACGGCCACGCTCGCGCCGTCACCACGCAGCGATTCGGCCAGATCCGCGGCGACCGTGCGCCACTGGCCTGCCGACTTCGGCGCGGCGTAGGCGGCGACGGTGAGTCTGCCGTGCTCGGTGGCCAGATGCACCGCCTGCGGGGTGCCGTCCGGGCTCATCTCCACCTGCAGCTGCCCGCCGGCGGGCACGGGGATGACCACCGACCCCAGATCGAGGCGGCGCTCGATCATCTCGTCGGAGACCTCGCTGATGTCGTACGGGCCGGCGGCGGCGTCCGGCTCGTGGTCGAAATTGCCGTAGATGCGCTCGTCGGTCGGCGCGTCGTCGAAGTCCAGGTGCGCGAAGTCGGGACGCTGGAACTCGTCGGTGTCGTACTCGTCGGAATCGGCGTACTCACCGGATTCGTCGTAGTCGATCTCGTCGTCGTAGGCCGCGTACTCGTCCTCGCGTGGTGCGCGCTTCTTCTTGCCGAACAGCCCCATTACGCCTCCTCGCCGGCCAGGCTGGCATGCCCGCCGCTCGACCCGTATCCGCCGGTGCCACGGGCGGTGTCGTCGAGATCGTCGACCTCGGCGAAATCGACCAGCTCGACCCGCTGCACCAGCAATTGCGCGATGCGGTCACCACGGCGCAGCTCGATCGCCGTGCGCGGGTCGTGGTTGATCAGGCACACCTTGATCTCGCCGCGATAGCCCGCGTCGACCGTGCCGGGGGTGTTGACCACCGACAGGCCCGCCTTCGCGGCCAAGCCGGACCGGGGATGGATCAACCCGACCGTGCCGAGGGGCAGCGCGATCGCGATCCCGGTCCCGACCAGCACCCGCTCGCCCGGTTCGATGATCACGTCCTCGGTGGTACAGAGGTCGACGCCCGCATCACCCGGATGGGCACGCGTCGGCACAGGGATGCCGGGATCGAGCCGCCGCAGCGGAATCGGTGCAAGTGCGTTCACATCGGTCGAGCCTACGCGGTCGGCGCCGGACCTTCTCGTCGCCGCCCCAGCGTGGTGACCTAGTGTTGAGGGGTGCCCGACCAGCCCCATTCGCCGACCGCCGACACCGCGGACACCGACCGCCCCGCGCCCTCGGCGCACGGTGCCTCGCCCTACCGGGAACGCCTGTGGGTGCCGCTGTGGTGGTGGCCGATCGGCTTCGCCATCGCGGGGCTGCTGGCCGCCGAGATCCACATGGGAGCGCCCGGCCCGCGCGCGTGGCTGCCCTACGTGCTCCTCGCGCCGGTGCCGGTCTGGATTCTGTTGTGGATGAGCAGGCATCGCCTGGAAGTGACCGTCGCGCCCGACGGCGCCGCGGAACTGCGCGTCGACCGCGCCCACCTGCCGGTGAGTTTCGTCGCGCGCGCCGCGGCCGTCGCGCCGACGGCCAAGAGTGCGGCGCTGGGCCGACAGCTCGACCCCGCCGCGTATGTGCAGCACCGGGCCTGGATCGGCCCCATGGCGCTGCTGGTTCTCGACGACCCGGACGACCCGACGCCATACTGGTTGATCAGTACGCGCAGGCCGGACCGGGTCTTGGCCGCGCTCGGACTCCCGAGCGCGGGCTGACCCGTCGCGTCGCCTTTAGGCGGCGCAGTCCATGCAGATCAGCTGGCCGCCCTTCTCGCTGGCCAGTCGGCTGCGGTGGTGCACGAGGAAGCAGCTCGAACAGGTGAACTCGTCGGCCTGCTTCGGGACCACCCGAACGCTGAGTACTTCGTCGGACAGGTCCGCGCCGGGAAGCTCGAACGATTCCGCTGTATCGGATTCGTCGATGTCCACGACGGCGGACTGCGCCTCGTTGCGGCGGGCCTTCAGCTCCTCGAGCGAATCCTCCGACACTTCGTCGGATTCGGTGCGCCGCGGTGCGTCATAGTCGGTTGCCATGTCGTCTTCCCCTCAGTCCTTACTCCGTATATCCCGGATCGGTTCGATTGCCGTACCCCGCAGGGGTCCGGCGTTCGTACCGCCCCGCCGGTGGTGCACCTCACACGTACACCGGTCGCCTATCAGGGTCGATCGGCGATCGATCACTCCGACAGCGTTCGGTTAACGCAGGACATGCCCTTGTTGTTCCCGCGACCGACCACCGTTTCACCGGTGATTATTCGATCTGGGCGGGCAGACAATAGCGGACCTACGGACAAATGTCGCAATCAAAACCCGGCCGAGTCGAAACCGACGACGAATCTTCACCTGGCGGGAAACTCGCCGAGACATCCCGCACTCACACCCGGCCGCCGGACTCGTAGAGTGAGCGCGTGGTTTCACTGATCACCGAAGGCAGCGCGACCGATCGCGACGGCACACCCTTCCCGCGACGGCGGCCCGAGCTCTGGCTCGCGCTGGTCCTCGTGCTGGCTCTGGTGAGCCTGCTCGTCTGGATCACGGCGTTTCGCACCCATGACGACAGCAACGAGCCGATGGCCTGCAACGCACCGAGCACGCCGACGGCCACCAACGCACCCCAGCCCGCGCCGCTCGGCACGCGGGTCGGCCCTTCCCGCCTCGACGAGGTCGATCCCGCCGCGCTGGCGGAGTCGAAGGTCAGGGTCTTCAACGCCAACGGCAAGAGCGGTCAGGCGGGCAACATCGCCTCCGCGCTGGGCGACCTCGGATTCGCCGGCGCGCCGGGGACACAGGTCGGTAACGATCCGGTCTATGTCGGCGGCGACCTCAACTGCACCGGGCAGATCCGCTTCGGCGTCAACGGCAGACCCGCGGCCGCGTCGGTCCAGCTGGTCGCGCCGTGCGCCGAACTGATCGAGGACCCGCGCACCGACGACTCGGTCGACCTGGTCCTCGGCCTGGCCTTCGGCGAATCGCTGCGGCCCGGCGCCGACGCCGAGGCTGTCCTGCGGGCACTGAAGAACCTGGCGCCCGGCGCCAGCTCGTCGTCGATCGATCCCGCGCTGATCGAGGCCGCCCGCGACGTCAAGTGCTGAGCCTGCGGTCCCGGCCCTGACGCCGGGACCGCCCTCGCGGTTCAGTCCGGCAGCGACTCGGTGGCGCCGACGCGCTCGAGCAACGCGGTCAGCTCCCCGGCCACTCCGGGAGCGGCCACGATCGTGATCTCCCCCGCGGCGCCGCCGACGGTGACCTCGGGGACACGCACGACGGCCCCGGCCTCGGCGGCGATCAGCGCGCCCGCCGCCCAGTCCCACGCGTTGAGGCCGTGCTCGTAGTAGGCGTCGAGTTCGCCCGCCGCGACATGGCACAGGTCCATGGCGGCGGCGCCGAGCCTGCGGATGTCGCGGATCTCCGGGAGGATCTCGGTCAGCAGTCGCGCCTGCCGTGCCCGGCGCTGCCTCCCGTAGGCGAAGCCGGTGGCCACCAGGGCCACCGCCAGCGAGTCCTCGCGGGCACAGGTCAGGATCGTCGTCGTGCCGTCGGCGCGCACCGCCGTGGCGCCACCGCCACGCGCGGCGCTGTAGGTGGTCGCTGTCGCCACGTCGACCACCGCGCCCGCGACCGGACTGCCGTCGCGCACCGCGGCCACCGAGACGGCGTAGCCGGGCAGCCCGTACAGAAAGTTCACGGTGCCGTCGATCGGGTCGACGACCCAGGTGACGGTGCCCGGCGCACTCGCCCCGACATCGCCGCCGCCCTCCTCGCCGAGGATCGCGTCGGCGGGCCTGCGCTCGGCGAGCAGCCCGCGGATCAGCTGCTCGGACTCCGTGTCGACGACGGTGACGGGATCGGTGACGTGCCCCTTGGTGGCCACGGCGCCCTCGGCGGGACCGCCGTCGGTGAACACCTCGGGTCTGCGGGCACGCACGTGCGCGGCGGCCGCTTCGGCGAGTTCCACGGCGAGCGAACGCAACTCGTCGTCATCGGCGGCGACAGTGGGGGTGGTGGTCTCGAAGGCTGTGGGTTCGGGCACCACTCCATGGCATCACATGCCGAGTCGACTCGCCCGGGACGTGACTACCGCTACTCTTTGTCAGGCACATCGACCGCACGAGCGAGGGGTTGAACCATGTCTGCTCGAGGGCACGCCTTCGGCATCGATATCGGCGGCAGCGGCGTCAAGGGCGCGGTGGTCGATCTGGCCACCGGCTTGCTGGCCCACGACCGGATCAAGATCGCCACGCCACAGCCGTCCACCCCGGACGCGGTCGCCGGTGCGGTGGCCGAGCTCGTCGCGCAGGCGGAGTGGGACGGACCGGTCGGCCTGACCCTGCCGTGCGTGGTGCTCGACGGGCACGCCAGGACCGCCGCCAATGTCGACCACGGGTGGATCGGCACCGACGCGCGCTCGCTGTTCAGCAAGGCGCTGGGCGGGCGTGAGGTGACAGTCCTCAACGACGCCGACGCCGCGGGCCTGGCCGAGGACAGCTACGGCGCCGCCGGTGCCCTCACCGGGCTGACGCTGCTGCTCACCTTCGGCACCGGCATCGGCTCGGCGCTGATGTACAACGGCACCCTCGTGCCCAACTCCGAACTCGGCCACCTGGTGATCACCGGCGCCGAGGCCGAGCACCTGGCGGCCGCCTCGGTGAAGGACCGCGAGAACCTGACCTACCCGCAGTGGGCCGAGCGGGTCAGCACCGTGCTGCGCCACATCGAGGACCTGTTCTGGCCGAACGTGATCGTGGCAGGCGGCGGCATCAGCCGCGATTACGACCAGTGGATCCCCTTGCTCACCAACCGAACTCCGGTGATTCCGGCCGTTCTGAAGAACACCGCGGGTATCGTCGGCGCCGCCATGGCCATCGAGATGGGCATCGCGCCGTAGTGCGGCGCGCAGGGCGGCGCAACGCCTCGATGGCATCGTGCCATGAGTACCCTGGTTGGATCGTTACAATGGAACACGTCCGGCGGTGAGCCGGTGAAACCTTCCGGCCGCGGCCGGTCGCGAGAAGGCCGGTGAACATACCGGCGTCACCCGACCGACGCACCGCCGGTGCAACCCGACCGACCGCTCCGCCGGAAAACCACTCTGGCGTGACGCCGCACGAGACCGTCACGAAAGGGCGTACGTGGTAGCCACGAATACCCGTCAGACCGCCGACTCGGCCGACGCCGACGCCGACGCCACCACCACGGCCAAGAAGGCTCCGGCCAAGAAGGCCGCTGCCAAGAAGGCTCCGGCGAAGAAGGCCGCTGCCAAGAAGGCTCCGGCGAAGAAGGCTGCCGCCAAGAAGGCACCGGCCAAGAAGACCGCCGCGAAGAAGGCGACCTCGGCCGAGGGTGGCGAGGAACAGCTCGAGGACGAGTCGATCGAACTCGACGATCTCGGTGATCTCGAGGTCTCCGAGGACGAGCTCACCGACGGCGACGCCCTGGTCGAAGAAGTGGCCGAGGACACCACCGAGGAAGCCGAGACCGAGGAGCCCTCCGAGAAGGACAAGGCCTCCGGCGATTTCGTCTGGGACGAGGAGGAGTCCGAGGCGCTGCGCCAGGCACGCAAGGACGCCGAGCTCACCGCCTCCGCCGACTCGGTGCGCGCCTACCTCAAGCAGATCGGCAAGGTCGCGCTGCTCAACGCGGAGGAGGAGGTCGAACTCGCCAAGCGGATCGAGGCCGGCCTGTTCGCCGCGGAGAAGATGCGCGAGTTCGCCGAGGCCGGCGAGAAGCTCTCGGTGACCACCCGCCGCGATTTCAACTGGATCGTGCGCGACGGCAACCGCGCCAAGAACCACCTGCTCGAGGCCAACCTGCGCCTGGTCGTCTCGCTGGCCAAGCGCTACACCGGCCGCGGCATGGCGTTCCTGGATCTGATCCAGGAGGGCAACCTCGGCCTGATCCGCGCGGTCGAGAAATTCGACTACACCAAGGGTTACAAGTTCTCGACCTACGCGACGTGGTGGATCCGTCAGGCCATCACCCGCGCCATGGCCGACCAGGCCCGCACCATCCGTATCCCGGTGCACATGGTGGAGGTCATCAACAAGCTCGGCCGCATCCAGCGCGAGCTGCTCCAGGACCTGGGCCGTGAGCCCACCCCGGAGGAGCTGGCCAAGGAAATGGACATCACGCCGGAGAAGGTCCTCGAGATCCAGCAGTACGCGCGTGAGCCGATCTCGCTGGACCAGACCATCGGCGACGAGGGCGACAGCCAGCTCGGTGACTTCATCGAGGACTCCGAGGCCGTCGTCGCGGTCGACGCGGTGAGCTTCACCCTGCTGCAGGATCAGCTGCAGTCGGTGCTGGAGACGCTGTCCGAGCGCGAGGCGGGCGTGGTCCGGCTGCGCTTCGGCCTGACCGACGGTCAGCCGCGCACCCTCGACGAGATCGGCCAGGTCTACGGCGTGACGCGCGAGCGCATCCGCCAGATCGAGTCGAAGACCATGAGCAAGCTGCGCCACCCGAGCCGGTCGCAGGTGCTGCGCGACTACCTCGACTGACCGAGCTTTACCGCGAGGCCCGTATCCATTCGTCCCGGATGGATACGGGCCTCGTTTCATTTCCGAATAAAAATGCCGATCGGTCCGTATTGCCAATAAACCGGACTCGGTAACCTTTTCGTGATCAAACCCACAGTGCTGGATTGCGCTGTGAACGCCGCGAATTCGCGATCTTCACCGTATTGTCACAGACAGTTTTTCGTTCTACCGCCGCCGCTCTGCGGTACGGCATTGAGGGTTTTTCGCGGCGTGCTCGACATCTATCACTTCAGCTACGGCTGGTTCACCCCCGTTCTCGCCTATTTCATGTCCGTCACCGGCTGTCTGCTCGGCCTGCAGTGCGCGGCCCGCGGCCGCAACGCGGTGGAGGGACGGGTCGGCTGGCTGATCGGCGCGGCGATCGCCATCGGCGGAACCGGCATCTGGGTCATGCATTTCATCGCCATGCTCGGTTTCACCATCCGCGGCGCGGAGATCCGCTACGACATCCCGCTGACACTGTTCAGCGCGATCACCGCGATGGTGGTGGTCGGAATCGGGCTGTTCATGGTCAACAAGCCCCAGCCGACGCTGCGATCGCTGCTGGCGGGCGGCACGATCACCGGCCTCGGCGTCGGCACCATGCACTACACCGGTATGTACGCGATGAGGTCGACGGCGACGGTGACCTACGACCCGAAGATCGTCACGCTGTCGATGGTGATCGCGGTGGTGGCCTCGATCGTGGCGCTCTGGTTCACGTTGCGCGTCAAGGGTTTTCTCGCGACGGTGGGCGCGGCGATCATCATGGGCGTTGCCGTCACCGGGATGCACTACACCGGCATGGCCGCCATGCACGCGCACTCCAACCATCACGCCGCGCCGCCGACGGGTTCGGGCGCGATGGATCTGCTGGCGCCGCTGATAGGGGTGAGCAGCATCGTCACCATGCTGGTGCTGATCAGCGTGAGCCTCACCGAGATCGAGAACGAGGAGGCGCTGCCACGGATGTGGCTGACCTCCCGGCATCAACCGAAATCCCGTCGGCAGCAACCGATTCCGCCCGCTCCCCTGCCCCCGGCCCCCGGCGCGCCGACCCGCGAGCACATCGATTACCGCACCGAGGAACTGGTCTACGACGGCGCGGGCAGCTGGCCGCGCCGGGTCGTCGACTGATCAGCTCGCCGCCACCTCGGTGCGGCGCCGCGTGAATTCGACGACCGGCTCGACGACCCTGGCCGCGATCGGTCCGAGAATCGCCATCAGCAGCACATAGGCCGAGGCGAGGGCGGCCAGCCGCGCGTCGGCCTTGCCGTAGGCGACGGCCAGACCCGCGATGACGATGGAGAACTCGCCGCGCGCCACCAGCGCGGCGCCCGCCCTGGCGCGGCCCATCCGGCGGATCCCCTGCCTGCTCGCCGCCCACCAGCCCACGGCCACCTTGGTGCCGGTGGTGACCACAGCCAGCGCGACCGCCCAGCCGAACACCGGCGGCACCGCGGCCGGGTCGATCGAGAGCCCGAAGGCGACGAAGAAGATCGCGGCGAACAGATCACGCAGGGGCTCCAGCAGTTTCGCCGCCTCGTGCGCGGTGGAACCGGAGATCGCGATGCCGAGCAGGAACGCACCGACCGCGGCCGAGACGTTCAGCGCCGAGGCGGCACCGGCCACCAGCAGCGCGGCGCCGAGCAGCTGTAGCAGGAACACCTCGCGGTCGGCGCTGTCGAGCACCGCAGAGACCAGCCTGCCGAAGCGCAGCGCCACCACCAGCACCACCGAGATGGTGGCCAGCGCGATCGCCAGCGACACCAGCCCGCTGAGCAGGCTCAGCCCGGCCAGCATCATCGTCAGGATCGGCAGGTACACCGCCATCGCCAGGTCCTCCAAGACCAGGATCGACAGCACGACCGGCGTCTCGCGGTTACCGAGGCGGCCCAGGTCGTCGAGCACCTTGGCCACGATCCCCGACGACGAGATGTAGGTGACGCCGCCGAGGACGACGGCGCCGGTCACGCCCCAGCCCAGGATCAGCGCCACCGCGGCGCCGGGTAGCGCGTTGGCCACCAGATCGAGCACGCCTGCCGCCCAGGAGCGCTTCAGGCCCGTCATCAGCTCGGGGGCGGTGTACTCCAACCCGAGCAGCAACAGCAGCAGCACGACGCCGATCTCGCCGGCCAGGTGCCCGAACTCGGTGGCCACCTCCAGCTCGAAGAATCCCCCGCGCCCGAACGCCAGCCCACCCAGCAGGTACAGCGGGATCGGCGACATCCCGAACCGGCCCGCGACTCGCCCGCAGATGCCTAGCGCGAACAAGATCACGCCGAGCTCGAGCAGAGCCAGGGCCTGCGAGGTCACGGCCGTCAGCCGTGCGCGAGGATCTTCGCGGCCGCGTCCAGGCCGTCCGGGGTGCCGACGACGACGAGCAGATCACCCTCGGTGAAGGTGAAATCCGGGCCGGGCGACGGGTGCAGCTGACCGGCGCGCATCACCGCGACGATCGAGGTCTTGGTGCGGGTGCGCATCCCGGTCTCGCCCAACGTGCGACCGGCGTACGGTGATTCGTCGCCGATCGCGAGCTGACGGGTGGTGATCCCGGGTAGGTCGCGATGGTCGTCGTTGAGTTTGGCGACCAGCTGCGGCGCGCCGAGCAGGTTCGCCAGCACCGACGCCTCGTCAGTCGACAGCGGCACCTGGGCCGCGATCGCGTCCGGGTCGTCGGGTTTGGACACGATCAGGTCGATGTCCCCGTCGCGGTGGGCGATCACCCCGACGCGGCGGCCCGACTTGACCTCGAAATCCTTGCGCACTCCGATCCCCGGTAGCGCTGTGACGTCGACGTTCACACCGTCCACAGTAGTCGCGCGGTGACCAAGGATGTGGTCTACGCCACTTCGCCGCGCTGGGGCGTGCCGAACAATCCGTTCGTGCCGGGCAGGTACGGCTCGGCCGCGAGCACCGCGGCCACCGGCAGCGGGGCGTACAGATGCGGGAACAGCATCGAGGCCGGATCGGTCGGCACACCGGGCTCCCATTTCACCTCGCCGGTGAACCGGGCCGGGTCCAGCCACAGCACCATCATGTCGGTGCGCCCGGCGAAGAGCCGGTTGGCGGGCAGGTGGACCTGGGTGGGGGTGGACAGGTGGACGAAGCCGCTCTCGGTCAGCGACGGCGGCCTGCGTTCCCCGGTTCGCTGGGATTGTTCCCATTCTTGGGAAGAACACAGGTGAACAAGCGTGTGGGTGTCGGATGTCACGGGTAATCTCCGGGTAGACAACAGGTTCGGACGGGAAAGACCCTGGCACAGGATCGACGAGGTGGCTCGGTTCGGTGGCGCGGCCCGCGGGTAACGGGCAACACCGCAGCGAGCGACAGATTGATGAGTGACTGGTTCGTGTGGGAGGTGGCAGCGACGGCGCCGTGGGTGATCGGCGGGTGCTCGAGACGGTGACCAGTGGTGTTCGCTTTCAGCGAAACCGCAGGTCGTGTTATCGAAAACACAAAGATTCACTTCCGGGAACAAAGCCTGAACCCCGAACGTCTGACAGAGTAGTCGTACCCCTGCTGGGAAGTAGCGGATGCGAGCCTCGTGGAGTGACCACGGGGCCCACACCTAGGCGAACGGCCACGCAGCGCCGGGAGCCGGGACGGAGGAGTCATGCCAGGAACCCTGACCAGCACCCCACTGACCGCGGTCGATCGTTGCGATCGTTGCGGGGCGGCTGCCCGAGTGCGTGCCGTTCTTCCCGCGGGTGGCGAGTTGCTCTTCTGCCAGCACCACGCGAATGAACACATGGACCGCTTGCGCGAGCTCGAAGCCGTGATCGACACGGAATCCGCTCCCGCTCTCTGACCACTCCTCGCGTCCGAAACAATCACATCTGACAACAGAACATCCCGACAGCGGGCGACCCGGACAGGGCGCCCGCTGTTGTTGTATCCGGGGTCAGTCGCCCGCGTCGGCGAGGATGCCGTCGACCAGCGTCGCGACCCCGTAGGCGAAGGCGCCGTCGGGGTCGGCCGGTGCCTGATAATGCTCGCCGACGGCGGTGCCGACCCGACTCGCGAGGGGGAAGTCGGCGGCGGGCATCACCTCGGCCAGCAGCGGGCCGTGCACCTGCCACCAGTCCGCGTCGCTGAGCTGGGCCGTCGCGCCGGCGGCCGCGACGGCGAGGCGGGCATTGCCGGTGGCGAAGTCGGTGAGCACCGCGATCGCGCGGTCCATGGCGAGGTCGGTCAGGCCGGTGCCGGAGATCGCGCGGAGCTGATTCTCGTAGCGGCGCATCCTGGCCGGGCCGAGCACCTGACGCCACGGGGAGACCTCGAGCAGCCACGGGTGCGCGATCAGCTCGGTCCTGATCCGCGTGGCGATCGCGATCATCCGGTCCCGGATCGGCAGGTCGGCGGGGATCGGCGGGTCGTCGGCGGCGACGGCGTCGACCATGAGCACCAGCAGCGCGTCCTTGCTCGGCACGTAGGTGTAGAGGCTCATCGCGCGCAGGCCGAGTTCGGCGGCCACCGCGCGGATCGTCAGCTTCTCGATGCCCTCGCGATCGGCAAGGGCGATGCCGGCGGCGACCACGGCGTCGACCGTGAGACCGGGTTTGGGTCCGCGCGCTCCCGGCTTGGCGGGCAGGGCGTGCCGCCACAAGAGCTCGAGGATCTGGGTGGCCTGCGCGGTGGCTTTCTCGGCGCCGTCGGTGGGCACGAGCCGTCCTTTCTGGCACTCGGGAACAAACTCAGTACAGTGTACGTTGTTCGGTTGTTCGTGTTGCCCGATCAGAGGAGACCGCTCTGCCCGCCACCCAGGCCACCTATCTCCCCGACCGTCATCTGTTCGCGCTGTGGACCTGGGCCGGTCATGGTGCCGGTGCCGCGCCCGCCGGTATCGGCGACCCCGAAGCGCTGACGCTCGCGCTGCCCGTCGGCGAGCGCGGCGCGATCGAACCGGTCGAGATCCCGGCCGCCGTGGTGACACCCGCCGAGCTGGCCGGTATCACCATCGCAGACCTCGCGCCATCGGCCCTGGCGTGGCGCGAGCTGCTGGCCGCCGCACGACGCACAGCCACGGCGGGCGAGGCCACCGCACCGCCGAGCCGCGACACCGGCGCGATGAAACCACCCGGCGACGGGTCGGCGATCCCCGTGGAGCTACCCGCCGCGGCGCACGCTGTCCCCGATGCGGTCGGCACGTCAATCGTCTCGGCCCAGCGAGCGGTGCGCGTGCTGCGCGAGACCGCGGCGGCCGACGCCGAACTGGCAGCGGTCCTGGATGCCACCTTGCGGCCGTATCAGGTGCGCGGGGTGAGCTGGCTGCGCGAGACTGTCGACGCGTTCGGCGGTGCGGTGCTGGCCGACGAGATGGGACTGGGCAAGACCGTGCAGACCATCGGGTTCCTGCAGGGGCGCGCCGACGGACCGCAACTCGTGGTGTGCCCGACCTCGCTGGTGGGCAACTGGGTGCACGAGATCACCCGGTTCGCGCCGGGGCTGAAGGCGGTGTCCTGGCGTGGCGGCGATGTGCCCGTCGGCGCGGGGACCGTGGTCGTCACCGGATATCCGACCCTTCGGCTGCAGGGGGCGGCACTGACCGGACAGCAGTGGACCACCGTGGTATTCGACGAGGCGCAGGCGCTGAAGAATCCGCGTACGCAGGTATCGAAGGCGGCGCGCGCCCTGCTCGCGGACGCCAAGGTGGCGCTCACCGGCACCCCGGTGGAGAACCATCTCGACGAACTGTTCGCGCTGCTCAATCTCACGGTGCCGCGACTGTTCGCCCATCGCACGCAGTTCCGGCGCCGGTTCGTCCGGCCGATCGAGGAGGGTTCGGCCGCGGCGGCGGCCCGGTTGCGCGCTGCCGTCGAGCCGGTGGTGCTCGGCCGCAAGAAGATTCACGTCGCGGCCTCGCTGCCCGCGAAGATCCACAGCGATCTGCTGTGCGATCTGACCGCCGAGCAGGAACGGGTCTACGACGCGGTCCTGGCCGAGGCGCTCGACGAGGGCTTCGGTTCCGGCCTGCAACGTCAGGGCCGGGTGCTCGCCGCGCTCACCCACCTCAAGCAGGTGTGCAATCACCCCGGGCTGATCTCCGGTGACCTGGGCGAGATCGCCGGTCGCTCCGGCAAGCTCGACCTGTGCACCGACATCGTCGCCACCAATCTCGACACCGGTGACCCGACACTGATCTTCACCCAGTACCGCCAGACCGGCGAGCTGCTGGTGCGCCATCTCGCCGAACAGTTCGGGGTCGACGCGCCGTTCTTCCACGGCGGGCTCGACGCCGACCAGCGCTCAGGGATCGTCACCGCGTTCCAATCACCGGACGGCCCACCGGTGCTGGTGCTGAGCTTGCGCGCCGCGGGCACCGGTCTCACCCTGACCCGCGCCGCCGATGTGATCCATTTCGATCGCTGGTGGAATCCCGCCGTCGAGGCGCAGGCCTCGGACCGGGCGCACCGGATCGGGCAGACCCGCACGGTCACCGTCACCACGCTGACCAGCGCGACCACGGTCGAGGAGCACATCGCGGCGATGCACACCCGCAAGTCGGCGCTCACCGATCTCTCGGACGCGGCGGGCATCGCCGAGCTGGCCCGGCTCGACGACGACGCCCTCGTCGACATCCTGCGACGGAAGCGAGAGAACTGATGGCCGACAACGAATTCGGTTACACGGCGTGGGGCAGGGACTGGGTGCGGCTGGCCGAGCCGCTGCGCCAGACCCGCCCCGAACCGCTGCTGCCCCGCGCCCGCAGCATCGCCCGCAACGACGGGGTGCGGACCGAGATCGAGGGGCGGACGGTGCGCGCGCACCTGCATCGCGGCGGACAGGCTTCGATCGCGCATGTCGAGGTGGCGCCGCTGACCAGGGCGGCGATCACCGCGATCGCGCGAGTGATTCCCGATCCGACCGTGGTCACCGACGAGATGCACCGGGCGCTGCTCGACGCGGGGCACTCCCCGGCGCCGACCCTGGTGAGCACCGATTGTTCCTGCTCGGCCCGGACCGCGCGGTGTCTGCACGTGCTCGCGGTGCTGTACGCGATCGCCCGGCAGGTGGACGAGAATCCGCGGGTGGCGCTGGAACTCCAGGGGTATTTCGACGCCACCGAGGAGGCCGGGGCTCCGGTCCAGGAACCGCGCTGGACCAGCATCAACGCGCTCGACCCGACCCAGTTCTTCGAGCGGATGCACTGAGAGCTTCGCCGGTGGGCCGTGACGTCGCCGCGACCTGCCGAGGCGGGCCGCGGCGACGACGACCGCGGCACGGCCGATGGCACGTTCACCGGCAGTGCCGCACTCAGGCGTTGGTGCCGCCGTCGATCGTGATGATCTCCCCGGTGATCGTCCGGGCCGACGGGCCCGCCAGGAACGCGACCAGATCGGCGACGTCTTCGGCGGCGCCGAACCGGCCGAGCGCGTTGAATTCGCGCTGCGCGGGTGCGTGGTCGCTGCCCGCCGGGTTCATGTCGGTGTCGGTCGGGCCAGGCTGGACCAGGTTGACGGTGATGCCGCGCGGGCCGAGTTCCCTGGCCAGCGCCTTGGTGTAGCCGTTGAGCGCCGACTTGCTCAGGTTGTACAGCGCCAGTCCGCCGAAGAGCGCGCGGTCGGTCAGGTTCGAGCCGATGGAGATGATCCGGCCGCCCTCGCCCAGGTGCGCCAGCGCGGCCTGGCCCGCGACGAACGGCGCGCGGGCGTGGATGTTCAACGCGCGATCGATCTCGTCGATGTTGAACTCCTCGTACGGCTTGGCCGGGAAGATGCCCGCGTTGTTCACCAGGACATCCAGGCCGCCGAGATTCCGCGCGGTCCGGTCGACGGCGGCGACGACCTGGGCGGCGTCGGCGCTGTCGGCCTGGATCGGCAGCGCTCGCCTGCCCAGCGCCTTGATGTCCGCGGCGACCGACTTCGCCGCGATCTCGTCGCGCTGGTAGGTGAACGCCACATCGGTGCCCGCGGCGGCCAGTCTGCGGGCGATCGCGGCGCCGATCCCCCGGCTGCCGCCGGTCACCAGGGCCACGGTGGTGCTGCTCGTCATCTGGCGTGCTCCAATTCTGTAGTAGTCGATACACAAATAGACAAGCGCACGCCTGCGCTGGCGTCAAGAGTTTCTTATCGATCGATACAGAATGATCCGGCTCGCTGTCCGCGCGGTATATTTACCGATCGGCACAGAAAGGTTTGGCATGGCAGAACGCGGCCGCCCGCGCGGCTTCGATCGCGACGTGGCTCTGCGGCGTGCCATGGAGGTGTTCTGGGAACGCGGCTACGACGGCGCCTCCATGGCCGATCTCACGACCGCCATGGGCATCAACTCCCCGAGCCTCTATGCCGCCTTCGGTGACAAGGAAGCCCTGTTCCGCGCCGCGATCGAGCTCTACGGCCGCACCGAAGGGTCGCGCACCGCGCGGGCGTTGCGCGAGGAACCCACCGCCTACGCCGCGATCGAGGCGATGCTGCGCGACAACATCACCACCTACACCGATCCCGGTCTGCCACACGGCTGCATGGTGGTCCTCGCCGGAGCTACCTACACCACCCGGACGGCCTCTGTCCGCGAGTTCCTCGCCGAGGCCCGCCGCCACACCACCGCGGATATCCATGCCCGCCTCGACCGAGGTGTCACCGACGGTGACCTGAAACCCGGCACCGACACGGCAGCGCTGGCCGCGCTCTACAGCACCGTCCTCTACGGGCTATCGATCCAAGCCAGGGACGACGTCGGCCACGCCGAACTCAGTGCCGCGGTGGACAGCGCGCTGCAGGTTCTCTCGGCAGCGACGACCGCCTAGGCACCGAACTCGGCCGCCGCTGCGGTTGAACGCGGCTGCTCGGGTACACCGCGCAGCGGCTGGCCGACGCCGTCGTACGACTCGGCAAAACCGCACCACACACTGGGCGACCTCGACATCGGCGCGACGCCGAGATCGGCGACGCGGCGAGCCGCCCGTGGTCACCGCAGCGCTACACGTCGCGGTCCTGAGTCGGCCCGGTTACCGCTACCGGCGGCGCAGGGCCGCGATGCGTTCCCCTAACTGGTCGACCGACGCCAACGCCGTGGGGGGACCGCCACATTCGCGGCGTAGCTCACCGTGGATCACCCCGTGCGGCTTGCCGGTGCGGTGGTGATGCATGGCGACCAGGCTGTTGAGTTCGCGACGCAGTTCGCCCAGCTTGTCGGAGGTG
The DNA here is from genome assembly GCF_053608525.1 of Nocardia sp. NPDC055029. NCBI lineage: Bacteria > Bacillati > Actinomycetota > Actinomycetes > Mycobacteriales > Nocardiaceae > Nocardia > Nocardia sp. NPDC055029. The sequence continues at coordinate 134,682 of NZ_JBSGVQ010000010.1, forward strand.
GCGATCCGTTCGGCGACCGCGGCGGGCGCGGGCGCGGACTCCTGGGCGGCGCTGCGGTCGGCGAGCTGACGGGTCTGCCGGTCGCGCAGCAGCGCCCGCATCTGGTCGGCGTCGAGCAGGCCCGGGATGCCCAGGTAGTCGGCTTCCTCGTCACTGCCCGCGATGGTGGCGGTGCCGAAGGAGGAGCCGTCGTAGATCACCTGGTCGAGTTCGGCGTCGGCGGCCAGCGCGACGAAGGACTTCTCCTCCTCGCCGGGCTCGTCCTTGGTCTTGTTGGCGTCGATCAGCAGTTCGTCGTCGAGGGCGTTCTTCTCGCGGTGCGGCTTGCCGATGACGTGATCGCGCTGCAACTCCAGCTGGGCGGCCAGGTCGAGCAGCACCGGCACCGACGGCAGGAACACACTCGCCGTCTCCCCCGGCCTGCGGGCACGCACGAACCGGCCGATGGCCTGCGCGAAGTACAGCGGGGTCGACGCACTCGTCGCGTACACACCGACGGCCAGCCGCGGCACGTCGACGCCCTCGGACACCATGCGCACCGCCACCATCCACGGCTGCGCGCCCTCGGCGAACTCGCCGATGCGCTGCGAGGACTGCGGGTCGTCGGAGAGCACCACGGTCGGGCGCTCACCCGAGATGTGTTCGAGCAGTTCGGCGTAGTCGCGGGCCCGTTCCTGGTCGGTGGCGATCACCAGGCCACCGGCGTCGGGGATGCCGGAGGCGCGCAGCTGACGCAAGCGGACGTCGGCGGCGCGCAGCACCGCCGAGATCCAGTCACCGGCCGGGTCGAGCGCGGTGCGCCAGGCGCGCGCGGTCTGTTCGGCGCTGAGCGGTTCGCCGAGGCGGGCGGTGTGTTCCTCGCCCGCGCTGTCGCGCCAGTGCGCATCACCGGAGTAGGCCAGGAACACGACAGGGCGCACGACGCCGTCGGCGAGCGCGTCGGCGTAGCCGTAGGAGTGGTCGGCGCGCGAGCGGGGGAAACCGGCTTCGTCGGGCTCGTAGGTGACGAACGGGATCTTGGAATCGTCGCTGCGGAACGGGGTTCCGGTCAGCGCGAGGCGCCGGGTCGCGTCGCCGAAGGCCTCCTCGGTGGCCTCACCCCAGGTCTTGGCGTCGCCCGCGTGGTGGATCTCGTCGAGGATCACCAGCGTGCGGCGGTTCTCGGTGCGCACCCGATGCCGGGTGGGATGGGCCGCGACCTGCGCATAGGTCACCACGACGCCGTGATAGTCACCCGAGGTGCCGCCGGTGGAGTTGGAAAACCGGGAGTCGAGCTGGATGCCCGAGCGGGCGGCCGAGGCCGCCCACTGGTGTTTGAGGTGCTCGGTGGGCGCGACGACGGTGATCTGATCCACCGTACGGTCGGCCAGCAACTCCGCGGCAACCCGCAGCGCGAAGGTGGTCTTACCCGCGCCCGGCGTGGCGACCGCGAGGAAATCGCGCGGCTTGGTGGCCAGGTACTTCGTCAGGGCGCGCCGCTGCCACGCGCGTAGGGAACCCCCCGACGCACCCCCGGCAGCCGAATCGCCCGGTGTACCCGCATCCCTCGCCGCAGCGGCGTCACCCGACCCAGTCACGCAGATGACCCTAGCCGCCCGGTGCGGCGTGTCGCCAAACCGACGCGGGGTGCGCGACAGGCATCACAACACCGTCCGAGGTCACCGGCCATTTACCTGTTACCCGCCGACACGATGCCCGGCCCGTACCCCACGGGCCCTGTTCGTGCGGGATGCTTGACCGGAGATGAACAACGACCAGGTCCGGGCAGCCGACGCGGCGCACCCACCGCGGGCGCACCAGCCGAGCGGTTCCTCTGCGCTGCCCGCGACCGCGGGCAAGCCCGTCCCGCAACGTCCCCGCGAACACGCGTGGTGGGTGCGGTGGCCCGCCACGGCATGGCGGTTGATCGTCCGGGTGGCGATCAAGAGCTGGAACAACTCGATCTTCGCCAAGTCCGCCGCTGCCGCGTTCTGGCAGACGCTCTCACTCGCGCCGCTGCTGCTCGGGCTGCTCGGCAGCCTCGGCTATGTGGGCGGGCTGTTCGGGCCGGACACGGTGCAGATCGTGGAAGCCAAGATCATCGCGTTCAGCCGGGAGTTCTTCAGCCCCTCGGTCGTCGCCGACCTGATCGAGCCGACCGTCGACGACGTGCTCGGCCGCGGTCGCGGCGCGGTGGTGTCGGTGGGTTTCGTGCTGTCGCTGTGGGCGGGTTCCTCGGCGATGGCGACCTTCGTCGACGCGATCGTGGAAGCCCATGATCAGCAGGATGCCCGCCATCCCGTCTGGCAGCGGATCTTCGCGCTGCTGCTGTATGTGCAGTTCCTGGTGGCGGCGGTGCTGATCCTGCCGGTGATCGCGCTGGGACCCACCCGGATCGGCCGCGTCCTGCCCGACACCTGGCGTGAACCCGGACTGCGGCTGATCGACACGTTCTACTACCCGATCGTCGGCCTGCTGCTGATCGTCGGGCTCACCACGCTCTACAAGCTGGCCCTGCACAAATCGCTGCCGTGGCATCGGCTGTTCGGCGGCGCGCTGGTGGCCGGGGTGTTCTTCATGGGGGCCAGCGATCTGCTGCGGCGATATCTGTCCTGGATCACCGCGACCGGCGTGAGCTACGGCGCGCTGGCCACCCCGATCGCGTTCCTGCTGTTCACCTATTTTCTCGGCTTCGCGGTGATTCTGGGCGCGGAGTTCAACGCCGCGGTGCAGGAGTTCTGGCCCGCGCGGGCGACCAGGATGGAGCAGGTCAAGGAGTGGCTGACCAACCAGGTGCGCGGCGACGACGAACCGGCCGACGCCTCACCGGAGGCGCCGGCCTTACCGGCCGCGGAACCCGCTCAGTCGCCGCCCTTGCGCAAACCGTCGTAGACCTTCTTGCAGTCCGGGCACACGGGCGATCCGGGCTTGGGCGAGCGCGTCACCGGGAAGACCTCACCGCACAGCGCCACGACCATCGTGCCCATCACGGCACTCTCGGCGATCCGGTCCTTCTTCACGTAGTGGAAGAACTTGGGGACGTCGTCGCCGGTCGTCTCGTCTGTCGTGGTTTCCGGGCGTACCAGAGTGTCTGTACTCACGCCTTCCATGATGCCGCATCCCGGCCGTGTACCGCTGACCAGCCGCGTGTGCGTTCGCACGAGCCGAGTGGGAGACTCGGGGTATGCAGTCCTACGGCGAGCCCTCCGGCGCCGACGAGCCGACCCCGGACCCGGAGGTGACCAGGCCCGCCGCGCCCAGCTCGCGCGGCTATTTCCCCGGCGCCGATGCCAAGCACCCCGTGCTCATCACCGAGGCCGCGCCTTCGCTCGACGATCAGCATCGCGCCAGGGTGCGCCGCTACACGATCATCATGGCCTTCCGCATCCCCTGCCTGATCCTGGCCGCGATCGCCTACAGCGCGTTCGAGAACCCGCTGCTGTCGATCCTGATCATCGTCGCCTCGGTGCCGCTGCCGTGGATCGCCGTGCTGATCGCCAACGACCGGCCGCCGCGCACCAAGAACGAACCGAGCCGCTGGGACGGCCGCAACAACCAGATCGCCCTGGAATCCCGATCACACAAGGCGATCGAATAGCGGTCTACGCGGTTGTCGCCGGTCGGCGCACCAGCATCGACATCAGCGCCGCTAGCCCGCACAGGGCGCCCGCGAGATACCAGGCCAGATCGTAGGAACCCTGCAGGTCGCGGATGAGCCCAGCGCCGGTGGCCGCGACGGCGGCGCCCACCTGGTGGGCGGCGAATACCCAGCCGAACGCGATCGGGCCGTCGGCGCCGAACAGTTCCCGGCACAGCAGCACCGTCGGCGGAACGGTCGCGATCCAGTCCAGACCGTAGAAGACGATGAACACCCACATGCTCGGCTGGGTGTGCGGGCCGAGCAGCGAGGGCAGAATCAGCAGCGACAACCCACGCAGCGAGTAGTAGCCGAGCAGCAGATAGCGCGGATCGACCCGATCCGAGAGCCAGCCCGAGGCGATCGTCCCCGCCACGTCGAAGATCCCGACCAGCGCCAGCAGTCCGGCCGCGGTGGTCGGCGGCATCCCGTGATCGTGGGCCGCGGTGACGAAATGCGTACCGACCAAACCGTTCGTCGACGCACCGCACACCGCGAAACCGCCTGCCAGCAGCCAGAATCCGGGCCTGCGCGCGGCCGCGGCCAAGACCTGTAGGGCCCGGCCCGCACCCCCGGTACCCGGGACCCGCGCACCGGCGTCCGAGCCGGGCGGCGCGCCGTAGGCCCGCACCCCGGCGTCGCTGGGGTAGTCGCGCACGAACAACCACACCAGGGGCACCACGGCCAGCGCGACCGCGGCCACGATCACCGACGGCAACCGCCAGCCGTGCTCGTGCGCCAGCATCGACACCAGCGGCAGGAACACCAGCTGCCCGGTCGCGCCCGCCGCGGTGAGCACGCCGGTGACCAGCCCGCGGCTGCGCACGAACCAGCGCCCGGTGATGGTGGCGACGAACGGCATCGACATCGACCCGACGCCGATCCCGACCAGCAGTCCCCACGTCGCCACCAGCTGCCAGGCCTGGGTCATGAACACCGTCAGCCCGCTGCCCGCCGCGATCAGCACCAGCGCCGAGCACACCACCCGGCGGATGCCGAAGCGATCCATCAGCGCGGCAGCGAACGGCGAGATCAGGCCGTAGAGCAGCATATTCAGCGAGACGGCGGTGGAGATCGTGGCGTGCGACCAGCCGAACTCGGTGTGCAGCGGGTCGATCAGGACGCTGGGCACCGAGCGGAACGCCGCGGCGCCCAGCAGGGCGACGAAGCCGACGCCTGCCACGATCCACGCGGGATGGAGAGTTCTTCGACCGGGTGGGGCCGCATCGATCTCACCGTCGACGGCGTCCGTGGGCCGATCAGGACGCGGGGTCTTGGTGTCGGTGGCGGAGCGTGGCGCGGGGATTGCCCGTTCGGCCGAGTCGTCGTCGCCGGTGGGCGACAGGGGCGCGCGGAGATCGGTCACCCGAAACAGGGTGCCGGATCGTCGCGACACGAACGAGTGGCCGGTATGCCATCTTTCATCGATATCCTGCCAATGGATATCCGGGCCCATCGAGTTCGCTCGTTTCTCGGGGAGCTCGCGGGGAACCCAGTCGACAGCGCGTGGCAGGACGCCTACCGTTCGTATCGGGCGGACTGTGGTTCTCTCGACTTCGACTCGCAGACGAGCGATCGTGCTGGGGCCTTACAGGATTCGGCCATCGACGACCGCGTCGCTGCGGACCGCAGTCACGACGGAGCGTCGTCGCACCCGGCCCAGGGCGCAGGCGCCGATTCCCGTTCCGGCTGTCTTCGCCGACGAGCCGTACACACCTGGCTTCATCGGTGACGATGTGGCGGACTGGCAGGGAGACAACATGATTCGCTGGATGTGGGCGTTCCTGGATCGGCCTGCCGACGGATTCGACGACTGTGTCCGCTTCTGGGCGACCGTCACCGGCTCGACGGTGTCGGCGCCACGCGGCGCGCACGACGAGTTCGTGACGCTGCTGCCTGCCACCGGACCGGCCTGGGTCAAGATGCAGGCGGTCGGTGACGGCGGGGGCATCCACCTTGACCTCGATGTCGACGACATCCCCGCCGCGGTGGCGACCGCGACCGGGCTCGGCGCGCACATCGTCCTGGTCGCGCCCGACTACACCGTGCTCGAATCCCCTGCCGGACAGACGTTCTGCTTCACCCCGGTCAAGAACGACGCGCCGCCTCCGGTCACCGTGTCGACCGCACCGGACGGTACCGTGACCCGCCTCGACCAGATCTGCCTCGACCTGGCCCCCGCCGACATCGCGACCGATACCGCGTTCTGGCGATCGCTGACCGGCTGGACCCACCAGCCGTCACGCAGCCCCGAATTCTCCCGGCTACGCGGCGACGACGAGCCACTGCAGCTGTTGCTCCAGCGCCTCGACGACCCCCGCCCGGCCGCCGCCCACGTGGACCTGGCCTCCACCGACATCGCCGCCACCGCCACCTGGCACGAATCCCTCGGTGCGGACCGCGTCGCCGACGGCGAGCGCTGGATCGTCATGCGCGATCCCGGCGGCGCGCTCTACTGCGTCACCGGCCGCGACCCGTACACCGGCTTCCCCCGCTGACGCGCCAGCATCCCTCCCGGCACGCACATCACCCCGCGACACGCGGTCCGAGCGGGTCGTTCGCGCGCTGAGCGACCCTGGCAAAGTAGTCGGGTGCCTACGAACCCCGCCGCCACCTCCGGTTCCCTGCTCACCGCGTTGTGCCCCGCCCTGCGCACGGCGCTGATCCGGGTCGGCTACGACGCCGACACGCTGGTCGAGGCGCTCGGCCCCGATGTGCATGCGGCACTGGGCCGGTCGGAGCCGGTGCCGGTGCGCCGGGCGGCGCGGGCAGCCGGTGAGCTGGGCACGCTGATCCGGCTGCTGCTGCTCGGCGACGCGCTGCCGGAGAGCGAGGTGGCGGCGCTGGCACCGGTGCGGATCGACGACGCCGTCGCGGCGGGTCTGCTGGCCCGCGACGGCGACGAGCTCAGGGCAGCACTGGATCTGCGGCCGCTCGACACCGGTTCGGGCACCCGCTGGATCCTGTCCGACCTCGACGATTCGATGCGCAGGCGCACCCTGACCGAGGACCACGTGCTCGGCGTCGGGCACGCGTCGCTGTCGCTGCTGCGCGCGACGCCGACCGTCCCGGTGGGCACGGTGCTGGATCTGGGGACCGGCTGCGGTGTGCAGGCCGTGCACGCAGCGGGGTACGCGGGCCGGGTCACCGCCACCGATGTCAACGCGCGGGCGCTGTGGCTGGCGCAGGCCACGGCCGCGCTGAACGAACTCGACATCGAACTGCTCGAAGGGTCCTGGTTCGAGCCGGTGGCAGGGCGCCGTTTCGATCAGATCGTGGCCAATCCCCCGTTCGTCGTCGGCCCGGCGCGCATCGAGCACACCTATCGCGATTCCGGGCTCGCGCTCGACGGCGCCAGCGAGCTGGTCATCGGGCAGGCGCCCGAGCTGCTCGCACCCGGCGGCCTCGCGGCCATGCTGGCCGCCTGGGTGCATGTCGAGGGCCAGGACTGGCGGCAGCGGGTGTCGTCGTGGCTGCCCGCGCACGGCATCGACGCCTGGGTCGTGCAGCGCGATGTCGCCGACCCGGCGCTCTACGTCGGCACCTGGCTGCGCGACGCGGGTCTGGACCCCCGCGACCCGGCCGCGCAGGCGCGCGCCGAGCAGTGGCTGGCGGCGTTCGACGCCGCCGAGGTGGAAGGTATCGGCTTCGGGTTCGTCTACCTGCACGCCATCGACGGCCCGACCGAACTGATGGCCGAGGACCTCGTGCACGGTTTCGATGATCCGCTCGGCAACGAGGCGGCGGCCTATTTCGCCCGGTCGGCGTGGCTGCGCGCCGTCGCCGCCGACGAAAATCTCGCGTGGACATCCCGTTTCGCGCCGAGCCCGGCGACCGCGCTGGAACGGGTGTATCTGCCCGGTGAACACGGCTGGACCGAGGAGGTGGCCCGGCTGCATCGCGGCGACGGCCCCCGCTGGCAGCACGAGGTCGACGAGTCGACGGTCGCTCTGGTCGCGGGAATGCGACCCGACGGTCTGCCGTTGTACGAACTGCTCGAACTGCTCGCTCTGGCCGACGGCGCCGAACAGGTGACCCCTGAATTCGCCGCCCAGGCGCTCGGCGTCGTGGCCGGATTGGTACGTCATGGACTGGTGCGGCCCATCTGAGCCGTACGGCGGTGGGGGCCGAGTTCCGCACCCGGAGCTCTTCTCAGGAACTTCTCAGCCGTAAGGGTAGGAACCCGCAGCTCAGAGCGGTTTATCACCGACAGGATCGGGAACTTTCTCTAAGTCGGGTCCGTTGATCGGAGTGAGACACCACCGACAGGAGGCAAGTCATGACAAGCCCCGCCACTACTCGTGTGCGCCCCAGCGAGTCCGATATCGACGCCCAGAGCCCCGCAGCCGACCTGGTACGCGTGTACCTGAACGGAATCGGCCGCACGGCACTGCTCACGGCGGCCGACGAGGTCGAACTGGCCAAGCGTATCGAGGCGGGCCTGTATGCCCAGCACCTGCTCGAGACCGGTAAGCGGTTATCGGCGACCCGCAAGCGTGATCTGGCGATTCTGGTCCGTGAGGGGCAGTCCGCCCGCTCGCATCTGCTCGAGGCCAACCTGCGCCTTGTCGTTTCGCTGGCCAAGCGCTACACCGGCCGCGGCATGCCGTTGCTCGACCTGATCCAGGAAGGCAACCTCGGACTCATCCGCGCGATGGAGAAGTTCGATTACGCCAAGGGCTTCAAGTTCTCCACCTACGCCACCTGGTGGATCCGCCAGGCCATCACCCGCGGTATGGCCGATCAGAGCCGCACCATCCGCCTGCCTGTGCACCTGGTCGAACAGGTCAACAAGCTCGCCAGGATCAAGCGTGAACTGCATCAGCAGCTCGGTCGCGAGGCCACCGACGCCGAACTCGCCAACGAGTCGGGCATCCCGGTGGAGAAGATCGCCGACCTGCTCGACCACAGCCGCGACCCGGTAAGCCTGGACATGCCTGTCGGCAACGACGAGGAGGCCCCGCTCGGCGACTTCATCGAGGACTCCGAGGCCACCTCCGCCGAGAGCGCGGTCATCGCGGGCCTGCTGCACCACGACGTGCGCAGCGTCCTGGCCACCCTCGACGAGCGCGAACAGCAGGTCATCCGCCTGCGCTTCGGCCTCGACGACGGCCAGCCGCGCACCCTCGATCAGATCGGCAAGCTGTTCGGCCTGTCCCGCGAGCGGGTCCGCCAGATCGAACGTGAGGTCATGTCCAAGCTGCGCAAGGGTGAGCGCGCCGACCGTCTGCGCGCCTACGCCAGCTGATCCCCTGCTCGGCGGCCCCCTAGGGGTCGTCTGCCGAAACGCCGACCGGTGTCCGCGACCACTCCCCTCCGTGGCCGCGAGCCGGTCGGCGTTGTTCGTTCAGGCCAAACGCCGCGGACCGGTGTCGAAGCGGCTCGGTTCCGGGCCGATCCTGGCGCGGGCGTAGATGATCTCCGCCGACGCCGGCGCGGCGAGGACCGGGTCACACGACAGCTCACGCATCTGCGGGATGTCGTCGAACAGGGCCGAGATGCGTTGCGCCAGTTCGGCCAGTGCCGCCTTGTCGACCGCGGGCCCCGCCGGACCACCGGACAGCAGCGGCGCGGCGCGCGGCGCGTCGATCAGCGCGGCGGATTCCTCGGCGGTCAGTGGGAGTGCCCGGTAGGCGCGGTCGCCGAGCAGGTCGATGATCATGCCCGAGAGGCCGAACTGGATCACCGACCCGAACGAGGGGTCGTCGGTGACCCGCAGGACACAGCCGACGCCCTTGGTCGCCATCTTCTGCACATGCAGCAGCGGATCGCCGCAGATCGCCACCAGGTCGGTATAGGCCTGGCGGACAGCATCGGGCCCCCACAGGTCAAGGCGCACCCCGAGCAGATCGGGCCTGCGCCGCCACAGCTCGCCCGTCGCCTTCGCCGCGACCGGGTACCCGAGTTCCTCGGCCGCCGCGACGGCCTGCTCGGCGTCACGCACGGCCCGGAACTCGACCACGTCGATGCCGTAGCACTCGAGCAGCCGCGCCGCTTCCTCGTCGGTGAGCCAGCGCCCGCCCGATTCGGCCAGCCAGCCCGCCACCAGCGCCGCCGCGGCCGCGGTGTCGATACCGGGTGGCCGGACCACCGGTGAGACGGGCCGGTCGCGCCAGCGCGCGTACCGCTCGACCCTGGCCAGCGCCCTGGCGGCACGTTCCGGATCGGGGTAGGACGGGATCGAGCCGCGCGCGGGCGCGCCGCCGGTGGTGCGGACCGCGAGGAGCTGCGGAATGCCCGACTCGGCGACGAAGGTCGTCAGCACCGGCTTGGCTCTGTCCGGTGCGGCCGCCGCTGCCGCGCGCAGCGCGTCGGCGAAGCCGCCCATAGACGTCGGCACCGGCGGGACGACGACGACGATCACGGCGTCGACCTGGTCGCTGCGCAGCGCGGCCAGTACCGCCTCCCGGTAGTCGGCCGGAGTCGCCTCCGGCCCCAGATCCACCGGCCCGTCGACCGGCGCGTTGCCGAGGCTGCGCTCGGTCGGCCGCGCGCCCGGACCACGGTCGACGGCGGTCACCGGCCGATGCACACCGAGGCCCTCGCTGTTGGCGGCATCGATGGCCAGCCAGTTCAGCGCGGCGCTGTTGCCGACCACAGCCACCCGAGGGCCCCGTGGCAGTGGCTGACAGGCCAGCAGCGCGGCGCAGTCGAACAGTTCGGAGATGGAGTCCACCTGGATGATCCCGGCCTGGGTGAACAGGTCACGCACCACCGTGCGGTCCATGTCGGCGCCGGCGGCGAGCCTGCCGCTGCTCACCGCGACGATCGGCTTGGCCCGCGCCACCCGCCGGGCCAGCCGGGAGAACTTGCGCGGGTTACCGAAGCTCTCCAGGTACAGCAGGATCACCTCGGTGTCGGCGGCGGTGTCCCAGAACTGCAGCAGATCGTTGCCGGAGACATCGGCGCGGTTGCCCGCCGAGACGAAGGTCGACAGGCCGAGATTGCGGGCCGCGGCCTCGCCGAGAATCGCCGCGCCGAGCGGCCCGGACTGGCAGAAGAAGCCGATCCGCCCTCGCTCGGGCAGCACCGGCGCGAGGGTGGCGTTGAGGCCGACCGCGGGGTCGGTGTTGGCGATGCCGAGGGCGCTGGGGCCGACGACCCGCATCCCGTGGCCGCGGGCCGCGGCGACCAGGTCGTCTTCGGCGGCCAGACCGGCCGCACCGGTCTCACCGAAGCCCGCGGTCAGTACCACCAGGCCCTTCACACCCTTGGCCATGCAGTCGTCGAGGACCGACCCGATCGCGGCGGGCGGCACCGCCACCACCGCCAGATCGACCTCGTCGGGAATCTCGCGCACGGTGGCGTAGGCGCGCACGCCCCGCACCGACCGCCGGTTCGGGTTCACCGGGAAGATCGGCCCGCTGAAACCGCCGGCGAGCAGGTTCGCCAGCACCGCGCCGCCGACCCTGCTCCGCTCCGGCGACGCGCCGATCACCGCCACCGAACCGGGCGCGAGCAGATTGCCGACACTGCGCGCCTCCGAGGCGGCCTCGCGCGCGTCCCGGACCGTGCGCAGCGCTTCGGTCGGGTCGATGGCGAATTCCAGGTGCACCTCGGCGCCGTCGCGACTGCGCTGCAACTGGTAGCCGGCATCACGGAACACCGTGATCATCGCCTCGTTCTCGGCGAGCACCTCCGCGACGAACGCGACCACCTCGTTCTCGGCCGCCGCGCCGGCGAGGTGTTCGAGCAGCACCGATCCCAGGCCGCGGCCCTGGTGCTCGTCGGCGACGACGAAGGCCACCTCGGCCGCGCGCGGGCCGGGCCGGTCGAGCAGCTCGTAGCGGGCGACGCCGATGATCGCGTCGCCGAGCAGCGCGACCAGTCCCACGCGGTCGTGATAGTCCACGTGGGTGGTGCGGTACATGTCCTTCGGCGAGATCTGCGGGTAAGGACCGAAATAGCGCAGATAGCGCGTGCGATCCGACAGCCCGGTGTGGAACGCGGCCAGCGACCCGGCGTCGGCGGGCACGATCGGGCGCACCCGGACCACACCGCCGTCGGCCGCGAGCACATCGCCGTACCACTGTTGTGGTGGCGCAGGCGGATTCGCCGGCGTATCGGGGGTGTCGGGTAGCAAGGGTTCAGTCACGGGGATCCTCCGGGTCGAGGCCGAGCAGGCCGAAACTCGCCCGCCGGGTGGCTGTGATGGCGGTGTCGACCGCCCGCTGGGCACGGATCTGCCCGGCGTCGCCGATCTCGGGGGTGCCGCCGGGACCGTCCCACGGCCGGTAGGCGGTATCGCCACCGTCGCCCATGCTCGTCGGCGGCTGCACGCGCGGGGACGCGGCGCGCACCTGGTCGATCCAGTCGTCCGGGATCGGTGTCTCCGGTGGCAGCGGCCGGTCCAGGGCCGCGGCCAGCAGATGGGTCCAGGCGCGTGGCACCACCCGGACCACGCCGTAGCCGCCGCCGCCGATGGCCAGCCACCGCCCTTCGGCATGGCGGTCGGCCAGATCGCGCATGGCCAGGAAGGCCGCGCGCTGGCCGTCCACGGTGAGTTCGAGATCGGCCAGCGGGTCTTCCCGATGGGTGTCCACCCCGCATTGGCTGACGATGATCTGCGGCCGGAACGCCGCGACCGCGCCGGGCACCACCGCGTGGAACCCGCGCAGCCACTGGGCATCCCGGGTGCCGGGCAGGAGCGGCAGGTTGATCGAGGTGCCCTCGGCCGCGCCGAGTCCGGTCTCCGTCGGCCAGCCGGTATTGGGCCACAGCGTCGCCGGGTGCTGGTGCAGCGAGATCGTGAGTACCCGTGGATCGGCGTAGAAGGCGCGTTGCACGCCGTCGCCGTGGTGGACGTCGACATCGAGGTAGGCGATGCGGTCGTACCCGTGATCGAGCAGCCACGAGATCGCGATCGCGGCATCGTTGTAGATGCAGAAGCCTGACGCCGAATCCGGCATGGCGTGGTGCATTCCACCGGCGATGCTCACCGCCCGCCGGGTCCGTCCCGCCGCGATCTCCCTGGCCGCGGCGAGAGTGCCGCCCACGATGACCGAGGCCGCCTCGTGCATGTGCGGGAAGAGCGGATTGTCGGCGGTTCCCAGGCCGTAGACGGTGTCCTCGGGCGTCGGCGGCCCGTCGCCGGCCAGGCGTACCACGTCGATATAGGAGCTGCTGTGCACCCGCAGGAGGTCGGCCTGGGTCGCCGCGTCGGGTGCCAGCGGCTCGACACCGTCGAGGACGCCCAGACTTTCGGCCAGCGACATGGTGAACTGCAATCGCGCCGGTTTCATCGGATGCTCGGGACTCCAGGTATAGCCGAGGAATCGCTCGGTCCACACGACGGTCCCGGACTCTGCGCTGTGCGACGGCGTGACCATGCTCGCCACGCTAGCCGGAAGCAGCGGGCCCCGTGTGGCGTTGCAATGCAGTAGAAATAGGGCCGCCGGTCCGGCGGGCGGACGGGCGTTCGCGCGTGGGTAGAATTCGTGCCGACGAAGGGGTAACAGGTGAAGGATCTGGTCGACACCACGGAGATGTATCTCCGTACCATCTACGACCTCGAGGAAGAGGGCGTGGTGCCGCTGCGGGCGCGCATCGCCGAGCGGCTCGAGCAGAGTGGTCCGACGGTCAGCCAGACGGTCGCGCGGATGGAACGCGACGGGCTGCTGCTCGTCGCGGGCGACCGCCATCTCGAGCTGACCGACAAGGGCCGCGCCATGGCGGTCGCGGTGATGCGCAAGCACCGGCTCGCCGAGCGGTTGCTGGTCGACATCATCGGCCTCGACTGGGAGAACGTGCACGCCGAGGCGTGCCGCTGGGAGCACGTGATGAGCGAGGAGGTGGAGCGGCGCCTGATCGAGGTGCTCAACCACCCGACCACCTCGCCCTACGGCAATCCCATCCCCGGCCTGGACGAGCTCGGCCTCGGCGATTCCCCCGCCGCCGAGGAGACGCTCGTTCGCCTGTCCGATCTGCCCCACGGCACGCTGCACGCCGTGGTGGTGCGCAGGCTGGCCGAGCACATCCAGACCGACCCGGAGGTCATCGGCAGGCTGCGCGAGGCGGGTGTGGTGCCCGACGCGCGTGTCACCGTGGAGACCAAGCCGGGTGCGGTGCTGATCACGGTGCCGGGTCACACCGGTTTCGAACTGTCCGAAGAGATGGCGCACGCCGTCCAGGTGAGGCTGGTCTGATTCGTGAAACTTCTGGTCACCGGCGGCGCCGGCTATGTGGGTGGCGTGTGCGCCGCCGTCCTGCTCGAGCAAGGCCACGAGGTGGTCGTCGTCGACGACCTCTCGACCGGTAACGCCGACGGTGTGCCCGCGGGCGCCCGGTTCGTCGACGGTGACATCGCGGTCGCGGCGCCGGAGCTGCTGCGTGCCGAATCCTTCGACGGTGTCCTGCATTTCGCGGCGCAGTCGCTGGTCGGCGAGTCGGTGGAGCGGCCGGAGAAGTACTGGCACGGCAATGTGGTGAAGACCCTCACGCTGCTCGAGGCGATCCGCGAGACCGCGACGCCGCGACTGGTGTTCTCCTCCACCGCCGCGGTGTACGGCGAGCCCGAGCAGGTGCCGATCACCGAGGATTCGCCCACTCGCCCCACCAATCCCTACGGCGCGAGCAAGCTGGCCATCGATCACGCCATCACCTCCTACGCGGTGGCGCACGGCCTGGCCGCGACGAGCCTGCGCTACTTCAACGTGGCCGGCGCCTACGGCGGTCTCGGCGAGAACCGGGTCGTGGAAACACATCTGATCCCCCTCGTGTTGCAGGTGGCGCTGGGCCACCGCAAGGCCATCTCCGTGTACGGCACCGACTGGCCGACGCCGGACGGTACGTGTGTGCGTGACTACATCCACATCCGTGATCTGGCGCAGGCGCATCTGCTCGCGCTGTCCTCGGCGCAGCCGGGCAGCCACCGGATCCTCAATCTCGGTTCGGGAACGGGTTTCTCGGTGCGCGAGGTGATCTCGGCGTGCGAGCGGGTGACCGGCCTGCCGATCGAGGCGATCGACGCGCCGCGCCGGGCAGGCGATCCGGCGGTGCTCATCGCCTCGAGCGACCGCGCGATCGCCGAGCTGGGCTGGCAGCCCGAGCACAACGATCTCGACGAGATCGTCACCGACGCCTGGGATTTCCTGCGTTCGCTCGGCGACAAGGCACACAGCGCCCGCTGATCCGGCGGCGAAATCGACGGCGTCACAGGTCGACCGGGCCGATGTCGACCCCGAGGTCCGCGGCGATCTGCCGACCGCAGTGGGCGAGTTTGCGCAGCCGTTCCGGGCGCAGTCCGCTCTGCAGCGAGGTCTCCAGCAGCACCGCCATCGGATGGCCGGCATCGGCTTCCACCGCGGCGGTGAGGGCGACGCCGGCGAACGGCCCGTCGCCGCGCACGTAGGCGCTGAATCCCAGCAGCGCCGCGGCTTCGGCGCGGTCGGTGCCGGGTGTCGCCCTGGCGAGCTGGGCCCACAGCTGCTCGGCCGCCTCCGCGTGATCGCCCAGCGCCAGGCCGTACATCGCGTCGCGGATCGGCCGGTCGCGCAGCGTGGCGGCAAGTCGCGCGAGTTCGCGGTCGGCCCGCGGCGCACCGGAGGCGGTGTCGGCGATCTGCCACAGCACCCATTCCAGGCGGCGGCGCTGGAACGCCACGCCGTTCCCGGCGCGCATCGCGGCCGACAACTCGCCGCGATATCGCGCCACCTCGGGGCCGAGCCGGGTCGAAACCTGCGCGCACAGCTGCCGGTCCGGCACGACCAGAGCCGTCAGTTCACTGCGTGAGCGGCGAATCTGCCTGCCGTCGAGCACGTGCGACAGCGCGACCAGCGAGGCCGCCGGGTCACCGACGACACCTCCGGCGGCCCGGTCGAACAGGCTGCGAAACCGCGCGCCCGCCACGATCGACGGCACCGACCACGCCCCGCGTACGGCGATTCCCGCCGCGCCGAGCGCATCGAGCAGTGCCACATCGCGCAGCGTTCCTGGCACGCCGGATTCCGTACGGTCGTCGACGAAGATCGCCAGCACCCCGGTCGCCTGTTCGCGCACACAGATCGACCCCACGCACGCGGTGAACTGGTCGATGCGCCGCGGATCGCAGACCCCGTCCAGATCGAACCGCACGACCGCTTCGATCGCGGCGGTGCCGCCACGTCCCGGCCCGTGCAGGACGGCGACGACGAGCGAGCGTTCGGGAACGAAGCCGAGCATCGCGGGCAGCGCGGCGATCAGCTCGCCGGGGTCGTGCACCCGCAGCGGCGGCTGTGGCAGGTCGGCGGGGTAGGCGGGGGTCGATTCGGCGCAGGTGAGCGCTCGGGGGAAGGGCCCGGTGCGCTTGGCGCGGCGGGTGGAGTTCGTCGACGGTGTCATGGCTCCACCGTGCCCGCCGCCTACTCCGGCGCCCGACCCGCGACCTGGGCTTTCTCCTGCCCTGTTGGCAATGCCGCGGCTGTGGAACGATCCCGGTCCGAGCGCTGCCGCCGAACCGAATCTGTCACCGCCGCGTGGTAGAAGCCCTCAGCTGCCGCGCACGCCGCGGACGGCGGTCGCGAACATCTCCTCGACGGCCGCGCCGTCGGGGCGGCCGGTGCCGAAGACCATCGACGTCACCGTGATCCGCACGTCGCCGATCTGCCCGATCGAGGTCTGCATCGTCTGTGTCAGGCCGGTCCCGCCGACATCGGGAATCACGGTGCGCCGCAACGACACCGCGTCGTCGGCGCCGCCCCGGACGGTCTCGTCGAGCACGGTCGTGACGGTCGACTCCGCACCGGCCCTGCCGACGCGGATCTGCTCGCACCCACCGAGCCGGTCCCGAAGCCGCGCGAGCTGTTCGGCGGTCCTGGACAGCTCGACGGTCAGCGTCGCGCGGCTCGCGTCGTCGGAACCGACCATGACGGCTGCCGGTTCGGCGCCCGCCTCGGGCTCCGGCGGAGTGCAGGTGACCGGGCTGACGGTGGCGCCCGCCCCGACCCCGTCGAGATCACCGGCGGCAGCGGCCGCCGCCTGCGGTGGCAGCACCACCGCGGGATACCGGGCCGGGAACTGCTGCGGCGCGGGCAGCAGTTCGGGCAGCGATCCGTCGACGTGCCGCACCGCCGACGCGCTCTCGGCGACCGGCGTCCCGCTGACGCTCTGCCCGCACCCGGCCAGCGCCACGACCGAGACCGCCGCCGCGCAGGCGAGCACCCGACACCGCGTCCGGGAGCGCGGGCCCGTACCGGTCGGTGTCGTTTCCGCCACGTTCACCCCACCCACTGTGCCCCACCGGGCCGATCCAGGGGCCGCCGCCACGCCGCCCGGGAATGCCGAGGCGCCGGCGGCTGTTGTGCAGCAGGACGAGCCGTCCTCCGGCCGTGTGCGATGCGTCTGCTCGCATGGGGGACAATGGAGAACGCCTCCCCCGCCGCGAGCGTTGGTGGACCGCGCAGGAAGGAGTACGCGATGGATGATCAGTCGCACATGTACGAGCTGGAGTTCCCGGCACCGCAGCTGTCGTCGGACGACGGTGCGGGCCCCGTGCTGGTGCACGGCCTCGAGGGTTTCACCGACGCCGGTCATGCCGTGCGCCTGGCGACCACCCATCTGCGCGAGAGTCTCGAATCCGAGCTCGTCGCCTCCTTCGACGTGGACGAGCTGCTCGACTACCGCTCGCGCCGTCCGCTGATGACGTTCAAGACCGATCATTTCTCCGACTACGCCGAGCCCGAGCTGAACCTGTGGGCCCTGCGCGACACCGCGGGTACCCCGTTCCTGCTGCTGGCCGGCCTGGAACCGGACCTGCGCTGGGAGAAGTTCACCACCGCGGTGCGGCTGCTGGCCGAACAGCTCGGGGTGCGGCGCACGATCGGCCTGTCCGCGATCCCGATGGCGATCCCGCACACCCGTCCGCTGGGCGTGACCGCGCACTCCTCGGATCGCTCGCTGATCGGCGAGCACCAGCGCTGGCCCGGAGAGCTGCAGGTGCCGGGCAGCGCGTCCTCGCTGCTCGAGTTCCGGATGGCCCAGCACGGGCACGAGTCGCTCGGTTTCTCCGTGCACGTGCCGCACTATCTGGCCCAGACCGACTACCCCGAGGCCGCGCAGACCCTGCTGGAGAACGTCGCCGACAACGCGGGCCTGGAACTGCCGCTGGCGGCGCTGGGCGAGGCCGCGGCGCGCGTGCGCGAGCAGGTCGCCGAGCACATCGCGGGCAACGAGGAGGTCGAGACGGTCGTCACGGCGCTGGAACGCCAGTACGACAGCTTCGTCACCGCCCAGGAACGCCAGTCCAGCCTGCTGGCAGGCGACGGCGAACTGCCCAGCGGTGAGGAGCTCGGCGCGGAGTTCGAGCGCTTCCTGGCCGAACAGGGCGGTTACGACGACACCTCCGGCGACGACAAGGCCTGAACCGCACAGGTCTGACGAGGGCGACGCCCGCTGCGCCCACTAGGGTGGTCGGAGTGGATCTGACCGACCTGCTCGAAATTCCCGGGACCGACGCCGACGCGCTCTACGAGTCGTTCGCGGCGTGGGCCGCCGAGCAGGGCACCCCCCTGTATCCGGCGCAGGACGAGGCGCTGATGGAGCTGGCCTCGGGGTCCAATGTCATCCTGGCCACCCCGACCGGCTCCGGGAAGTCCCTCGTCGCGGTCGGCGCGCACCTGTTCGCGATGGCCAACGGGCAGCGCAGCTACTACACCGCGCCGATCAAGGCGCTGGTGAGCGAGAAGTTCTTCGCGCTGTGCGAGGTGTTCGGCGCCGAGAACGTCGGCATGGTCACCGGCGACGCCGCGGTCAACGCCGACGCCCCGATCATCTGCGCGACCGCGGAGATCCTGGCGAATCTGGCGCTGCGCGAGGGCGCGGCCGCCGAGGTCGGCCAGGTCGTGATGGACGAGTTCCACTTCTACGCCGACCCCGATCGCGGCTGGGCCTGGCAGGTGCCGATCATCGAGCTGCCGCGCGCGCAGTTCCTGCTGATGTCGGCGACGCTGGGCGAGGTCGACTTCTTCGCGACCGATCTCGAGCGCCGCACCGGCCGCTCGACCGCGGTGGTCGCGGGCACCGAACGCCCTGTCCCGCTGATGTTCTCGTACGTGCGCACCCCCATCACCGAGACCATCGAAGAGCTGGTGACCACCAACCAGGCGCCGGTCTACGTCGTGCACTTCACCCAGGCCGCCGCGCTGGAGCGCGCGCAGGCACTGACCAGCGTGAATTTCGCCACCCGCGCCGAGAAGGACGCGATCGCCGCCGCCCTCGGCGAGTTCCGCTTCGCGGCAGGCTTCGGCAAGACCCTCTCGCGACTGATCCGGCACGGCATCGGCGTGCACCACGCGGGCATGCTGCCCAAATACCGCAGGCTCGTGGAGAAGCTCGCCCAGGACGGGCTGCTCAAGGTGGTGTGCGGCACAGACACCCTCGGCGTCGGCATCAACGTGCCGATCCGCACGGTGCTGCTGACCGGGCTCACCAAGTTCGACGGCGTGCGCACCCGCAGGCTCAAGGCGCGTGAGTTCCACCAGATCGCCGGACGCGCAGGCCGCGCCGGCTTCGACACCATGGGCACCGTGGTCGTGCAGGCCCCCGAGCACGAGGTGGAGAACGCGCGCCTGATCGCCAAGGCGGGCGACGACCCGAAGAAGCAGCGCAAGGTGCAGCGCCGCAAACCACCCGAGGGTTTCGTGTCCTGGAGCGAGGAGACCTTCGACCGTCTGGTCTCCGCCCAGCCCGAGCCGATGGTGTCGCGCTTCACGGTGACCAACGCCATGCTGCTCAACGTGATCGCCCGCCCCGGAAATGTCTTCGCCGCGATGCGGCACCTGCTCGAGGACAACCACGAGCCGCGCGCCGCCCAGCGCAAGCACATCCTGCGCGCGATCCGGCTCTACCGCGCCCTGCGCGATGCCGGTGTGGTGCAACAGCTCTCCGAACCCGACGCCAAGGGCCGGATGGCCCGGCTCACCGTCGACCTGCAACGTGATTTCGCCCTCGACCAGCCGCTGTCGCCGTTCGCGCTGGCCGCCTTCGAGCTGCTCGATCGCGAGACCCCCACCTACACACTGGACGTCGTCTCCCTGATCGAGGCGACCCTGGAGGACCCGCGCCAGCTGCTGATGGCTCAGCAGCACAAGGCCCGTGGCGCCGCGGTGGCCGAGATGAAGGCCGACGGCATCGAATACGAGGAGCGGATGGAGCTCCTGGAAGAGGTCACCTGGCCCAAGCCGCTGGCCGAGCTGATCGACCCCGCGTTCGAGACCTACCGGGCCGGGCATCCGTGGGTCTCGGAATTCGCGCCGTCACCGAAATCGGTGGTGCGCGACATGATCGAGCGCGCGATGACCTTCGCCGAACTGATCTCGTTCTACGAACTGGCCCGCTCGGAGGGTGTGGTGCTGCGCTACCTCGCCGACGCCTACCGGGCGCTGCGCCGCACGGTGCCCGACGCCGCGCGCACCGAGGAACTCGACGACCTCACCGAATGGCTCGGCGAACTGATCCGCCAGGTGGATTCGAGCCTGCTCGACGAATGGGAGCAGCTCACCAACCCCGGCGCGGAGAACGACGCCGAGCAGATCGCGTTCGGCGCGGAGTCGGTGCGCCCGATCTCGGCCAACGAACGCGCCTTCCGGGTGATGGTGCGCAACGCCATGTTCCGCCGGGTCGAGCTGGCCGCCCGGCAACGCTGGTACGACCTGGAGGAGCTCAGCCCCGGCCCCGACTGGGCGCAGGACTTCACGCCCTACTTCGAGGAGTACGCCTCGATCGGCACCGGCCCCGACGCACGCGGCCCGCAGCTGTTCCAGGTAGAGCAGCGACCCGGCTTCTGGCATGTGCGCCAGGTGCTCGACGACCCCGCGGGCGACCACGGCTGGGCGCTGGCGGCCATCGTCGATCTGGAGGAGTCCGACGCCGCGGGTGAAGTGGTGTTCGACGAGGTCACGGTAGCGGCGGGCTGAGCCATACCCGTTCGCTATCACGGAAAATGACGAATGTTTGACGGATTCGTTGTTGGGTAGGCGCCGCTGATAGTCTCTCCCGGCCGCCGACCGAAAGTTCAACTATGCCCGAATCCCCGTACCTTGTCATCTACCCCGAACGGGTACGTGCCAATTACCGAGCTCTCGCAGCCGCCGTGTCGGCGCGGCGCACCCAGGGCACCCGGATCAGGTACGCGGTGAAGGCGGCACCGGTCGACGAGTTGCTGACGCTGCTCGACGCCGAGGGCGCGGAGTTCGACGTCGCCAGCATCGGCGAGATCGACCAGGCCATCCGGCTGGGCATCGACCCGGGCACGCTCTGCTACGGCAACCCCATCAAGAAGAGCGCCCACATCGCGCGCGCCTTCGCCCTCGGTGTGCGCCGCTACGCCTTCGACACCGAAGACGACCTGCTGCGCATCGCCGAGCACGCCCCCGGTTCCGAGGTCGAGTGCCGGTTCCTGTCCTCGGCGCCGGAGTCGCGCACCCCCTTCGGCACCAAGTTCGGCTGCGCGCCTGCCGAGGCGCTGCGACTGCTGGTGCGCGCCCGCGATCTGGGCCTGGTGGTGGGCGGCCCGTACTTCCACGTCGGCTCCCAGCAGCTGGACCCCGCCGCCTGGCGGATCGGTATCCGGCAAGCCGGTGAGATCGTCACGGCGTTGGCGGACAAGGACATTCACGTCACCGCGGTCAACGTGGGCGGCGGTCTGCCGATCTCCTACGCCGACGCGGCTCCCGAACTCGACGCGATCGCCGCCGCCATGACCGGCGCGGCCGCGGAGTTCCTGCCCGAATCCACCGGCCTGGTCGTCGAACCCGGCCGCGCGCTGGTGGGTAACGCGGGCACCATTCACGCCGAGGTCGTCGGCGTGCGTTTCGCGCCGGATGGCCGGCGCTGGGTGTATCTCGACATCGGCCGATACAACGGTATGGCCGAGACGGAGAACGAGTACATCGCCTACCGTTTCGTCACCGATCGCGACGGCGATCCGCTCGGCGAGGCGGTGGTCGCGGGTCCGACCTGCGACGGCGACGATGTACTGTATCAACGCACGAAGGTCCTTCTGCCGACCACGTTGCGAGCCGGTGATCAGATCCAGATCCTCGACACCGGCGCCTATACCGCGAGTTATTCGTCGGTGTCCTTCAATGGTTTTCCGCCCTTGACCGTTCATGTCTCGGGCGCTGAGCGAGAGTGAGTTTGCCCATGACGGCGGAATTCACCGGCTGGCACGTGCTGGCCGAGTTCGGTGGTGTCGACACAGACCTGTGTGACGATCTCGAACGACTCGAATCGGCGTTGCGTGAGTCTCTGATCGCGGCGGGCGTCACCATCTGCGATGTCGTTCACAAAAAGTTCGATCCGCAGGGGGTGACCGTCCTCGCCCTGTTGTCGGAGTCCCACGCCTCGATTCACACTTATCCGGAGTCCGGCGACATCTTCGTCGACGTCTTCACCTGCGGCAGCATCGGTGCGGGCGCGACGAAGGCTGTGGAACTTCTGCGAGACAAGTTGTCTCCCGGGAGCGTTCGGATGCAGGTCGTCCAGCGCGGCCACGGTGCCGAGAAGATCTACGAACCGGTGGGCGACGGCCTGACCCGGATCTGGGATCTGCACGAGGTGATCGTGGACACGAACACCCCGTTCCAGCACATGGTGATCGCGCGCACCGATCAGGGCATCTCCCTGTTCTCCGACGACGATCGTCAGTCCACCGAGTTCTCCCAGGTCACCTACCACGAGGCCATGATGGTCCCGGCGTTCGTGCTCGCGGAGAAGCTCGATCGGGTGCTGATCATCGGTTCCGGCGAGGGTGTCGCCTCGCAGATGTCGGTGGCGGCCGGGGCGACCCATGTCGACCACGTCGACATCGACCAGCTCGAGGTGGAGCTGTGCGCACAGCACCTGCCCTACGGCTACACCACCGACGAGCTGACCGCCGCGGTGCGGGGCGATGGCCCGGTGCACGTGCACTACGCCGACGGCTGGGACTTCCTGGCCAAGGCGCAGGAGGCGGGCACCCGCTACGACGTGATCGTCATCGACCTGCCGGACGAGCGCGTCGAGGACGCCCAGCACAACCGCCTCTACGAGTCGGAGTTCCTGTCCCGATGTAAGGCACTGCTGGCGCCCGGCGGCGTGCTGTCGGCCCAGGCCGGGTGCGCGACCATGTGGCGCAACGAAACCCTCAAGCGTTCGTGGGGCCGGTTCCACGAGCAGTTCGCCACCGTGGTCCCCTACGGCAGCGACGAGCACGAGTGGACCTTCCTGTTCGGCCTGAACGAGAAGATCGAGGATCCGGTGCGCGGCATGGCCGATCGCCTGGCCCTGCTCCCCTACCGCGCCGAGACCATCGACGCCCGCGCCCTCGAGCGCGGCGCGATCGAGCCGTACGCCCTGCGCGGCTGAGCTCGAGCGACAGACACCGAAGGCGGTGATCCGGATTCTCCGGGTCACCGCCTTCGTCGTCGCGGCGGCCGATGTTCACCGGGCTCTCGATTCCGGTGCCGCAGAGCGCCGAATGTTGGCACTATGCGAGGTGCGCCGCTTCGAGGAGAATCGAGTCCGCTCATGACACCGACACCGTTGTCCGCCGACGGTTTGATGCCGGTCCGCACGCCGTCCTGGCAGCGACCCCGCCTCGACGCGCTGTCCGAGGCGGGCCTGACCGCGTTCGGTCGGCTGTTCGCCGCCGCTCCCGACGTGACGGTGGCCGACTTCGCGCGGTTGGACGGCGACGTGACGATGCGATCGTTCCCCGGGTCCGGCGAGCGGGTGCTCGCTCCGGTGATGGCACGGCCGTCGTACTTCTGGGTGGCGAAGTCGTTTCGTCACGTGGACGGCGGTGTGGCGGTCGGCCACAATGTCTTTCGGCTGCTCGGCGGAATGCGGGCGCTGAATTTCGTGGCGACGGTGGGTGATTCCGTGATCGACGGGCGGCCTGCCGTGCTGTTCGACTACGACGATCCGCGGGTGGGATCGCGGCGCCCGGCCCGGCGGATCTACGACGAGCTGCGCGAGATCGAGCCGGATCTGTGGCTTGGCCCGAGCTACTTCCGCACCGGGGGCAAGCGAATCCCGATGGGCTGGTTCGCACTCGATGCCTCGGTGCCGTTCGACGGACCCGCCTGAACAGCGCCGAGCCGGGCGCGGAAGGACCGCACCCGGCTCGACGAACAAGTGTCAGCCGCGCGCCGCGCGTTGCGCGCGATACTCGGCCACATCGACCCCGCCGACACCCCAGTTTGTCAGCGGCACTTCGTCGATCACGACATAGGTGCTGTCGGGCGCCTTGCCGAGCACGTCGAACAACAGATCGGTGACGCCCTTGATCAGCTGCCCCTTCTGCTCCGGGGTGACCCCTTCATCGGTGACCTTGATATTCACATACGGCATGGTTGGTTTCCTTTCTACGCCGCTCTACCTGCAATGAACCCGCCGTCGACGGGGAGGATGTGGCCGGTGACGAACTCGGCGTCGGTCAGGTACAGCACGGCCGCGGTGGTGTCGGCGACCTCGCCGATCCGGCCGAGCAGGGCCGCGCCCGCGGCGGCGCGCTCGTCGCCGTCTCCGAACAGGGGTGTGCGGATGATGCCGGGGGCGACCGCGTTCACCCGGATCCGCGCCGGCGCCAGTTCGGCGGCCAGGCTGGTGGTCAGCGCGTGCACACCACCCTTGCTGATCAGCGCGGCCGAGGCGGGCAGCCCGGTCATCGCGTGATCGATGAGCACGGTGCCGATGTTGACGACGCTGCCGCCCTCGCCCTGCGCGAGCAGCTGCCGGACCACGGCCTGGGTGGTGAAGTAGGTGCCCTTGAGGTTGCCGCCGAGATAGCGGTCGAGCTCGGCCTCGGTGACGTCGACGAACGGGGTCGCGCCGAACACGCCCGCGCTGTTGACCAGCGCGTCGACGCGGCCGAACCGGTCCAGCGCCGCCCGCACGTACGCCGATCCCGTTGCGGGCGCACCGATATCGCCGGCCACCGTGGCCACCCGGTCCGGAGCGGCCAGTTCGGCGGCGACGGCGGCGAGCTTGTCCGCGTCGCGTCCGCCGAGGACGACCGCGTCACCGCGGGCGACGAAGGCGCGGGCGACGTCGCGTCCGATTCCGCTGGATGCGCCGGTCACGATGACCGTCTTGGGTGTCGACATGGACTGGTCCTTTCGGGTTGATATACGACCGGTCGTCTCTGAATGGGCGACCGAAGAGATTCGGGCCGACCAGGTCGGCGGTCAGGTCAGGATGGCGGCGCGATCACGGCCGGAAGTAGTCGTCGAGGAAGCGGCGCAGGCACTTCTCGAGCGGCTCGACGGTGCGGTCGATCTTCATCCGGATCACCGCACCTTCCCAGGATTCGAGCAGGATATCGGCGAGCTCGACGGCATCGATGTCGGTGCGCACCGTGCCCTCGGCCTGCGCGGTGCGCAGCGCACCGGCCACGCCGTCCCGCCAGTACGCCCACGCGGCCGACAGCGCCGTCCGCAGCAGCTCACTGCCCTCCAGCTCGCCGCCGAGATTGGCGATCAGGCAGCCACCGGTGTAGTCGGCGGCCACGAAATCGTCGATCAGCGCGCCGAAGAACCGGCGCAGACCGGTGAGTGCGTCGGGGGCGCCGTCGAACGCCGCGGCCAGGTTGCGCTGCACGCACAACGAGTGATGCTCGATCACCGCGTGCGCGAAGCTCTCCTTGCTGTCGAAGTAGTTGTAGAACGACCCTTTCGGCACACCGACCTTGTCGAGCACCTGCTTGATACCGGTGCCGTGGTAGCCGTTGGACAGCAGGCCTGCCGCGCCCTCCTCGATGAGGAGGGCGCGCGTGTCGTCGCTGCGCCGTGGTCGTGCCATGCCCGAAACTATACGACCGGTCGTCTACTAATGGCAAGCGCGGTGGTCAGTCGTCGTCCACACCGCGGGCGGCCAGTGCCTCGCCCATCGCGTCGGCCGTGCGCAGCGCCCGCACCAGCACGGGCGTGACCAGGGCGGTCGCCGACCAGGAGACGCCGCGCGCCCGCCGCGCCTCGGCGACGTCGTGCACGATCTGCGCCAGCAGCGGCACGCACCGGATGGCCAGCGCCAGCAGCAGACTCACCCGTTCGGGATTCACCCCGACGCGGCGCAGCGGTCCGAGCGCACTGGTCAGCGCGTCGAGCATGTCGGTGACCCGGGTCGTCACCGTCACCAGCGCCGCCAGCGCTACCGAGACGAGCAGTACGCCGCAGACGACGATCGCCCGCGCGGGCGAGGTGGTGAGCAGCTGGAACACCCCGATGATCAGCGTCATCCACAGCACCGGCCGCACCTGGGCCAGCGCCACTCGCCAGGAGATCCGCGCGAGCGCGAACAGGCAGGTCACGGCGACCACGGCGCAGGCGACGCCGAGCGGGCCGCGCACGAACACCGTCATCGCGACGATCGCGAGCACCAGCAGTGCCAGCTTCACGCCCGCGGGCAGCCGATGCAGCAGCGAGTCGCCGGGGCTGTAGAGACCGATCATTCGACGAGTCGCCGATAGGCGCCGACCGCGTCGGCCGGTGTGCCGTCGAAGGCAACGGACCCGTTGTCCAGCACCACGACTCGATCGAACCCGTCCAGCAGCGCGAGCTGGTGGGTCACCACGATCACCTGCTGGTCGAGGGAGTTCAGCGCCTCCGACACCCGGCGGGCATTGCGCAGGTCCAGCAGCGTGGTCGGCTCGTCGGCGACGATCACCTCGGGCTCGCGGATCAGCGCGGAGCCGATCGCGAGGAGTTGTTTCTGCCCGCCCGAGAGCAGGTGCGCCGGATGGTCGGCGTGCGCGCCGAGCCCGAAGCGGTCGAGCATCCGTGCCACCCTGGCCGCGATCTCGGCCCGGCCAAGGCCGCTGCGCCGCAGCGAGAACGCCAGATCCTCGGCGACGGTCGGCATCACGATCTGGGTGTCGGGATCGGTGAACACGAAGCCGACCTTGCGCCGGACCTGCGCGCCCTTGCGGGCGGCGTCGAGCCCGTCGACGGTGACGGTGCCCGACGCCGGTTTCAGCAGCCCGTTGAGCATCCGCGCCAGCGTCGACTTCCCGGATCCGTTGGCGCCGATGAGGCCGACCCGCCGTTCGGTGATCCGAAGATCGATGTCGCGCAGCACGGTCCGATCACCGAAACGGTGGCCGACCGAGTCGAGGACGATCTCGCTCACGACAGCCGCCGCGTGCGCTCAGCCACGGATCAGCCCGGGGTACGCGCGGTGCACACCCTTGGCCACGACCGTGGCGACGACAACCTTGGCCAGGTCGCCCGGCACGAACGCGAAGTTGGCCGACACGGCGGCCCACAGCCCGAGATCGGTGCGGATCAGCAGCCCGGCGGTCCCGAACAGGTAGATGACAACGAGCCCGCCGAACGCGTTGATCAGCAGGCCGAGCACGATCGGATACTTCGGCAGGATCGCGGCGGTCAGCGCGCCGATCACCAGCGTCGCGGGGATCCAGCCGATCAGATAGCCCGCGGTCGGCGAGGCAAGGGCCGTCAGGCCCGTGCGGCCACCGGAGAGCAGCGGCAGGCCGATCAGGGTCAGCGCGATGAAGACCGCGACCGCGGCCGTGCCCTTGCGCGCGCCGAGGATCGCGCCGGTGAGGATTACCCCGAGCGTTTGCAGCGTGATCGGCACGCCGCTGAACCCGACGGTGATCGCGCCCGGCAGGCCAAGGGCGGCGATCAGCGCCGCGAACACCGCGATCTGCGCCATGTCCCTGGCGGCGAAACCGAGCGCCGGCTTCGGGGACTTCTCGACATCGGGCACGGCAAACATCCTTCACAACGGAATTGAACGACGTTCAAGGTAGCAGGTGGAGCACGATCGTCTCGCCACGCCCGAAGATCGACTAAGATCCCGAGGTTGGGAGCTTCTCGGACGACGTTCGCCGCACAACGGCATCGCGCCGACCCACTGTGGCCGAGGAAGGGCCATCATGTCGATTGCGCTACAACGTTTTTCGAACTTGATCGCCGCGATCTACAGCGCAGGCAACGACCCTGACCGATGGGACGGAGTGGTCCGAGAGATCACCGACACCTTCGGGGCGGCACACGGCTTTTTGGTCATCGCCGAACCGGCAGGCGCACGGTTCGCGATCAAGACCTCGGGCAACGGCAGCTCGCCGGACCTGTCCTCCTCGCTCGACCGGGTCGCCGAACACATGCGGCGCCTCCCCGCGGGATCGGCCACCACCAGCGACGAGCTGTTCGACCACACGAGCGCGAACGGCCTGGCCAACAGTTTCCTCGCCCGGCTCAGCGACGATCTACCGCCCTCGTGGATCTGCCTGACCATGCCCGACCACGGCGCGATCAACGGCCACTCGGCCGGACTGGCCCTGCTGCGTGCGCTCGTGCCGCATCTGCGCGGGGCGCTGCGCACCCAGTCCAGGCTGGTCGAGTTGTCCCGGGAGCGGGCCTTGGCGCTCGCGACACTGGAGCAGGCGCACTACGGCATCATGATCGTCACCGCCGACGCGGCACTGGTGTTCGCCAACTCCATGGCCGGGCGCATCATCCGGCAGACCGACGGGCTGAGTGTGGATGCCTTCGGCCGGCTGCGAGCCAGGTCGCCGGGCACCCAGGCGCGACTGCGCGAGCTGATCGAACAGGCCGCGGAGTCGGCGAACGGTGGCGGGAATGTCGCGGTCGCGCGCCCCTCCGGCAATCGGCCGCTGATCGTGCGGATCTCGCCGCTGGACGGGGTTTCCGGAAACGGGGACGGTCCCTGGCATCGGGCCGTGTTGCTGCTGATCGCCGATCCGGACCGCGACCCCGAACCGGAACCGGAAGCGCTGCACGACCTCTACGGCTTGACCGAGGCGGAAACGCTGGTCGCCATGGCGGTTCTGCGTGGCGACGGGTTGCAAGCCGTCGCCGATCAGCTCTCGGTCTCGGTATTCACCGCGCGCACGCATCTGCAGCATATTTTCGCCAAGACGAAAACACACCGGCAGGCCGAATTGGTCCGGTTGTTGTTGACCACCGCGATGTCGGCTCAATAATTTCGGCGGCTCGAATCGGAGGGAATTCCACGCCGATCCCGCCGCGCGCATTCACATCTCTAGCAGAGTGCCACGGGGACACTCCCGCACTGTCGTGCGGGAGTGGCTCGAATGTTCCTCGTCGGTACCGGCATCAGCGTGTCAGACCACGCACACCGGGTAGAGGAACGGAACCGTCACCAGCACCGGAAGACACCCGAGGAAGGCGAGGGGGATCGTGATGAACGGCGAGAGCACTACGGGCTCTACCTGAACGGGCACCGGTGCGACGGGGACGGGGGCAGGATCCGCCGCGGGTGCTGCGCCGGCTACGCCGGTGCCGAGTGCGATCAGCGGCGCGCACGCGAGCACCGCGATGGTTGAACGAACTTTGTACATGACCATTCCTTCGACTGCTGCACACTTGTCGTGCCGACCCCGTGGCGGGACCGTCACCGTAATCAAGAACAGCACTCGCGGACGGGAATTGCGTCGTTCGAACAGATGAAATAGTTAGTGCATATAAAATCAGAAGGGTCGCTTCGATCGAATCACTGCGGCAAGGTATTCGTAATCCTCGGCCCGCGCCGAGGATCCGCGGTAGGCCAGACCGATGGTGCGCCCCGGCGCCGGATCGGCGAAGCGGGCGGTATCGAGAGTGCCGCGCGCGGTTTCGGTGGCCACGGCCATCTCCGGAATGAGGGTGACGCCGAGACCGCCTGCCACGCACTGCACCACCGTCGTCAGCGAGGCGGCGCGGGTGTCGCCGACCGCACCGGGATGCACCTCGGCGCTGCGGCACAACTCCAGGGTCTGATCGCGCAGGCAGTGCCCCTCGTCCAGCAGGAGCAGCGGCATGCCGGCGAGCACCGGCGCGGCCAGGTCGGTGCGCCCGGCCAACTCGTGCCCGCGCGGGGTGACGAGCACGAATTCCTCCGAGTACAGCGGGATCTCGACGAGCCCCGGCGCTCCGGTGGGCAGGGCGAGCAGCGCGACGTCGAGAACACCCGTGCGCAGGCCCTCGAGCAGCCGGGAGGTCTGGTCCTCCACCACGTGCGGAACCAGGCCGGGCAGTTTGCGGCGCAGTTCGGGCAGCAGCTCCGGCAGCACGTACGGCGCGACGGTCGGGATGATGCCGAGACGCAGCACGCCGCCGAGGCCGTCACCGGTCGCCGAGGCCACGAACCGGTCGGCGGCTTCCAGCGTCGCCATCGCCTGGGGCAGCAGTCGCATCCCGGCCGCGGTCACGAGCACCCGCCGGGTGCTGCGCTCGATCAACTGGAGCCCCAGTCCGTTTTCCAGTGATGCCAGTGCCTGCGATAACGTGGGTTGGCTCACAGTCAAACGCGCTGCGGCGGTGCCGAAATGCCGGTATTCGGCGATGGCGACGAACGCACGCAGCTGCGACAGGGTTGGCTGATAAGTCTGATCAGTCACGCCTATCAGTGTAGGGCAAGCAATCGGCTTTACCTTTCAGTACGCTTTCGGCAAGATCACCGACGAGCTCACACGATGAGCAACCACACCACGAATGAGGAGACGCGCATGGCTCTGCTGACCATCGGCGACCAGTTCCCGGCATACAACCTCAAGGCCGTCATCGGAGGTGACCTGTCGAAGGTCGACGCGCAGCAGCCCGACGACTACTTCACCCAGATCACCAGCGACGACTACGCGGGTAAGTGGCGCGTGGTGTTCTTCTGGCCCAAGGACTTCACCTTCGTGTGCCCCACCGAGATCGCGGCGTTCGGCAAGCTGAACGACGAGTTCGCCGACCGCGACACCCAGGTGCTCGGCGCCTCGGTCGACAACGAGTTCGTGCACTTCCAGTGGCGCGCCCAGCACGAGGACCTCAAGACCCTCCCCTTCCCGATGCTGTCGGACCTCAAGCGTGAACTGGCCACCGCCACCGGCGTTCTCAACGCCGACGGGGTCGCCGATCGCGCCACCTTCATCGTCGACCCGAACAACGAGGTGCAGTTCGTCTCGGTGACCGCCGGTTCGGTCGGCCGCAATGTCGACGAGGTGCTGCGCGTGCTCGACGCCCTGCAGTCCGACGAGCTGTGCGCCTGCAACTGGAAGAAGGGCGACCCGACGATCAACGCCGGCGAACTGCTCTCGGCCAGCGTCTGATCCACCCTTTCCACCGATTCACCCCAGAGGAGCCCCACTGTCATGAGCATCGAGAACCTGAAGAACTCCCTTCCCGAGTACGCCAAGGACCTCAAGCTCAACCTGTCCTCGCTGGCCCGCACCACGGTGCTCAACGAGCAGCAGCTGTGGGGCACCCTGCTGGCCTCGGCCGCCGCGACCCGCTCGGCGACCACCCTGCGCGAGATCGCCGAGGAAGCCGCCGATGTGCTCTCCGCCGAGGCCTACGAGGCCGCGCTGGGCGCCGCGTCGATCATGGGCATGAACAACGTGTTCTACCGCGGTAAGGCGTTCCTGGACGGTCGCTACGACGACCTGCGCGCGGGCCTGCGGATGAACATCATCGGCAACCCGGGCGTCGACAAGGCCGATTTCGAGCTGTGGTCGTTCGCGGTGTCCTCGATCAACGGCTGTGCCCACTGCCTGGAGGCACACGAGAAGACGCTGCGCGAGGCCGGTGTGTCGCGCGAGGTGATCTTCGAGTCGCTGCGCGCGGCGGCCATCGTCGCCGGTGTCGGCCAGGCGGTGCAGTCGACCGAGGCGCTGGCGGCAGCTGCCGTCTGATTCACCGTGTCGCCGCGGCCCCCGATCGGACTTCTCCGATCGGGGGCCGCGGTCGTTTCCCAAGGACACGACCGGGCTCGCGCGGTCCGTCGGCCCCGCGCGGCGGCCGGTAGGCTCGCGATCATGAACGCACACGAGGTGCCCGAAGCCCCGGATATCCAGGTCGAGGTCGTCAGAGTGTTCACCGACCCCGCCGGACAGCTCGGCAACGCGCTCGGTATCGCCCGCGCGAGTGATGTCGTCGCGCTCGACAAGCAGGAGCTGGCCGCGCGCCTCGGCTTCAGTGAGACCACCGTCGTCGAGGATCCCGTCGACGGCGTTGCCAGGGTCCGCATCTACACACCGCTCGTGGAGTTGCCGTTCGCGGGCCACCCGAGCGTTGGCACCGCGTGGTGGCTGGCGGCGCGGCGCACGCCGGTGCACACCTTGCAGGAGACTGCGGGTCCGGTCACCGTCGACCAGACCGACGGCATCACCTGGATCACCGCCCGTGCCGAGTGGGCGCCGGACTTCACCTTTCACCAACTGGATTCGGTCGAGGAACTGGCGCTGCTGCAGCCCGGCGACGTCACCGAGGGCCAGCACTATTTCTGGGTGTGGACCGACGAGCCGCGCGGGGCGCTGCGGTCACGGATGTTCGCGCCGGCGATGGGCGTCGCCGAGGACGAGGCGACCGGGGCGGCGGCGGTCGCGCTCACCGGGCGGCTGCGGCGCGGGCTGGTGGTGACCCAGGGCCAGGGCTCGCAGCTCTACACCGAATGGGATTCCGACGGCTGGGTGCGGCTGGGCGGCCGGGTCGCCGAGGACCACGTGGTCGTGCTCTGACCTCACTGTCCGAGCTGGCCGCCGAAGCGGCGCAACCACGGTGGCCGGGTGGTCCAGTGTCCGCGCCGTGGCGCCTCGGCAGTACTCAGGTCGGCGAGGATGCGGGCCTCCAGATGCCGTGGCGGGGTGCGCCGGTCGTCGACGGCCAGGCGGGCGAGCATGGCGTGCACGCCGCGGACCCGGGCGGCGAACTGGGCGAGCCGGTGCGGGGCGATCGCGGCGAGCTTGTTCTCGATGTGGTGATACTCGAGTTCGGCGACCGCGTCCAGCGCGTAGGCGTCGGCGAGGGCCAGGATCGAGCCCGGCGGGCACCAGGTCCGGGCGCTGCCGACGCGGACGATCCGCTGCTCGGCGAGCCGTTCGACACCTTCGGCGAGCAGCCGGGTGACGACCGGCACGCGCAGGCCCAGTTCCCGGCTGATCGCCCGGTAGGTGCGCCCGCCGTAGTAGGCGAGCACGAACACTTCGCAGTGGCTGTCGAGCGGATCGGCGAAGCCGAGGCGAGCCGAGGCCGCGAGCCAGGGCACCTCGTCGCCGTCGTGGCGGTCCAGCCGTAGCCGCTGCACCGCGAGCCGATGGATCTGGGCGAGCAGCCACGTCTGGTCGGCGCTGAACACCGCATCGTCACGGCCCGCACACGCGGACGCCGGCAGGGGTTCGCCGGGGTGCTCGGCGCCCGGTCCGGTCCCGTCACCGTCGTAGACGGCGCCGCGGCCGGATGTGGTGTCGGTCTCGGTCCCCAGCCGGGCAGCGAAGGCCGAACGGCCCCACGGTGTCCCGAGGTCGGGGACGGGCGGCAAATCGACGACCGGCGCGTTGGCGGCGAGGGTGGTGGCGCCGGTGTCGGCCGTCCACGGCGCGACACGCAGGCGCCGATACCCCTCGCGGACAACGTCTTCGGCCGAGCCACGGCGATGCAGGACGCGCAGCGCGAGCCCGAAGGCGGCGGCGCCGGTGGCGCGGTACAGCTCACGCAGCGTGTCGCGATCGTCGCCGCCGGAAGGGAACTCGGGATCGGGCAGCGCGACGCCACCCGGCGCCGGATCGGGACCGCGCTGCCGATTCATCGTCGAATTCCTGTCCACACAAGGGCAATTCGCAGCACGAGCGGTTGTGGATCGGTATTCACCGGCCGATCGCGGCGATCAGCATGAACGCGGTACCGATATCCATCACCACGTGGGGCACCAGCGCCGAGGTCAGCGGGTGGGCGCCTGCGGGGTGAACGAACCGGTGCCAGCGGGGGCCATGACCGACGGTGCCGACCGCGAGCAGGGCATCCACCGCGAACAGGGCGGCCAGTGCGAACGCGGGCCAGGGCGCCGGACCGGTCGCGTGCTCGCCGCCGTGACCGGCCATCGCGTACAGCATGGCTGCCGCGGCCACGGTGTGGTACCCGATCGCCATGACCCCGGCGGAGGCCGCCGTCGCGCCGGTGCGCCACCGCACGACGCGCTCGGCCAGCAGGATCGCGAAGGCCACGGTGAGCGCGGTGAGCACCCCACGCACGGCGTGCGGGTCGGTCGCGGCGGGAAACACCAGCATGGCCAGCATCACCAGGCACATCAGCAGGTGCGCGCTGTCGGCCGCGGCGTCGACGCGGTGGGTGGGTGGTGGCCGCCGGGTCAATCGGGCCGAGACGATCAGGATCGCGAGGACGAACGCGGCGACCACCGGCCAGCGTACGAGTGCATTGTCCTGAACGAATTCGGCCACACCCCACCACCTTCGAGTCGCCACCCGAGCCTCACCATGCTCGCATCGACACGACGCCCGCGGGCGCGTTTTCACCCGGGCAACGTCGTCGTCATAGCGATGACGGATCATGGACCGATGTCCGATGCACAGTCCGTCACCTCGATGCAGGCGGTGCGCGTCACGGTCGACGACCTCACCGGCGCCCCGATCCGCGACCTGCTGACCGGCCACCACACCGAGATGGCCGCCAACTCCCCCGCCTGCAGCATGCACGCTCTCGACCTGACCGCCCTGCGCGATCCGGCGGTCACGGTGTGGAGCGCCTGGGCCGATGACGAGCTGGCAGGCTGCGGGGCATTGAAGGAACTCGATCGACGCCACGGCGAGATCAAGTCCATGCGCACCGCCGACGGATTCACCGGACGCGGGGTCGCCGCGAGAGTGCTGGCCCACATCGTCGACGAGGCACGACGACGCGGATACACCCGTCTGAGCCTGGAGACCGGGTCACAGGAGTACTTCGCGCCTGCTCGCCGCCTCTACCTGCGCCACGGTTTCACCGAGTGCGAGCCTTTCGCCGACTACGTCCTCGACCCGTACAGCCAGTTCTTCACGCGCGCACTCGCGGCAGAGGTCAGCCCAGCGCGCGGGTGAAGCCCTCGACCAGGTCGGCGACCTGGGCATCGGTCATCACGAACGACGGTGAGATCTGCATCGCGCCCTGTCCGGCGGCGCGGCCCGAGATGCCGTGTTCGCGCAGGGTTTTCACCAGTGCAGGCCCCTCGGACGGGTCGGCCAGCTGGACCGCGGCCACGGCGCCGATTCCGCTGCGGACCTCGGCGACGCGCGGATGGTCGGCCAGCGGAGCGAGCAGGATGTGCAGCGTGCTCTCCAGCCGGGCCGCTTCCGCGAGCAGTCCCTCGCGTTCGATGATGGCGAGGTTGGCCAGGGCCGCGGCGGCCGCGCCGGCGTGCCCGCCGTAGGTGTAGCCGTGGCGCCACCACGCGCCACCGGCGAAGAACGGTTCGGCCAGGTGCGGGGCGATGAACACCGCGCCCATCGGCAGGTAGCCCGAGGTCAGGCCCTTGGCGGTGGTGACGAGGTCGGGTTCGAGGTCGAACCGGGTCGAGGCGAACCAGGTGCCGCCGATCCGGCCGAAGCCGGTCACCACCTCGTCCGCGACGAACAGGATGTCGTGATCGCGGCAGATCTGGCGCACCTCGGCCAGGTAGCCCTGCGGCGGCAGATACACCCCGCCCGCACCGATGATCGGCTCGCAGAAGAACGCCGCGATCTGTTCGGCGCCGATCTCCTCGATCAGGGCGAGCAGCGATTTCGCGTCGTTCCATTCGACCGTGCGGGTGTCGGCGACGAGCTCGCCGTAGCCCTCGGTGTTGCCTGCGAGCCCACCGATCGAGGTGCCCGCGTAGTGCATGCCGTGGTAGGCCAGGCGACGGCCGACCAGGATCTTCTTGTCGGTGCGGCCCAGTTCGTGCCAGTACCGGCGCGCCAGTTTGGCCGCGGTCTCCACCGAGTCCGAGCCGCCGGACGTGAAGAAGATCTTGCTGCCGGGAACCGGCGCGATGGCCGACAGCTTCTCGGCGAGTTCCTGCGTCGGCGGTTCGGTGAGGTCACCGAAGTTCGAGTAGTGGGCGATGGTGCGCAACTGCTCGGCGACGGCGTCGGCAATCTCCGCGCGACCGTGCCCGACGTTGGCGAACCAGAGCCCGGCCGTGGCGTCGAGATACCGGGTGCCCGCGGTGTCGTAGACGTAGGCACCGTCGCCGCGGGCGACGACGAACGCACCGTCACGAGTGACGGCGCCCATATCCGCGAATCCATGCCAGAGCGCATTCATGGCTCCACACATACCCCAACCGGCCGGGTCGCGCTCGCCGGACTCGCGGATGTCTCAGTCCTCGGACTTGCGTTCCCGCCACCAGGCCGGCAGGTCGCCCAGCGACGCCATGGCAACCGCCAGCACCGCGAACACCAGGGTCAGCACGACCAATCCGAGAGCCATCGACACGTAGCCCTGCTGGCGCGGATCGATGAACGGGTACGGGTACCAGTCGACGATCGGACCGCGGATCAGGCTGTAGATGCCGTAGATCAGCGGGAAGATCAGCCACTGCCCGATCAGCTGCGGGCTCGGGCGCAACCGCTGCGGCATCGCGACCAGCATCCAGTCCAGCACCAGGATCAGCGGCAGATACCGATGCATGATGTCGTTGATCCACTTGTCGTTGAGCATGACGTCGATCCGCGACAGCAGGACCGCGTAGACGACCATCGTGATGAGCATGTACAGCGTCGCCGCACCGCGGAACAGCTGCCAGCCGCGGCCTTGCGGTGCGATCACCCCGCCGACGAACAAGACGATCACACCGAGGATGTTCGATTCGATGGTGAAGTAGCTCAGATAGTTGGCGAGCGAGAAGGTCGCGGAGTCGATGTTGCGCACCGGAATCCACAGCAGCGCGACCAGCCCGAGCACGGCGAACCCGATCCGGTAGGCCCTGATCCACCACGCCGTCCCCGCTGCTGCGCTCATTCCCGGATCTTCGCACGCGTCGACGCCGTGGACGCGGAGCTGAGCGGCGCCGGGCCTGCGCGTCGTGGACGCGCGGACGCGACCGGACGGTGTCACGGTGTGTCGTTGGTCTCCGCCGTCCCGCGCACAGGGAGCGCGAGCGGAAAACCGGTGGCGGGCTTCGCTACGCTGGTAGGCGCAATGACCAGGACAGCTAGCACCGGAACCCGCGCGCTGCGCACCCGCCTGGCGGAGGTCTCGCTGCGCGACGAACACCGGCTCCGGCGCAAGCTCGACCGGGCGCGCCCCGACGATCTGCCCGCGCTGGACGCCGAGATCGCCGCCGCCGCGACCCGCGTGGCCCATCGCCGCGCGGCGGTTCCGTCGATCCGGTATCCGGAACAACTGCCCGTCTCCGCGCGCCGCGACGACATCGCCGCCGCGATCGCCGAGCACCAGGTGGTGATCGTGGCCGGCGAGACCGGCTCCGGCAAGACCACCCAGATCCCGAAGATCTGCCTCGAACTCGGGCGCGGTATCCGCGGCACCATCGGGCACACCCAGCCTCGCCGCCTGGCCGCGCGCACCGTTGCCGAACGCATCGCCGAGGAGCTGGGCACCGAACTGGGTGACGTGGTCGGCTACACCGTCCGCTTCACCGATCAGGCCTCGGACCGCACCCTGGTCAAGCTGATGACCGACGGCATCCTGCTCGCCGAGATCCAGCGCGACCGGATGCTGCGCCGCTACGACACGATCATCATCGACGAGGCGCACGAACGCAGCCTCAATATCGACTTCCTGCTCGGGTATCTCAAACAGCTGCTGCCCCAGCGCCCCGACCTCAAGGTGATCATCACCTCGGCGACCATCGATCCCGAACTGTTCGCCCGCCATTTCGCCGACGCGCAGGGCAGGCCCGCGCCGATCGTCGAAGTGTCGGGCCGGTCGTATCCGGTCGAGTTGCGGTATCGCCCGCTGTCGCTCGAGCTGCCCGGTTCCGACGACGAGGACGAGGAGGACACCCGCGTCGTCGACCGCGATCCCACCGACGCCATCGCCGACGCGGTCACCGAGCTGTTCGCCGAGGGCGACGGTGACGTGCTGGTGTTCCTGTCGGGCGAACGCGAGATCCGCGACACCGCCGACGCGCTGCGCGACCTGAAACTGCCCCGCACCGAGATCGTGCCGCTGTACGCGCGCCTGTCCGCCGCCGAGCAGCACAAGGTCTTCGCCCCGCATACCGGCCGCCGGGTGGTGCTGGCCACCAATGTCGCCGAGACCTCGCTGACCGTGCCCGGCATCCGCTACGTGATCGACCCCGGCACAGCACGCATCTCGCGGTACTCGATGCGTACCAAGGTGCAGCGGCTGCCGATCGAACCGGTCTCGCAGGCCTCGGCACGGCAGCGGTCGGGCCGTTGCGGTCGTGTCGCCGACGGCATCTGTATCCGGCTGTACTCCGAGGACGATTTCGAGTCGCGGCCCGCGTTCACCGAACCGGAGATCCTGCGCACCAATCTGGCCGCGGTCATCCTGCAGATGACCGCGCTCGGCCTGGGCGACATCGAGAGCTTCCCGTTCGTCGAGGCCCCCGATCGCCGCGCCATCCGCGACGGCATCGCGCTGCTGGAGGAACTCGGCGCGCTGGCCCACGGCAGCGCGAAAGCCGTTGACGGCGAAGCGCATTCGGGCGGGCACCTCACGCTCACCCCGATCGGCCGGGAGATGGCGCAGCTGCCGGTCGACCCGCGGATGGCGCGCATGCTCGTGGAAGCGCATCGCAACGGGTGCCTGGACGAGGTGCTGGTGATCGTGGCCGCGCTGTCGATCCAGGATGTGCGCGAACGACCCGTCGACCATCAGCAGGCCGCCGACACCCAGCACGCCCGTTTCACCGTCGACGGTTCGGACTTCCTGGCCTATCTGCGGCTGTGGGACTACCTGACCGAGCAGCGGAAGTCGCTGTCGTCCAACCAGTTCCGCCGGATGTGCCGCGACGAGTTCCTGCACTACCTGCGGATCAGGGAGTGGCAGGATCTACACGGTCAGCTGCGTACCATCACCCGCGGGCTCGGCTGGAACGACGCGGGCACGCAGCGGGCGAACCCGGACAATCCCCCGGCGGTCGAGGACGGCGCGGGCCCGAAGCGGAACCGCCGCGGCCGGGGGCGCACTCCCGACGGCGCACCGCAATCGGCAGGGCGCGACGATCGAGCGCCGGAGCAGGCGCGGCAGCAAGGCGCCCGTTCCCGGCGTGGACGCGGTGGCGACGCGGCGCGGCAAGCACCGCAGCCGGAGCCACGTTCGGGCCAGGGCACGTCCGGGACGAAAGCTGTTCGCGGGTCGGCACAGTCGGCCGCAGCGGACGCCGAGGCGGCGATGCCGTGGCCCAGCGCGCAGATCCACCAATCGCTGCTGGCGGGCATGCTGTCGCATATCGGTGTGCGCGAGGCGGAGTCGCGGGAATTCCTCGGCGCGCGCAACGCGAAGTTCATGATCTTCCCCGGCTCCTCGCTGGCGAAGAAACCGCCGCGCTGGGTCATGGCGGCCGAGCTGGTCGAGACGTCGCGGCTGTGGGGCCGGATCGCGGCGAAGGTGGAACCCGAGTGGGCCGAGCGGCTCGCGGGCGATCTGGTGAAGCGCACCTATTCCGAGCCGCATTGGTCGTCCAAGCGGGGCGCGGCCCGCGCCTACGAGCGGGCCACGCTCTACGGCGTGCCGCTGGTGACGGGCAGACCGGTCGACTACGGCCGCATCGATCCCGAGCTCTCCCGCGAACTGTTCATCCGCCACGCCCTTGTCCAGGGCGAGTGGCAGACCAGGCACGGCTTCTTCGCGCGCAACCGCGCCCTGATCGACGATGTCGCCGATCTCGAGCACCGGGCCCGCCGCCGCGACATCCTCGTCGACGACGAAGTGCTGTTCGAGTTCTACGACCAGCGCCTGCCCGCCGATATCGTCTCGGTGCGCCATTTCGACAGCTGGTGGCGCAAGGCCGAACGCACCGACCCGGCGCTGCTGGACTTCTCGACCGACACCGTGGTCAACGCGGGCGCCGCCGCGCTCGACCCGACCGACTTCCCCGACGCCTGGCGCCAGGGCGAACTCAGCTTCCCGCTGACCTACCAGTTCGAGCCCGGCCAGGACGACGACGGCGTGACCGTGCGGATCCCGGTCGAACAACTCGCGCACGTGCGGGCCGTCGGCTTCGACTGGCTGGTGCCGGGCATGCGCGAGGAACTGGCGGCCGCCTACATCAAAACCCTCCCGAAGGCCTTGCGCCGCACGGTCGTTCCCGCGCCCGACTTCGCCGCGGCGGCGCTGCGCGAGCTGACCCCGCGCGCCGAGCCGTTGCGCACCGGACTGTCCAGGGAACTCTCGCGGCTGGGCTCGGTCACCATCTCCGCCGATGACCTGCCCTCCACCGCGCTGCCGGATCACCTGCGGATGACCTTCGCCGCCGTCGATCAGCGCGGCACGGTACTGGCCAAGAGCAAGAACCTCGCGCAGCTGAAATCGACACTGGCCGAGCAGGTTTCCGCCTCGGTCGCCCGCGCCACCGCAGGCGCCGAACGCGCACCCGCGACCGTCTGGACCTCCGAATCCCTCGGCGCGGTGGCCCCGACGGTGCGGCGCGAGGTGGCCGGTCAGACGGTGACCGGATACCCGGCGCTGGTGCCCGAGGGCGAGGGTGTGGCCGTGCGCGTGCTCAGTTCTCCCGCCGAGCAGGCCGCCGCCATGCGCGCCGGGGTGCGCACCCTGCTGCTGGCCGCGATCCCGACGTCCACCCGCGCGGTCACCGCCGGATTGCCCGCCGCCGACCGGCTGGCCCTGAGCCAGAATCCCGACGGCTCCCTGGACAAGCTGGTCGAGGACTGCCGGATCGCGGCCGCCGACGAGCTCATCGCGGCCGCCGGTGGCCCCGTGCGCACCCCCGAGGCGTTCGACAAGCTGGTCGCCGCCGTCCGCCCCCAGCTGGCGACCGCGGTCACCGGCTTGATCCGCGCGGTGGCGCCCGTGCTGTCGGCCGCGCATCAGGCGCGTGCCGCCCTGGCCGACACCGCCGAGACCGATATCGCCGACGATGTCCGCCAGCAGCTCGACGACCTGCTGTTCCCCGGTTTCGTCGCCGAATGGGGCCGCGCCCGGCTGCGCGAACTGCCCCGCTATCTGCTCGCCGCGGCGCAACGCCTCGAATCGCTGCCCGGCTCGGCGGTGCGTGATCGCCAGGGCATGGCCGAGGTCGACCGGATGCTGGCCGCCTACGACAAGCTGGTGCGCAGCCTGCCCGAGGGCCGCAGGAACGCGCGCGACGTCACCGAGATCTGGTGGATGATCGAGGAACTGCGGGTGAGCCTGTTCGCGCAGAAGATCGGCACGCCGTACCCGGTGTCGGCCAAGCGGATCGAGAAGGCGATCGGCGCGATCCGGCGCTGATCGTCAGTCGGTCGCGGCGACCGCCGCCGCCCGCGCCTTGCGCATCTCGGTGATCTCGCGTTCGAAATCGGCTGCGCTGGTGAAGGATCGGTAGACCGAGGCGAAGCGCAGATAGGCCACCTCGTCCAGATCGCGCAGCGGGCCGAGGATGGCCAGACCCACCTCGTGGCTGGGCACTTCGGGAGATCCCTTGGCACGCACCGCGTCTTCGACCTGCTGGGCGAGCAGGTTCAGCGCGTCGTCGTCGACCTCACGGCCCTGGCACGCACGCCGGACACCGACGATCACCTTCTCGCGGCTGAACGGCTCGGTGACGCCGCTGCGCTTGACCACCGACAGGATCGCGGTCTCGACGGTGGTGAACCGGCGACCGCAGGTCGGACACGACCGCCGACGGCGGATCGCCGTGCCCTCCTCGACTTCACGCGAGTCGACGACTCGCGAGTCAGGGTGTCGGCAATACGGGCAATGCATCCGAGGGTTCCTTCGTCGATACGACGTCTACTCCATGGCACTTGACAGAATACCTGTCACTGGTGCACCACCTGCCACTGCGTGGTCAGGTCCGCGATCAGCTCCGGTAGGCGGCCCAGCATGCGGCCGCGGGTGAGCTTGGCGGGGAAGGGCTCGGAGTACACCGTCACCGCGTGCGCCATGTCGGTGGCGAGGTCGAGATGGCGGGGAACCAGGTCGGCGGTGATGTAGGACCAGCGTGCGTCGCGGTCGGCCCAGTTGAAGTCGGGCAGTGGCATCCGCAGGCCGAGCCCGCCGGCCCGCACCGTCACGGGGGCGTACACCCCGGGCGCGCGGACACCGGGGACCGCCGGTTTGCCCGCGACCGTGGTGACGTAGGTGAGTACCCGGCCCATGCCGTCGCGACCGGCCGCGGTCACGTCCCATTGATCGGCGACGATGTGGTTCTGCTCCCGGTCGGTCATCCGGACCAGCGCGTCCGCGCGGCCCGCCGCGGTGCCGCCGTCGATGCCTGTCCAGGCGGTGCGGACGTCGTCGTCGATCACGCCCGCCGCGAACATCTCGTCGATGGCCGCCATCCCCTCGGCGAGGTAGGCCTCGTGCATCGACACCAGGTCGGTGAAGATGTGTTTCTGCATGATCATCAGCCGGTGCTGGTACCAGGCCAGGTCGGCGGCGGTCAATCGCGGCCCGTCGGCGGCCAGGCGCGCGATGTCGGCCGGTATCGCGGCGACGAGTTCGGGTGGGGTGGCTCGCAGCAGGTCGGCGACGGCGGTGCCGAGCTCGTGGATTCCCCCGACGGAGAGCACCGTGCCGATGTCGCCGACGTCGAAGAAGCCGGAGGCGAACGAGCCGCCCGCGATGCCGGCCAGGCCTGCCCAGTAGAAGTCGGGGCGGGCGGCGGCAATGCGGAAATAGTTGACGTACACCTGGGCGAAGGTCGCCGAATTGGCGGCGGTGCCGCGAGCGGGATCCCAGGTGGCGAGGTCGATTCCCGCGTTGCCGGTGGAGACGACGAGCCAATACTGGTGCAGCAGCGTGCCATAGCGCATCGGCGCGATGCCGTCGGCCCTCGCCTGCGTCAGCGCGGCCCGCAGCGGTGGTTCGC
Organism: Nocardia sp. NPDC055029; assembly: GCF_053608525.1. Lineage (NCBI taxonomy): Bacteria > Bacillati > Actinomycetota > Actinomycetes > Mycobacteriales > Nocardiaceae > Nocardia > Nocardia sp. NPDC055029. The sequence continues at coordinate 176,995 of NZ_JBSGVQ010000010.1, forward strand.
TCAGTGGCAGCGCCGGATGCAGGCCACCGCCGAATTCGCCCTCGGCATTGACCGCGGGAAGATCGAGGTAGTCCGCGTACGCGGGGCTCGCGTCGGCGGCGGGCGCAAGCACCGCGCCGAGAACGAGACTGAGCAGCAGGGCGATCGAGCAGCGGCGCACGTGACCTCGCATCCGGATTCGGCCGAGGGGCCGTACCCGCCCCGGCTCAGGATGCACGTCACCGTAGCAACGCGTTCTAGTTTTGGTGCGCTTTTCGTTCAGCCCATCGGCCGGTCAGGTCGTGAATCACACGCGGAAACCGTTCCTGTGCAGGCCTTTTCGTACTATCGAACTGTCCCGGACAGTCCGCCCGACGGGGCGTCGACCTGCCCGGAAATCCCGGACGTCGCCGGATCGAACCGGTCGCCGAAACTGCCGGCGCGCATGTGCGCGAGGCCGAGGAACGCGACGACGATCAGCGCGGTCACCAGCGCCGCCACGGCCAGTGCCGCGAACCCGAGCTGCGCCTGCTCGACCCGGCGCATCGGATGCACGCCGCGGGCGGGCCGCACACCGCCGACGCGCGCGTACAGCGCCGCCTCGTTGCGTGACCCGGCCGCCCGCGGGCCACGATCGGCGCGAGCCGCACGCGCGACCCGCGGCCGCGGCGAATCCGTCTGCGGCACCGTGGCGAAGGCGATATCGAGCGCCGCGTCGGCGGGCCGCGCCGCCGCCTCCGCGAGCACCCCGCGCGCGGCGGCCAATCCGTCCGTTCCATAAGCGGCGAACACCTCGGCGGCAGGCCCACGCGACCTCTCGGGACGCACAATCGCGGGCTGGGCAGCACGACGCACCACCGGGCTGCCGCCCACGCCACGCACGAGGGAGAACGGCCGCCGCGCACGGGTGCTGCGGCGACGCCGGGCGATCGGCTCGGGGTAGGCGGCGGGGTCGTAGGACTGCAGGGCGCTGGTCGCTGTGCTCATCGGAAGAACCTCCGGGGTGGTGTGCTCCGCTGCTGAAGGAATAGCTGGTGAAGCCGCTGTGTCACACTTTGTTCGAACATGTGTGCGACGAACTGATGTTCGATTTCTACCACGCCGCGACGGCGATGTCAGCACGAAACGCCCGACATGCTCGAACAGATGTTTGATACTTCGGCGTGGCACGACTAGCCTCGGAAAGGCGAAATCGACCAGCGAAAGGGCGGGACACGGTGACCCACACAGACGACACGGGTGACGAAAGCGCTACCGGCACCGTCACATCGGGATCCGGCGCGGATCTCACCGTGCGTCAGCGCACGGTCCTCGACGTCATCCGCACCTCGGTGACCGAACGCGGCTATCCGCCCAGCATCCGCGAGATCGGCGACGCGGTCGGGCTCACCTCCACCTCCTCGGTGGCCCATCAACTCCGGGCGCTCGAGCGCAAGGGCTATCTACGCCGCGACCCGAACCGGCCGCGCGCGGTGAACGTCCGCGGTCTCGACGAGGCGGTCCGCTCGGTGACCACGCTGCCCGAACCGGCCGACGACGTCGACACGAACCGGCCGACACCGACCTTCGTCCCGGTCCTCGGCCGGATCGCCGCCGGTGGGCCGATCCTGGCCGAGCAGGCCGTGGAAGACGTCTTCCCGCTGCCCCGCGAGCTCGTCGGCGACGGTTCACTGTTCCTGCTGAAGGTCGTCGGCCAGTCGATGGTCGACGCGGCCATCTGCGACGGCGACTGGGTCGTGGTCCGGCAGCAGAACGTCGCCGAGGGCGGCGACATCGTGGCCGCCATGATCGACGGCGAAGCGACCGTGAAGACGTTCAAGCGCACCGGCAAGGACGTGTGGCTGATGCCACACAACCCGCACTTCGAACCGATCCCGGGCAACGACGCGCAAATCCTCGGCAAGGTCGTCACCGTCATCCGCAAGATCTGAGCATCGCGCTCAGCGGCGCACGGACGCGTCCATCTCCCAGATCAGCAGCTCGGCGGCGGTCAGCGCGGTGACGCGATGGCCGCCGGCGGCGGTCAGGCGCACGGCGTCGCCCTGTTCCAGGGTGCCGTTGTCCTCGAAGTCGACGGAGCCGCGCGCGACGAACACGTGGCCGTAGGGCGCGTCGGGAACGGTGATCGCCTGCCCGGGATCCAGTCGCGCCACATGGAAGGCGGCATGGCGGTTGCCGATGCCGATCGCGGCCTCGCCGCGGTACTTCCGCATGCCGGAGGCGACCGGGACCAGGGTGTTGCGGCGCAGGTCACCCTCGATGTCGAGTTCCTGATAGCTCGGCGCGACGCCGGGGGTATCCGGCGGAATCCACATCTGCACGACGTGCAGGCGTTCGCGCTCCCGGTAGCCCGCGCCGTTGCGTTCGGAATGCCGGATGCCGGTGCCCGCGCTCATCCGCTGTGCCAGCCCCGGATGGATCATGCCCGAATGGCCCGCCGAATCCTGGTGGACGACCGTGCCTTCCAGGACCCAGGTGAGGATCTCGGTGTCGCGGTGCTGATGGGTGTCGAAGCCCTCACCCGGGCCGACGGTGTCCTCGTTGTGCACCAGAAGCAGACCGTGCGCATGGTCCTCGAGCGCGAAATTGCCCGTCGCCGGGAACGACTGCCGCGAGTCGAGCCACTCGTTCCACCAGTGCGCGCGGTCCGCGCCGGGTACCACCTGAACCTGGGACGTCACCATCGTCGTCGCCACCTTCCGCTATCCGGACTTGGGTCCGTATAGCGGGTAACACGGTCGGCGCCGCGGGCATTCCGCAGCGCCGGACCGGCTCAGAACGGCAGAGCGCCGCGCAGACGGCCGACCAGGGTGCGACCGGAATCGCGGTCACGCTCGTTGAACAGGAACTCCAGTTCCTCCTCGAGCCCCTTGCGGACCACATCGCGCAAGTCGGCGGCCGCGGCATCGAGATCCTCGGCCTCGAGCCACGGCGTGGGGTCGATCGGCGCGCCCGCGGAGTAGTAGAACCGTTCCGGTCGCGGCAGCGGTGTCGGGCCGATGCCCTTGACCATCGGCGGGTTCAGCTCGGGGTTTATGCCGAGCAGGCTGCACGTCCAGCGCAGCGGGCGCATCACCGGATGCTGGCCGTCGAAGACGATGTCGAACGCGTCGTCGACGCCGATCATCGCCAGCGGCACGATCGGCACCCCCGCCTGGATCGCCATCCGCGCGAACCCGGTCCTGCCCTCCCACTTGAGCACGTACTTCTCACCCTTGCGGCGGATCGCCTCCCGGCCGCCACCGGGGAACACGACAACCGCTTCCCCCTGCTCGAGCAGCGCCAGGCAGTTGTTGCGCGTCCCGCGCACGGCGCCGAAGCGGTGCAGGAGATGGCGCACGCCCGGCACCATCAGCACATGCTCGGCCAGCCCGCGCACCAGCCGCCCGCGTGCCCGCAGGATCGCAGGCATCAGCAGCGGCGCATCGATCCCGCCGAGCAGGTTGTGGTTGGCCACGATCAGCACCGGGCCCTCGGCCGGAATGTTGTCCAGGCCGTAGAACCGCGGGCTCGCCCACGCGGTCACCGGCGCGAACACCGCCTCGAACGCGCGGATCTCCCACTCGCTCGGCGTCGGGTTCAACGGCGCGTTGTCGGAGAGGATCCGGTCGCCCTGCTCGACCGATCCCGCCCTGTTCTCTGTCACACTCTCTGGACCCCGCTGGTCATTCGACATAACACCCTCCTGCTGTCGACAATCGACCATAGCGCCCGAAAATGGCTGTGTCGCATCGATCTTGGCCGCTACCCCGCGGCAAATCCGGCTGGTCGGATCAGCTCGGCACGACTTCGGCCGGACCCGAATGGGCGTATTCCGACAGGGGTGCGGCCAGTGCCTGGGGCACGCGCGCCCTGACCCGGGTGCCGCCTTCTTCATGCTCGGCGGAGATGATCCGGCCGTCGGCGTGGATGCGCGCGAGCAGATCGCCGCGGCTGTAAGGCAGCAGCACGCTGATGTCGACATCGAGCCCGCCGAGTACCTCCGAGAGCCGCTCGCGCAACTCCTCCACCCCGGCGCCGGTCTGCGCGGAGACGAAGGCCGCGTCGGGCAGCAGCCCACGCAGCCGGGTGAGCTCGTTCGGGTCGGCCGCGTCGATCTTGTTGACCACCAGCAGTTCCGGCGGTGCGGCGGTGCCCTGCTCCTTGATCACGTCGGTGATCACCTCGCGGACCGCCCTGATCTGTTCGAGCGGCAGCGGATCGGAACCGTCGACGACGTGCAGCAGCAGGTCGGCGCCGGTGACCTCTTCCAGGGTCGAGCGGAACGCCTCGACCAGCTGGGTCGGCAGGTGGCGGACGAAGCCGACGGTGTCGGTGAACACCATCTCGCGGCCGTCGTCGAGCGCGGCCCTGCGGGTGGTCGGATCCAGGGTGGCGAACAGCGCGTCCTGGACCAGCAGGCCCGCGCCGGTGAGCGCGTTCATCAGGCTGGACTTGCCCGCGTTGGTGTAGCCGACGATGGCGATCGCGGGGACGCCGCTGCCCGCGCGCCGGGCGCGCATGGTGTCGCGGGCGGTCTTCATCTCCCGGATCTCGCGGCGCAGCTTGGCCATCCGCTCGCGGATGCGGCGGCGGTCGGTCTCGATCTTGGTCTCACCGGGACCACGCAGACCGACACCACCACCGTTGCCGCCGGCGCGGCCACCGGCCTGCCTGGACATCGACTCACCCCAGCCACGCAGTCGCGGCAGCATGTATTCCATCTGCGCGAGCGCGACCTGGGCCTTGCCCTCGCGGGAGGTGGCGTGCTGGGCGAAGATGTCGAGGATCAGCGCGGTGCGGTCGATGACCTTGACCTTGACGACCTTCTCCAGCGCGGTCAGCTGCGCGGGGGTGAGTTCACCGTCGCAGATCACGGTGTCGGCGCCGGTGTCGAGGACCACGGTGCGCAGTTCCTCGGCCTTGCCGGAGCCGATGTAGGTGGCCGGGTCCGGCTTGTCGCGGCGCTGGATCAGGCCTTCGAGAACCTCGGAGCCCGCGGTCTCGGCGAGGGCGGCCAGCTCGACCATGCTCGCCTCGGCCTGGGCGGAGCTGCCGGTGGTCCACACACCGACCAGCACGACCCGTTCCAGGCGCAGCTGCCGGTATTCGACCTCGGTGATGTCGGTGAGTTCGGTGGACAGCCCGGCGACACGGCGCAGCGAGGAGCGCTCGTCGAGCTGCATCTCGCCGACGGTGGGTTCGGGTGCCCAGCCGGGACGCTGCATGCGGGCCGCGTGGCGGGCGAGCGCGTCGTCGACGTCGCCGCGGTCGGCGGCCACGTCGGGATCGGCCGCGGTGGTGTGCTCGGCCGAGGTGGGCTCTGTGGGGGTGTCTGGTTTCGTCATACGCCTTCTATGCTGCCACGTCACGGTGACAGTGCGCATCCGGTTATCCGGCTACTGCGCGTTCCACCAGTCCCGTGACAACGTGCCGGTGGCCAGCAGCACCGAGGGACCGCGCAACCAGGCCCGGCCCTGGTCGATGGTGACGCGCACCTGGCCGCCGGGTACCCGCACGGTCACCTCGCCGGATCCGCTGCCGACCGGGACACCGGCGGCGGTCAGCGCCGCGGCCGCCGCGGCGACGGTTCCCGTTCCGCAGGACCGTGTTTCGCCGACGCCGCGTTCGTAGACCCGCATGTCGACGGCGTTGTCGGGACCCAGCGCGGTGAGGATCTCGACATTGACCCCGTGCGGGAACAGGTCGGGATCGAAGCCGGGCGAGACGGCCAGATCGAGTTTGGCCAGCGCGTCGACGGTGAGTCCCTCGTCGACGCAGGCCAGATGCGGATTGCCGACATCGATGCCGATCCCCGGCAGCGCCCAGCCGCCCAGGGTGGCGGTGGACGGGCCGAGTTCACGCACGACACCCATGTCGACGGTGACCTCGCCGTCGACCGGTCCCGCCGCGTGTACAACGACGGGCCGGGCGCCAGCGCGGCTGCCGACGACGTACTCGGTGCGCGATTCCATCCCGGACGCGTTCAGATAGTGCGCGAACACCCGCACACCGTTGCCGCACATCTCGGCGATCGAACCGTCGGCATTGCGGTAGTCCATGAACCAGTCGTCGCCGCCGACGCCGTCGGGCAGCGCATCGAGCACCCCCGCGTCGACGAGGGCGGCCGCCGTGGCGACGCGCAGCACGCCGTCGGCGCCGAGGCCACGCTGCCGGTCACACAGCGCGGCGACGCGGTCGGCGGTCAGGTCGAGCCGGGCCTGCGGGTCGGGCAGCACGACGAAGTCGTTCTGGGTGCCGTTGCCCTTGCTGAATTCGATGTCGGACACGGTCGTCATTGTCCTCTTCGCCGCCGAGCGCCGCGCTACCGGGCGAAGGTGCGCCGCTGGCGGGCGATCTCGTAGAGGCTGATCGCGCCCGCCGACGGCGCGCCGAGCGAGCTGGCGGTGCCGCCCATCGGGATGGTCACCAGGTCGTCGCAGGCCTCGGCCCAGGCCGAGCTCATCCCGGTGGTCTCGTTGCCGACGACCAGGATCGTGGCCTCGGTGAAGTCGTAGTCGTAGATGGTGCTCGGCGCGTCCTCGTCGGTGCCGACGATGCGGGTGGGGATGCCGCGCGCCGCCTGGCGGTCCCGGAATTCGAGGACCTGTGCGGGTCCGGCGGCGCGCAGGACCGGGACGGCGAACAGCGAACCGGTGGAGGCGCGCACGGCCTGCGGATCGAACTGGTCGGCGCCGTGGCCGGTGACGATCACCCCGGACGCGCCGAAGGCGTCGGCGGAGCGGATCAGCGTGCCGAGGTTGCCCGGCGAGTTCGGGCGGTCGAACACGACGACGACCGGCGCGTCCTCCCCCGGTTCGCCGGGCGCGTAGTCGGCAAGGTCCGGCTGCTGCGAGACCGCGACCGCGACGATCTCCGGCACGCTCGCCGCCTTCTCCCCCAGCTCGGCCATCAGTTCGGGCACCAGCCCGACCTGCGGCACGTCGGCGGTGTCGAGCACCTCGCGCGCCCAGCCGGACAGCTCGGGGGTGCCGAGCCGGTAGAGCAGCGTTTCCAGCGGCCAGTCGTTGGCCAGCGCCTGGGTGATCGGGCGCACGCCCTGCACGAGGAACCGGCTGTCACGATGACGTTTTGTCCGGTTGTTGAGGTAGGCCTGCCACACCTGCACCGAGGCGTTGCGGGTACTCACTCGACGCGTCACTGCGCTGTCCGTCCTGTCGGGTCTGTGTGGTGAGGGGAGAGCAGCGCCAGCGCGGTCGCGGCGAGCTCGGGGTCGGCGCCGTCGACCCAGGTCACCCTGGGATCGCGGCGGAACCACGACCGCTGCCTGCGCACATACCGGCGGGTGCCGATCAGGGTGCGCTCGCGGGCGTGGGCGAGGTCGTATTCGCCGTCGAGATGGGCCAGCACCTGGGCGTAGCCGATCGCGCGGCGGGCGGTCTGGCCGTCACGCAGGCCGAGTTCGATCAGGCCGCGCACCTCCTCGACCAGGCCGGTGTCGAACATGAGGGCGGTGCGCGCCTCGATCCGGGCGTCCAGGGCCGCGGTCTCCCGGTCGACACCGAGGATGGCGGTGTCCCAGCGCGGGGTGCCGATCGTCGGCGCCGAGGCGGCGAAGGGCTGCCCGGTCAGCTCGACGACCTCGAGCGCGCGCACCATCCGCCTGCCGTCGGTGGGCAGGATGGTCGACGCCGCGACCGGGTCGGCATCCTTCAGTGCGGCGTGCACCGCGTGCACCCCGCCCTCGGCGAGCAGCGCCTCCCAGCGCGCGCGGACCTCGGGGTCGGTGGCCGGGAAGTCCCACTGGTCGAGCAGCGCCTGTACGTACATCATCGAACCGCCCACGATCACCGGGACGAGTCCGCGGGCCATGATGTCCTCGACGATCGCGCTCGCGGCGCTCTGATAGGCGGCGACCGTCGCGGTCTCGGTGACGTCGAGGACGTCGAGCAGGTGGTGCGGGATCCCGCGGCGCTGGTCGGGCGGCAGTTTCGCGGTGCCGACGTCCATCCCGCGATAGAGCTGCATCGCATCGATATTGACGATCTCGCCGCCGAGCCGTTCGGCGAGATCGAGCGCGAGATCGGATTTCCCGGTGGCGGTGGGGCCGACGACCGCGATCGGGCGCCCTGGCCTGCTCGTCACTCGTCGATACCTTCCTGTCCACTCGGTTGCCACACGCTCACGTCGTAGCCGACACCATAGGGTGCGCCCTGATAGAGGGTACGCACCCGCGGATCGGCCGGATCGGCGGCGAACAGACCGCCGAGTACCTGGTAGGCGGCACGTCCGTCGAGCAGCAGTTCGGCGCACAGCGCGGGGTCGAGCACGGCGAGCCCGGACCGCGATCCGGATCGCAGCGCGGTGTCGAGGGCCTGCTGCACCGGCGCCGCCCGCTCGTCCAGGTAGCCCGGCGCCGTGACGGTCAGCGTCGCCGCGCCGTCGGCGACGACGAGCACCGCGTGCGGCACCGCGTCGGCGTCCAGTTCGGCCCGCAACGCGGCGCCGGCATGCGCGCAGTCCGACGGCGACGCGTCGGCGGCGAGCAGCCGCGCCCGCACCGAGATCCCCGGCGCCACCTGCTCGCGCAACCATCCGGCGACCAGGACGGACAGGGGAAGCTGGGCGTCTGCTGGACCCGGATCCGCGCCGGCGGGGCCGAGGCCGACGACAACGTCGGCGCCGAAACCACGGAACGTCCCTCTGGTCGTGGCCGGGAAGTTCTGGTCGTGCGCGCCGACGCCGACGACGGTCCATCGGTCGGCGGACGCGGCGAGGGTGCCCGCGGCGTCGAGTGCCGCGGCGCGCAGCACCGCGGTCGGGTCGTCGGGATCGCTGCCGGACGCGACGGGACGCCCGCACAGCTCGGGCACCAGCATCGGCGGCGACGGGACCAGGGCCGCTATCGAGAACACGCCGTAACCGTAGCCGTACCGCGCGGGCGGCCCGGCACCCGCCGCACCACGACCCGGCTGCGGTCTGCGAGTGTCCGGCGCGGTGATGCGCGCCGAGATTGCTAGTGTTTTCAGGTGCGACTACCCACGTCGTCCGGGACGAAATCCCAGGAAATCCGGCATCCGATCCCTGGGATCGATGGTTTCCTCGGCTCGAACCGGGTTCAATGGGATGTGCTAGGGCGTAACCAGGCAGCCGTGACGCGCGGCAGGGACGGAGAGCAATGACCGACAGCAACGGAACCGCGAAGCCCACCCCCGGTCCGGGCCCGCGACCCTCCGCTACCCCCAAGCCCGGCGGAAAGTCTCCGCGTCCGCCGAAGCCGCACGCCGTGAAACCGGCGCCGGGACCCGATCAACCCCATCCGCATCCCGTGGTCGTGCCGACCGTCACCGACCCGAGCAAGTGGGGCCGCGTCGACGAGGACGGCACCGCCTGGGTGAAGACCGCCGACGGCGAGCGCGTCATCGGCTCCTGGCAGGCGGGCGACGCCGCCGAGGGGCTCGAGCACTTCGGCCGCCGCTTCGACGATCTGGCGACCGAGGTCGCGCTGCTCGAGGCCAGACTGGCCGCGGGCGCCGACGCCCGCAAGACCAAGGCCGCCGCGCTCGCGATCGCCGAGACGCTGCCCACCGCGGCCGTCATCGGCGATATCGACGGGCTGGCCACGCGCCTGCAGGCCATCACCGAGCATTCCGAGGAAGCCGCCGCGCACGCCAAGGAGGAGAAGGAGCGCGCCCGGCACGAGCACACCGAGCGCAAGGAAGCCCTCGCCGCCGAGGCCGAGCAGATCGCCGCCGAGTCCACCCAGTGGAAGCACGCGGGCGATCGGCTGCGCGAGATCCTCGACGAGTGGAAGTCCATCCGCGGGGTCGACCGCAAGGTCGACGACGCCCTGTGGAAGCGCTACTCCAAGGCCCGCGAGGCGTTCAACCGCCGCCGCGGCGCCCACTTCGCCGAGCTCGACCGGGAACGCGCCTCGGCGAAGACCCGCAAGGAAGAGCTGTGTGTGCGCGCCGAGGAGCTGTCCGGGTCCACCGACTGGACCGGAACGGCCGCGGTGTTCCGCGATCTGCTCACCGAGTGGAAGGCCGCTGGTCGCGCGCCGCGCGAGGCCGACGAGGCACTGTGGCGCCGGTTCAAGAGCGCCCAGGACGTGTTCTTCGCCGCCCGCAACGCGGCGGTGTCCGAGCGCGACGCCGAGTTCGAGCACAACGCCACCGCCAAGCAGGAACTGCTGCGCGCCTACGAGCACATCGACCCGGCCGCAGGGCTCGACGCCGCCCGCAACGCGCTGCGCGAACTGCAGGACAAGTGGGACGCCATCGGCAAGGTGCCGCGCGAGCGCATGCAGGAGCTGGAAGGCAAGCTGCGCGCCATCGAGAAGCGCGTGCGCGACGCGGCCGACCAGCAGTGGCGCCGCACCGACCCGGAAGCCGTTGCCCGCGCCGCCCAGTTCCGCGAGCGGGTCGCCCAGTTCGAGGAGCAGGCCGCCAAGGCCACCGCGGCGGGCAAGAAGCGCGACGCGGAGAAGGCCCTGGAACAGGCCAAGCAGTGGCGCGAATGGGCCGAAGCCGCCGAGGGCGCCGTCAGCAACCGATAGAACAGGAGAAACCCCCGACCACTGGTCGGGGGTTTCTTTGTTTGCGTTCCCTATTCGCCGGTGAGGCGCTTGCGGTCGCGGTCCTCGGCTTCGCGGGCGGCGTTGCGGCGCTGCTCTTCGGCGGCGAGCTGCACCGCGGTGCGGCTCCACACGACGCGCACCCAGTGGAAGGTGAGCACCATGATCGCGATGGTGCCCAGGATCAGGCCGATGCCGGGGCCCGCGCCCTCGTAGTTGCCGAGGCCGGGGGTCTGACGGTGCCAGATCGACAGCACGCCGAACACGCTGCCGACGGCCGAGCCCGCGCAGGCCAGCCAGGCCAGCACCCAGCGGCGGGTGGTCAGGGCGAGCAGGGAGAAGCCGACACCGAAGACGATGACCAGCCAGACGAAGATCCGCGACGGCAGGCCGATGTGCTCGACTCCCGCGGCGTCGGTGTCGAGCAGCACGTCGAAGCCGCGCGCGGTACCCGCGGTCGGCAGCACCAGCGAGATCAGCAGCGCGAAGACCGCGCCCGCCACGACCAGCGCCCGCGCGCCGGGATCGATCTCGCCGGCGATGCGGCGTTCCACCGCGTCGAGTTCGCCGCGGAACTGTTCGAATTCCTTGTCGTCCACCCGGTTCACCGCGTCGTCACTCCTGTCCGCAGGCTGATCGTTGCCGGCCTCGTGTGCGCCGGGCTCTACTGTGCCATCCCCGGACGGGACACCAGCACCCGACCCACTACGACCGGTAGTAGGTTCGGGTTCGTCCGAACCGTTCACGCCGAACACCCGGTCGAGCAGCCGTCGACCACGGGCTCGACGACCGGGGCGCCGATCCGCGGCAGGCCGAGGCCGACACCGATCGGCTCGGTCTTGGGCGTCACCCCGCGCTCGTGCGCGTCGCCCGCCTTGGTCCGCCGGTGCGACGTGACCACACCGTCGGCGATGAGGTGATGCGGCGCCGCCTCGGTGATGTCAACGGTGACGATGTCGCCCGGCCGGATCCCCGCGTCGGCGCCGGGCCGGAAGTGCACCAGCCTGCCGTCGCGCGCGCGACCGCTCATCCGGGCGGTGACCGCGTTCTTCTTACCGGCCCCCTCGGCGACGAGCAGCTCCACCTCGGTGCCGATCAGCGCCTGGTTGGCCTCCAGCGACACCTGCTCCTGCAGCGCGATCAGCCGGTCGTAGCGTTCCTGCACGACCGCCTTGGGCAGCTGGTCGGGCAGTTCGGCCGCGGGCGTGCCCGGCCGCTTGGAGTACTGGAAGGTGTAGGCGCTGGTGAACCGCGCGCGGCGCACGACGTCGAGGGTCTCCTGGAAGTCCTCCTCGGTCTCGCCGGGGAAGCCGACGATGATGTCGGTGGTGATCGAGGCGTGCGGCATCGCGGCGCGCACCTTCTCGATGATGCCGAGGAAACGTTCCTTGCGGTAGGAGCGGCGCATCGCCTTGAGCACCCGGTCGGAGCCGGACTGCAGCGGCATATGCAGCTGCGGGCAGACGGTGGGGGTCTGCGCCATCGCCTCGATGACGTCGTCGGTGAACTCGGCCGGATGCGGCGAGGTGAACCGCACCCGCTCGAGGCCCTCGATCTGCCCGGTCGCGCGCAGCAGCTGGGCGAAGGCGCCGCGATCGCGCGGCTGCTCCGGGTCGACGAAGTTCACGCCGTAGGAGTTGACGTTCTGGCCGAGCAGCGTCACCTCGAGCACGCCCTGGTCGACCAGCGCCTGCACCTCGGCGAGCACGTCACCGGGGCGGCGGTCGACCTCCTTGCCGCGCAGCGCCGGCACGATGCAGAAGGTGCAGGTGTTGTTGCAGCCCACCGAGATCGACACCCAGCCCGCGTACGCCGACTCCCGCTTGGCCGGCAGCGTGGACGGGAAGGCCTCGAGCGATTCGAGGATCTCGACCTGAGCCTGTTCGTTGTGGCGGGCCCGCTCGAGCAGCACCGGCAGCGAGCCGATGTTGTGCGTGCCGAACACCACGTCCACCCAGGGCGCCTTGCGCACGACCGTCTGGCGGTCCTTCTGCGCCAGGCAGCCGCCGACGGCGATCTGCATGCCGGGACGGCCCTGCTTCACCGGCGCCAGATGGCCGAGGGTGCCGTAGAGCTTGTTGTCGGCGTTCTCGCGCACCGCGCAGGTGTTGAACACCACCAGGTCGGGGGTGTCCGAGGGCGCGGCCTTCACATAGCCCGCGTCTTCGAGCAGGCCGGACAAGCGTTCGGAGTCGTGTACGTTCATCTGGCAGCCGAAGGTGCGGACCTCGTAACTGCGCGCCTGCGTCGCCGCGCGCTCCGTCGCGTTCTGTCCGTTCGAATCCACCCGTCCAGGGTACGGGCCGCACCTGATGTGGTCTGCGTCGCGGTCGGGAGTCGCCCGTGGTACCGGCAGGTTACCGGCCGGTGTCGTTTCGGCGTGCCGCGACGGCGAGTCACGGAAACCCGGGCAAATCTCCGAAGAACGCCTAAGGTTTCTGACCATGACCGACGACGCCGCACCCGCGACCGGGAAAGCCGACGCCGCCGCCACTGCTGGCGCGCCGCCGATGATCTCGATGCGCAACGTGGACAAACACTTCGGTGACCTCCACGTTCTGCGCCACATCAACCTGGAAGTCCCCCGCGGGCAGGTCGTGATCGTCCTCGGCCCCTCGGGTTCGGGAAAATCCACCCTCTGCCGCACCATCAACCGGCTCGAACCGATCGACTCCGGCGACATCGCCATCGACGGTGTCGCCCTGCCCGCCGAGGGCAAGGCGCTGGCCGCGCTGCGCGCCGAGGTCGGCATGGTGTTCCAGTCGTTCAATCTGTTCGCGCACAAGACGATTCTCGAGAACGTGATGCTCGCGCCGCTGAAGGTGCGCGGCATCAAGAAGGACGAGGCGCGCAAGCACGCCCTCGCCCTGCTCGACCGGGTGGGTATCGCCAACCAGGCGGAGAAGTACCCGGCTCAGTTGTCAGGCGGCCAGCAGCAGCGCGTCGCCATCGCCCGGTCGCTGGCGATGGACCCGAAGGTGATGCTGTTCGACGAGCCCACCTCGGCGCTGGACCCGGAGATGGTCAACGAGGTGCTCGAGGTGATGGTCTCCCTCGCCAAGGAGGGCATGACGATGCTCGTCGTCACCCACGAGATGGGCTTCGCCCGCCGCGCCGGTGACCGCGTGCTGTTCATGGCCGACGGCGAGGTCGTCGAGGACACCACGCCCGACACCTTCTTCACCGCGCCCGCCTCCGACCGCGCCAAGGACTTCCTCGGCAAAATTCTCAGTCACTGAGCCCACCCACCCATCACCAGAGAAGGACACTCGATGAGGATCAATCGTGCGATGCGGGTCGGAATCGGCGCCGCGGCACTGGCATTGGCTGCCACGCTCACCGCGGGCTGTGGCGGCGGTGACGAGGGGTCGGTGCTCGACCACGCCAAGGAAGGCAAGCTGACCGTCGGTATCAAGTTCGACCAGCCGGGCCTCGGCCTGCGCAACACCGACGGCACCTACAGCGGTTTCGATGTCGAGGTGGCCAAGTACGTCGCCGACAAGCTGGGCGTGAAGCCGGAGAACGTCACCTTCAAGGAATCGCCGTCGGCGCAGCGCGAGACGCTGCTCGAGAACGGTCAGGTCGACCTCGTCGTCGCGACCTACTCGATCACCGACAAGCGCAAGGAGAAGGTCGATTTCGCCGGCCCCTACTACGTCGCCGGTCAGGATCTGCTCGTGCGCGCCGACAACACCGACATCACCGGCCCGGATTCGCTGGCGGGCAAGAAGGTGTGCTCGGTGAAGGGTTCCACCCCGGCCCAGAACATCAAGGACAAGTACCCGCAGGCGCAGCTGCAGACCTACGACACCTACTCGCTGTGCATCGAGGCGCTGCGCGGCGGCGCGATGGACGCGGTCACCACCGACAACGTCATCCTCGCCGGCTACGCCGCGCAGTCGCCGGGCTCCTACAAGCTGGTCAACAAGCCCTTCACCACCGAGAAGTACGGCATCGGTATCAAGAAGGGTGAGACCGAGGCGCGCACCAAGGTCAACGACGCGATCGAAGCGATGATCGCCGACGGCTCGTGGAAGGCCGCGCTGGAGAAGTCCTTCCCCGGCACCGGTTTCGAGATCCCGCAGCCGCCCACCGTCGACCGCTACTGATCACCTC